>DUEJ01000002.1 GCA_011192175.1 Thermoflexia bacterium
AGTCGCACATGTGGCGTGAGGCTTGTTTGAGCAGCACACACTTTTCCCCGCGACCAGTGGCGGTCGCGGCTAGCCCCGAAGCGAAGGCGGTGGTATAGATGAGCTCGTCGCCCTCGTAACAGGTGAGCCGTTGGGCAGTGAGATTAGCCTCTAACCGTTTGTTGCCGATAAAAGGATGGATGGGGGCTATCTCGGCGCGGGGAATGCGGCGCAGATCGCGCGCCAAGACCCACTCGTAGTTGATCTGCCGGGGAGGGTAATCATCCACTATCTTATACCAGCCAGTGCCGGCCTCGTCCGTTACCGCGTCCACCACGTGATAGACGGTGCCGCCGATTAACCGGTATTTTTTGGCGGCCTGGGGATGGGGCGCGGTGCGCGCGGCGCTATAAAGTTGTGAGAGCTGTCCCCAGAAACCCCACTCGCCCACATTGGGGATGAAGGGTTGCGGCGGGTAGACGCGCACGGGCAACACCCAGGCGGAATGCACGTAACCCAGAGGGGTCTGATACCAGAGGTCGTTGTGTGCGCTGCGCGGAGCATGTACGCGCTTCAGGAGTTGAAAACCCTCATCGCGGTTGCGGGTAGTGAGCCGCTCGGAGGAGGTCGCGGGTTCCGCATAGAAGGTGACGCGGTAGATGGCGCGGCCTATCCAAGTCCAGTTCGCGCTGACAGCATTATCTCCCGGTTGTGGGGGCAGCGATTCGGTGGTGGGATAGCGGGCGCGCGCGTGCAACAGGGGGGAAAACGTGGCAGTCGCGGCACCCGCTACGATCAGTTTTAGCACCTCGCGGCGGGTCAATCTTACCATCCGGTTCCGTTACTCGACTTTGCTGACGGTTACTTTTTGGATGCGGTCGCCCTGGGCGATATTATCAACTACTCCCATCCCCACGATGACTTTGCCAAAAACAGTGTGCCGGCCGTTGAGATGGGGTTGGGGGGCGTGAGTGATGAAGAATTGGCTTCCATTGGTATTTGGTCCCGCGTTCGCCATTGAGATGACGCCGCGTTCGTGGATCAAGGGGTTGTTACGGGTCTCATCTGAGAAGCGATAGCCGGGGCCGCCGCGGCCACTTCCGGTGGGATCGCCGCCTTGGATCATGAAGTTGCTGATAACGCGGTGGAAGGTCACGTTGTCGTAGAATCCGGCCTCTGCTAAAAAGACGAAGTTGTTGACGGTGAAGGGAGCGTGCTCAGGATATAGTTCTAGCTTGATCGTCCCTTTCTTAGTTTCCAGCTCCACGAGGTACGTGGTCTCGGTGTCGATTTGCATTGCGGGGGGTTGTTTCCATTGTTGTTTTGCCGATTGTTTGATCATCTGAGCTCCTTATGTTGGTTGATGTGTAGAGCCAAGTATACTAGAAAATCAGTAGGCGCATAGCATTCTTGTCATTCCGAGCGCACTAATGGACGGCTAGCCTCCGTAGGAGGTTTCGCTCACTCGCTCCCTCTTAAGTTGTGCTCCGGAGACGGGGCGCATTTTGAGGTATTGAGCATAACACCCCCCCCGCGTAAGTGGACGACTGGCTAACAGCTAATCGCTACTGTCTTTTGGCTAACTCTGCTAAGAGCTGCGTGATGATTTGCTCCGGGGTGTCCGGTAAATTCTTACTGTACCAAGCCATGACCGGTTCCAGCGGCATATCTCCGGCAAAACGCATAAACTCCGTGCCGGCTTGAGCAATTACCTGCTGGAGCAGTGGTTGCAAGAGCTGCTCTCCGCGTGGATCCGCAAGCCACTCGTGGATGGTGCTCTCTCTGGTGAGAATGCAAGGTAGCTGTTGTGTGGATTCTAGCTGGACGGTTGCTTGCAAGCAGATGTCGGCGGAGGAACGCCCGATCAGGATATCAAAAGCGCCGCTCTCCGTGATCCATTGCTGGTAGGCGGGATCGTAATAGGCGAAGGCGCGCGTATCCAACTCCAACGTCACGGTCTGGGTTTCCCCTGGGGCGAGGGTGACTTTGGCAAAGCCTTTGAGTTCCTTCTCCGGCCGCACCAGACGGGATTCCTGGTCGTGAACGTAGAGCTGCACAATTTCCTTCCCCGCCACGTCCCCGGTGTTAGTCACGTCCACGGAGATTTGTAAGCCGTCCGGAGCGTTGAATTTTTCCGCCGAGACACGCAGCTGGCTATAAGCGAAGGTGGTATAACTTAGCCCGTGTCCAAAGGGGAAGAGTACCTCCTGCTGGCGCGCGTCGTAGTAGCGGTAGCCGATAAATAGCCCCTCGCCGTAGCGCACCACGCCGTTTTCGCCAGGGAAGTTGAGATAGGCGGGGGTGTCCGCCAGCCGGAGCGGGAAGGTCTCGGCTAGCTTGCCGGAGGGGTTTACCCGTCCGAAGAGCACGTCGGCGATGGCCCCGCCGCCGGCTTGCCCCATCATCCAGGCTTCCAACACTGCCGGCACCAGGTCGATCCATTCCAGCATCTCTATCGCTGAGCCGTTGTTCAGAATCACCACGGTCTGCGGTTGCACGGCGGCTACGGCTTGGATCAACGCTTCTTGCTGCGCGGTGAGTCGCATATTCTGGCGGTCGTAGCCCTCCGATTCTATGTAGGAGGGCAGCGCGATGTAGAGCAAGGCCACCTCGGCCTCTTGCGCACAACTTACCGCCTCGTCAATCAAGGCTTGGTCGCGGCCCGGTTCCGCCTGGTATCCCGGTGCGAAGAGTAGCTCCACCTCTCCGGCCAGCGCCGCGATTTCGTCATAGGGGCTATCCACCCGTGTGGGGTGGATGTGGGAGCTCCCGCCGCCCTGGAAGTGCGCTTCCCGCGCCGCGCTCCCGATGAGGGCTAATTTCTGTCCTGCCTGAAGGGGGAGCAGCCCGCCTTCGTTCTTGAGCAATACCAGACTCTCGCCCGCGATTTTCCGCGCCAGTTGGTGATGGGCTGCTACATCGAAGCCCTGCGCATCTTTCGGCGTCTCCACGGCCTGGAAAATTACGTGCAACAGCCGTTTGACTGCTTCATCTAATACCTGTTCGTCCAATTCCCCGGCCTGGGCCGCCTTTATCACGCGCTGCACGCGCTCCGGGCGCGGACCGGGCATCTCCAAGTCCAGCCCGCCGGCCAGCGCGGCCACGCGATCATGCACCGCGCCCCAATCGGAGACGACGAAGCCCTCGAAGCCCCACTCCTCTTTGAGAATCGAGTTCAACAGGCGCGCGTGCTCCGAGCAGTAATCGCCGTTGACGCGATTATAAGCGCACATCACTGTCCAGGGCTGGGCCTGCTTGACCGCGCGCTCAAAGCCGGCCAGATAAATCTCGCGCAGCGCGCGCTCATCTATCTGCGCATCAATCACAAAGCGCTGAAACTCCTGGTTGTTGGCGGCGAAGTGCTTTAGCGAAGTGCCTACGCCCAAACTCTGCACGGCTTGGATGTAACTGGCGGCCAACTCCCCGCTCAAAAATGGATCCTCGGAGAAGTACTCAAAGTTCCGTCCGCAGAGCGGCGAGCGCTTCATATTGTTGCCTGGCCCCAACAGAATATCCACATCCAAAGCCAGACACTCCTCGGCCAGCGCGTGCCCTAGCTGTTGGAGCAATTCTACATCCCAGCTGGCGGCCAACGCGGAAGCGGTCGGGAAGCAGGTCGCGGGGTGACTCTCGTTGCTCATCATCTCCGTCACCCGCCGCACCCCGTGCGGCCCATCAGAAACCGTGATGGCGGGAATTCCCAACCGCTCCACCGCCACCGTCTGCCAGGCGTTCGCCCCGGTGCAGAGCGTGGCTTTCTCCGTCAACGTCAATTGCGTTACCAGTTGCTCGATATCTCTCTTCATTTGCTAAGTTCTCCTCTGAAAATAAGTCTAAAGTCGCAAGTTAAAAGTCTTAAGTCCGCTTCAAAACCCAGGTGGTTGCGTGGGGGTAGCATTTCCGTGGTTTTGTGTACATCAGAAGGGGGACTTTTTACTGTTCGGCGGTTAATTTGTGGGGAAAAGTGGACGTGCTCTCTTTACAGAATCCCCCTTACACCCCCCGGAACTTTATCATCCAACTGGGGTTTGGCAAGTTGCCCGGCTGGCGGCATTGGCGGGGATTGTAATCCCCGCGCAGCAGAAACTCGCCTGGCGACTGAAGTCGCGGCTACCGTTGCCAAGTCCACCTACGCGGACTAGTCGCCGTAGGGCGACTTCGTACCCGTAGGCGCGGTTTTAACCGCCAGCCACGGCTAAGCTCTCGCTCTTTCGCTCTCTCGCTTGCCTGGCGACTGAAGTCGCGGTTACTATTGCGAAGTCCACCTGCGTGGACTAACGCTCGTGGCTGAAGACCACGGGCTATGGAGCTACGCCCCGTAAACGGGGCTGGCCCTCGCTTTATCGCCCGCCCGCTCTTTCGCTCTCCCGCTTGTCTTGACAAATTAGGACTCGTACTATATAATTAGGCGTGCCTAAAGAATAAGTACGCATAGTTTTAGGGGTGCTATATAATGTCCGCAGCGTCAATGGTTTCACTCAGCGAAAGTATGCAAATGTATTTGGTCACCATCGCCCGCTTGCGGGAGGGGGCGCAGCCCGTGCCGCTCTCGCAACTGGCGGATACTCTCACTATTTCCTCAGTTTCGGTCAATGAGATGTGTCGCAAATTGCAGGATCACGGGTTGGTGGTTTACCGGCCATACAAAGGAGCATCGCTCACGGCGGAAGGGGAGCGGCGAGCTTATTACATCCTCCGCCGCCACCGGCTCTGGGAGGTCTTCCTGGTGGAGAAGCTGGGCTTCGATTACGACCAGTCCCACGAGACCGCCTGCCAGTTGGAACATGTCACCTCTCCGCTGCTCGCTGATCGGCTGGACGCTTTTTTGGCATACCCGGCGGTCAACCCCAGCGGGGAACCGATCCCCAGGATTGACGGCAGCCTGGCAGAACGGGTATTGCTCTCGCTGACAAAACTCTCGGCGGGACAGGGTGGTCACGTGGCTCGTTGCGATGTGAACGTGGCGGCGCGCGCTTTCTTGGCCGAACGGGGGCTGCGGCCGGGAGCACGCTTTACGGTGCTGGCAACGGCGGAGGAGAGCTTGTTGGTGCGAGTTGGAGGGGCGCATATCTCGCTGGCGCGGTCGCTAGGTGAAAATATAAAGGTGGAGTTAGCTGAGAAGAGTAAACTTGCCGCGGATGAGCTACAACCATCAATTTTAGAGGAGGAAGTAGAAATGGTAGAGACAAAAAGTAGGCAGATACCGTTGCACAAGTTAAAGGTCGGGCAGCGCGGCGTCATCGTGCATGTGGGTGGCCGGGGGCCAGTCAAACGGCGTATGTTGGATATGGGGCTGGTGACTGGCAGCGAAGTGAAAGTGGTGCGCGTAGCTCCCCTGGGCGACCCCGTTGAATTCACCGTCAAGGGATATAGCCTCTCGCTGCGTAAGTCCGAGGCCAGCAACATCAAGGTCGAGATATCTGCGTGAAAGGAGCAGCAATGATGACATTAGCAATGGCCTCTCCCGGAGAAGATGTGCGCTTGACCGCCATCCGTGGCGGACAGCGGATGCGCAGCGGTGTCTTTGGTCAGCTGGCGCTAGCCTGGCTGATGGCGTTCGTCATCTTTCAGGGAGGCAGGTTGCTGGGATTGGGATAGCAGTAGGAATATATGCCAGTTAAGCGGGGCCAGCTTGTCTGAGGCCCCGCTTAACTTTGTGCTTGAGGAGGATAAAACAATATGCTACAATGTATCTTGAATGAATTTGAATCGGCCGCCGGCGGCATCAGCATCAATGAACTCGGCCAGAAGCTGGGCGTTGAGCGGAGCGCGCTGGAGGGGATGATTGGCTATCTGGTGCGCAAAGGCATTCTGCGTGACGAGGCCGCAGCCGCTATGGAATGTAGACCGGAGGGGAGTGCTTGTGCGAGTTGCGCAAAACATTGTCCCTTCGCAGCAGTGAAGCTGCCGCGTTCGTACACGTTGGCGCCAATTGGAGGAAGAAATGAAAGCAGTCATCAAAAGAGAATTTGAGGTCATGTTCGCCAAAGATACACAGCCTCTCTGGTTTAGGATCACCAAGTGGACTCTGTACATTGGTCTCATTTTTATACTGCATGGAGGTCCATGGTTTTGGATCTGGGTGCTCGGAGTACCGCTTGCCGGTCTGGTGATGCATTTCGTGATCAGATGGAAGACCAAAGGTTGGACGAGGTCTTGGGGAGGTTGGGAATACGATGGAAGGTAGAAGTTGCAGGTTAAAGGTTGCAACTTTGTTAGTGTCACGAAGTATTCGCCACTAGAAAACGGTCATGTTTGGCGTGGTCAAAATTGACGACCACTAAAAATAAAGTCAAACAACTGGTTTCATTGGGAAAAGCCCCAATTTCGTCCGCCTTAGTGCGGAATACGCGGAAGAAACGTTCCAGCAAATTGGTGGTTCTAATCGCTGGATATAGTTTTTTATCAAAATTATAGAAAGTGAAGGTGCGTTGCAAGCCCCACTGAAAGGCATGGAGGGCCTGGGGTTCAACGGATTGCCAGCGCTTGACAAACTCCTGTAATTGGACTGGGGCTGCCGCTAAAGAGGGCGCCTCATAAATAGCATAAGCCTCCTTTTTTAGTTGACGCCAGCGTTGTTGCCTAGCTTGCTTTGCCGTCAGCCGCTGGCCGGTGGCATCAGTCTCCGGTAAATCCTGGTAGGCCAGATAGCGGCGCATCCCCCGCACTTTATGCGTGATACACCGCTGCTGCTGGGCCTGCGGGAGGTGCTCTGCCATGGCGGCTAACAATCCGGGAGTACCATCACTAACCACTAACTGGACGGCTGACGGATTCAAACCGCGCTCAAGGAGCTGGCCTAGTAGCGTTTTCCAAGCCGCTTCATCTTCATTTTCAGCGATTTCATAGTGCAGGATGTAGTGAGAGCCATCCGCCCGCACCGCCATTACCGCGAGCAGCACGCGGTCTTGGGCCTGCCGTTGCTGTCTTTTATGCCCGGCTTGATCTATCATGAACTCGTCCAAGGTGTATTGCACCTTGACCCATACTCCATCCACAATTAAGACCTGGGGAGTGGAGGTTATTGGGCATAATCGTTCGGCGTCTAAGCGTTTTTGGACTTTCAGAGTTACTCGGTTTATGGCGGTAGTGGACAAAACGGTGCCTAGTAGAAAATAGAGGGCCATTTGTAAATCGCGCAGGGATAACCCCATCACATACAAATAACTAGCATAAGCCAACAGTCCAACTACGTTTTTTTCATGTCGCTCTAGAATTTGCCAGACCCGTTCTTTGTTGCCTGAACGCAGTTTGGGAACCCGCAGGTCCACAATCTGCCCATATTGAGTGTTCACTATCCGCGAATAGTAACCCGACCGCCGCGGAGACGTCGGCAGCTGGGCTCTGGCGGCCAACAATTCTTCTATCAAAGCCAGCTCTAAGGTCTGGCGCACGGTGGAAATCACCTGGGCTCTGATTTTCTGGGCCAGGGTGGCACTCATTTGGGGATGAAAACTGGCTGCTTGTATGCGTAATATTTGGGCTTCACGTTTTGCTATTTGCATGAGGAACCTCCTGTATAGGCTGCGGTGGGTTCCTCATTATCTCACCTTTTTATAGCGGTGGCGAATACTTTAAGACACTAACTAATTTTCATCTTGTTCCTCCTGTTCTTGTTAGTTACCTATTTTGTTATACTAGCCACGTCTAGGAACTTATGTGGTATGCCTCCGTTGCCTTTTCCTCTATCGGTTCTTCATCTTCCCCTCTTGTCGAATTCGGTTTACCTCCTTCCAATCTCCCTCAACGATAAACTCCTCCTATTGGAGCGCAGTGCAGCCGGGGCGAAGCCCCGGGGTCGGCTTCATTGAGCAATTAGGCGGAGGCGCCGGGCGCGCGGCTGCGGCGTGAACACCTCTGCCAGGAAGCTCTCTGCAAGCGCGTTTTCCCGTAACCGCCTGCGGCGCAGACGCATTGAGTTGACGCTCATTGCTCCGGAGCGCCCCGTTCGCTTACATGTAGTATGTGACAAGACACGCTAGAAGTCAAGGGAAACGAGGGGAGGATTGAGCGAATGAGCGAGAAGGCGAGAAAGCGCGGAGGCGAGGAAGCGAGGGGTGGCGTGGTCGGGAGACCGGTACAAGCTCCCTCAGTTTGGGGATACACTAAAACCAGAGTGCGCACGGCTAGAGGTTTCCCCCTATCCGTGCGCACTTTGGTGCATTGTAAGTCGGGGCGCGCGGATTCGAACCGCGGACCTCACGGACCCAAACCGTGCGCGCTAACCAAGCTGCGCTACGCCCCGTCAACTTTAGTAATGGTACCCGCTTTTGGGTTTACGTCAAGGCGACCAGGAGAGCCGTTGATCGTCCCAAGCCGGCATTTCAACCCCCAGGTCTAAGATACGGCGCACGTTCTTGCCCTGAGTATCTGCCACGTAAATGGCCCATGTCCCGCCACGGTTGCTGACAAAAGCCACCCCACTGCCGTCAGGCGCCCAGGCGGGCAGACCCTCGTCAGAGGTCTCATAGGTGAACTGGGAGACACCGCCGTCAGGATTTAAGAGCATTACGTCCCAGTTGCCGGTGATGTTGGTCATGTAGGCCAGCAGGTTGCCGGCCGGTGACCAACTGACGGCGGTATCGTCCCTGCTATTGGTGAGGCGCGTGCCCGGTTGGTCATCATCCGGGTTATCGATGATGATGCCACATTGCTCCTCGCCAGTTTCGCAGCCGGTATAGGCTAATTGCCCGGTAGCGCTCCAGGCCGGTGACCAACCCGGAGCCAGGGCTTGAGGTTGCTCGCTGGCGTAGGTGTTCGCCAGGTAAATCGTCCAGACGCCCTGGGCATTTGGGGCCGCGTAGGCCATCCGTTGCCCGTCCGGGGAGAGGGTCGGCCAGGCGCGCCCGTCGGGGGAGGTTAGCTGTTGGGGAATTCCCTCCTCGGGCAAGACCATGGAGATGGTGGCGCTTGTGCGGTCGCGGTAGATCAGCCGGCCGGTGTTCTTTTCCCACCAGGGATGATCGGCGTTTTGGGCAACCGGCAGAATACGTCCGTTGGCATAGAGCGCGTAGAGGTCGTAGGTGGCGCGTGGGCTAGCGTAGATGGGATAGGCCAGGCGTCCCACGGTGAAGCCGGGGATGGCCTGGGGGGTGAGCACCGGTTGCGCGCCCTCGCGCGGTACGGGGGTGGCTAAGAGACAGGTTTGCGCGGCAGTAGCGCGTTTGGCTTCCAACTCTGCGTCTTTTACCAGACGCAGGGCCTCCGAGTAAGCTATCTCAGCCGGACAGAACTCGCCTTCCTCTGCCAGCTGATCTCCATAGGCGACGTGCGCGCGGTAGAGGCGCGAGTAGACATCTTTGTAGTTGGGCGTTACGGCGCAAAGGTCTGCAAAGGCGGCGATGGCCTCTTCCCAATCCACGCCCCAGAAACCCAGCGCGGCCAGATAACGGGCGGCCAGATTGCGGCGGTTGACCAGATCCGCTTCTAAGGGACGTAAGGCGATGGCCTGATCTAAGTAGAAGATACCTTGCTCTAGATTGTCAGCCTCTAAATATGACTTGCCGGCATTGTAGAGGCTGGTAAAGAGCAGCTCTTCCACTTCTGCGGGACGATATTCCGCATCCAGCGCGCGCAACTGGGTCAAGGTGCTGGCCGCCGGGGACCATTCCTCCGCTTGGTAAGCGGTGGCAGCTTGCGTCCACAACTGGGCTAATTGCTCTGCTTGTTGCTCGGCTAGCGATTGTTGGGCTGCGGAAGTGGGCGTCGGTTTGGCTGCCAGTCGGGAGTTACTCTCCGCCAACCCTTGCTGGGAGAGCGCGTGAGCCGCCTCTAACTTGAGTACATATTGAAAATTAGCTCGCGCCAGCTCATATTGCCCTGCATTGAGAGCCTGCACGCCGTTCTGATAATGTTTTTCCACGACGGCCTGCCGGGTGGCCTCCCGGTCACGTTCCCCAGAGTGTAACCCGAGGTAAGCGGAGCTGGCTAAGGAGCCAATCAGGAGTAGCAAGGCTATCGTTATCCACAATAGCTGGCGCACCCAGGGATGTCGCAGCTCGTCAGGTTTCTCTTCTTTGGGTGAAGCCAGAGAGTTGCCACACTCTGGGCAGGGCAGGCTGGCGGATGTTAGCTCGGCGCCGCAGCTAGGGCAAAGTTGCATGGTTTTCTAGTCCCATTGGAAGTCTTGCAGGGCTAGTCCCCCCACGAACTCACGCAGGAGCGAATTTTCCGGCACTAACTTCATATCCGCTGGAGAGAACCATTGGAGGAAGGACAAGAGACGTTTGGCTTCCACCCGTTGGGGGAGAGAACGATCGACCTGTAGCAGCAGCGGTTCCACAAAAGGCTTCAGCACTGCCAGCTCGTAGACCAGAGCCGAGTTAAACATCAGATCAGCGTTTTCTTGATAAGGGAAGATGTACTCTTTCTCGCCCCGGCGCACACTATCCCAGCGAGAGAGGGTGTCCACGGCATCATAGCCGCGCGTGCGCGCATCCCGCACAATGCGCCGGATAAGTCGGGTATCCGTGGTGGGTACCCGACTATGCCGATCTAGGTTCAGTTGGGTGAGAGCCGAGACGAAAATACGAAACGTGCTGGAGGTGGGGATTGAGGGGACCAGCTGGGGGTTTAGCCCATGGATCCCTTCCACAATGATAATATGCTCTGGCCGCAGCTGCACTACCTTACCTGGCTGGCGGCGGCCTTCCTTGAAATCAAAACGCGGTAACTGCACCTGCTCCCCGCGCATCAGGGCCTGCAGATGTTCGTTGAACAGTTCCACGTTCAATGCTGCCAGAGCCTCAAAATTGTACTCTCCGTCCTCATCCAGGGGGGTATCTTCGCGGTTAACAAAATAGTTGTCTAATTCCAACGCGAACGGGCGCAGTCCGTGGGCTAATAGTTGCACGGCTAACCGTTTGGAGAAAGTTGTCTTTCCGGATGAGGATGGGCCAGCGATCAGCACTAAGCGCACCTGGCTGCGCCGCGAAAAGATTTCCTGCGCAATAGCGGCTATTCGCTGTTCATGCAATGCCTCAGAGATCAAAATAATCCGCCGTAATTTATTTTCTTGGATATGAGCGTTCAATTCGCTCACATTTTCTACTCCCAGCAGACGAAGCCAATGCCCATATTCACGAAAAACGCTCAATAATTGCGGCGAACGACGGAGTTCCTGAAGAAGGGTAGGCTCGTGACGGCGCGGGAATTGGAGGATCAGGCCATTGCTCCAGCGCAAGAGCCGGTAATAACGGAGGTGTCCGGTGGAGGGGACCATGTAACCGTGGAAGTAGTCCCGGTAGCCGGTTAGATTGTACATGCGTAGAGTGTTTTTGTAGCTGTCCTGGGCCCGGGGCTGAAAGAGGGCGACCTTGTCTAGCTCCCCACGCTGCCGAAAAATTTCCAGGGCTTCCTCAATGGGGGTTGGCTCACGGTGGATGGGCAGATCTGCCGCTATTAAACGTTGCATTTCTATTTCCAGGTTTTTGATCTGAGCAGCGGTCAGTGCGGGATGCTCCCGTATCTCACAGAAATAACCGCCAAAGGGGAGCGAGTAATCAATAAAGAGTTCTATCTCTGGAAAGAGGTTATGCCAAGCCGTCATAAAGACGAAGGCCAATGACCGCCGGTAGATGCGCACCCCATCAGAGTCAGAGAGGTCAATCGGGGTAACAGCACAATCACGCTCAACTTCGGTTACTAATTCGCTGAGGCGTCCGTCTACCAGTGCCGCCATCAAGGGAACTTCGCGCTCCGGATAAGCGTGTTGTAGAAATAGCTTCAGTGACGTTCCCCAAGGGCCCTCGAAAGTACGTCCATCCGGCAAAGTTATCTGCACGCTTTTGCGCGGCATCACTTCTTTGATCTGATCTTCTCTCATCGTACTTCCCTCCACCTGAATTTTCGCTTCTCTAAAATATAGCAGAGAGGCAGTATACTCAGTTTGGTCGGTTTGTAAAGTTCAGGTCGTCTAACTGCTTGAATTCTTCTTGGCAGGCCAAAAGACGGTGCTATAATCACTAAATAATATTTTATCCCAGACGAGTAAGTGAGTGGAGGTAGCAAATGGGAGCGGCTCGAGCGCGTACAACTAATCGAAAGCAAGCAGCAGAAATCTATCAAGAGGCGCTGGTCGCCTATCGGCGCTGGGATGTGGATAAGGCGGTGGAGAAGCTACAATCTGCGGTGCAACTCATGCCCAGCGAGGCTGCCTATCACATGAATTTGGCCCAAGCGTTGGCGCGCGCCGGTGATTTTGATCGGGCGTTGCGAGCGTTGGCTAATTATCTGCGTTTGGCGCCTAATTCGGAGGTTGCAGAGCGCGTCGAACAGCTATTTGCCAGCGGAATGGACCCGGTGGAAGAAGTGCTGACCGAGCAGATGCAAGCCGCAAGTTTACCATTGGATGTTATTGGCTCCGCTATCCAAATGTGGATGGAGTACCGCATCACGTTAGGGGAGGAGCTCTTGCGTATCCCCAAACCGGCGACTTGGGCCGCAGCGGTGGATTATACCACCCGCAAGGTCAATCTGCACGAGATCTCGTTGGATAAAATCAGTACGGCGTATGGAATTTCGACTCAGACACTCCGCGAGCATCACCAACAGTTGACGCAGCGGTTGGATATTATGCCCTGCGATTATCGGTACTTCACCGGTACTGAGAATCCGCTAGATAAGTTGGTGGAGGCGGCGGAGATGTTAGAACGGTTGGAGCAACGTTTCCGGCAAGAAAATTAGGTAAAAAGATAGTACCCACTGCGGCGGGAGCTTGTAAACGAGCTCCCGCTTTTTAGTTTTCTGACGAGGTGATAGCCGATGGTTAACCCCGCAAACATTAGCTTTCTTACCAGGCAAGAGATTATAAACTACGGAACCGCGCAACTGCGCTCTGCGACAGCCGCGCCGCGCCGGGAGGCGGAGCTGTTGTTAGCTCATCTTTTACATTGCCAACGTCTCTCCTTGCTAACTTATCCAGAGCATGCGCTTACCTCGGCAGAGGCGCAGAACTACAATGAGTTGTTGCGCCGGCGGGTAGCTGGCGAGCCGCTCCCCTACATCACCGGCAAAATGGAGTTCTACGGCCTCGATTTTGCCGTGACTCCGGCGGTGCTTATTCCGCGCCCGGAGACGGAGCTGTTGGTTGACGAGGCGTTGGCGTGGCTAGATATACATCCATGCCAGCGGGCGGTGGAGGTGGGCACCGGCTCCGGCTGCATTGCTACCACGCTGGCCGTGCGCGCTCCAGCGCTCCGGCTGACGGCCACGGATATCTCCCCGTCCGCGCTCCAGGTGGCGCGCGCTAATGCGGCGCGCCACGGAGTCACGGGACGGCTTAGTTTCGTGCAAGGCGATTTGCTGGCACCGTTGGCCGGGCCGTTGGAACTCTTGTTGAGCAATCCCCCCTACGTGGCGACGTATGAGTGGGATCTGTTGCCGGTATCAGTGCGCGAGGAACCGCATATAGCGTTACTTGCCGGCCCTCAAGGGCTGGATACTATCCACAGGTTGTTAGCACAGGCATCAACGCGGCTGCGACCGGGGGGCTTGCTCCTGGTGGAATTTGGGGAGCGACAAGGCAATGCCGTCCGCACGTTGGCGCGGGAGACCTTCCCGGCGGCCCAGGTAGAGATAAAACGCGACTTGGCAGGGAGAGAACGCTTGCTGCGAGTAGAGCGAGTGAGCGAGAAGGCGAGAAGGCGAGTAAGCGAGAAGAGAGTTCGCCGCTAAGACGCAAAGCCGTTAAGTAAAAAAATTAGTTTCCTGAAGGTTAATTTTCAAATCTTTGCGCCTTCGCACCTTTGCGGTGAAATTCATGGTTTTTTCAGGTGAAGCCGCCAGCCCCTTGCCTCTTGTCCTCCTGTCTACTGCTCAACCGCCTCTCCCCGCGTCACGCCTAACATGCAGAGGAAGGCGATTAAAAAGAAGGCCGGCGCGACCAGGAAGATTAGGTTGTAATCACCGCCGCCCCATTCCACGATATAGCCGTTGGTGATGGGGCCGACGACGGCGGCCAGCTGTGAGGCGAGGTAGTAAAGGCCGGTGTAAGTGCCTAAGTCGGCATTGGAGGCGGCGGTATCAACGACCATAGGAAGCGAGTTGATATTGATCAGCGCCCAGGCAATTCCGCCAACGATCAAGACGACCCAGATCAACGTGGCATTGCGGATAAAGTAGTGGGCTAGCAGCAGTGTGCAGAAAATAATCAGTCCCGCCATGATGGTTTTGCGGCGTCCCAGCCGCCCCGATAGATAGCCGGCCGGTACGGCGAAGGCTAAGGAGGCGAGCGCCACGGCGCCAGTTAGAAGCGGGGCTTGTCCCGTGCTCATCCCTAGCTCGCTGACGCCGTAAGAGGAGAGGAAGGTCTCTAAGGCGTTATACCCCACAAACCAGCAGAAAATCGCCAGCATCAGGAATCCTAGGCTGCGGCGAGCTTCCGGGGAGATGCGCTTGATGCCGCGCAGTGCGTCCCAGCCCTCTTCTTCCGATCCCGAGGTGGCCTCAAAGGTTTGGCGTTCCTTGATAAAGATGAAGAGAAGCAAGATCGCCACTATCATCAGCCCGCCGCCGAAGATAAAAGGTGAGATGCGTCCCATCTGGTAAAGGGTATTGCTACCCAACGTGGCGACGAGAGCTCCCATACCGCCCATCAGGTTGATAATGCCGTTGGCCTGCGAACGCAACGGGCTGGGGGTGAGATCCGGCATCAGAGCGACGACGGGGGTGCGGAAGCCGGCCATCGCCAGCAAGAAGACGCCCACGGCCACCATAAATAGGGATAGTTGCGTGCTTAACTCCCCGGCTTGGCCGCTCAATTCTGGCGGGATCATACCGACGGTTAGGGGGATGAGGATGAAGGCGAGGATAGAGATGGGAGCGAGAACTAGAATGAAAGGCATCCGCCGTCCCCAGCGGGTCCAGACGCGGTCGGACCAAATGCCGATCAGCGGGAGGAGAAAGAAGGCAGCGACATTATCTAAGGTCATAATGACCCCGGTTAGCCCGGCTCCAAAGCCGAACCCTAGTTCGCCAGGGGCCTCGAAGTTGGGATTGCCGGCTTGTAAGAAGATGGGCACGTAGGCATTGTAAAGCGTCCATAATACACTGGTACCGAAAAACCCAAAGCCGATGAGAAAAGTGCGTTTGTAATTCAATTTCATGGATAACCCTCCAGGGTAAATGATAATTAGTAGAGTTTAGCATAGATTTAGGAGACGAGAAACGCGCAAAGTGACAAATCAGCAAATTGCAAATGGCGAATGGCATTCCCCCCCCTCTGCTGATCATCGGTCTACTATTTACTGGCTACTGTCTCTTCCCCACTTCCTCGCTTTCTCGCCTTCTCGCCTTTTCGCTCTCTTGCTCCTCACAATGCTTCTGGTATCATACCGCCACTAACAGCCTGGAGAGGAGTCCCCATCCATGAACCAACTTGCAGCCTTATTCAAGACCATGCGCCCCAAACAGTGGACGAAGAATGTGTTACTCTTCGCCGCGCTCGCCTTTGACGTGAAGATCTTCAATCCCTATTACCTAGGGCGGAGCATATTCGGGTTTTTGCTCTTCTGCCTGGTCTCCGGCGTGGTTTACACGCTCAATGATCTGGTGGATATTGAGAAAGATCGCCAACATCCACGCAAACAACAGCGTCCTCTCCCTGCTGGCACATTGCACCCGAAATTTGCGCGTAACGGGGCAGTGCTCATCGCCTTGCTGGCGCTCGTTTTAGGAGTGTTGCTCTCGCCCCGTTTTGCGCTCATCTTAGTTGGGTATTTGGGACTGCAATTGACCTACTCCTTTTATCTAAAAAATATCGTCTTGTTGGACGTGATGGCAATTGCGGCTGGCTTTGTGCTGCGTGTGGCGGGAGGCGCGCCCCTGGTGGACGCGGAGAACTTCTCGCCCTGGCTCTACCTCTGCACGACGCTGTTGGCGCTCTTCTTGGCCCTGGGCAAACGGCGCGGTGAGAAGATGCTCTTGGGCGCGGAGGCTGGCAATCACCGGGAGAGTCTCAGGCAGTACACTTTGCCGCTCTTGGATGAGTTGATCAGCCTGGTGACATCCTCCACCATCTTGGCTTACGCGCTCTACACCTTCTCGGCCCCTAACCTCCCGCAGAACCACCTGATGATGCTGACAATTCCTTTCGTCATCTATGGCCTCTTCCGCTATCTCTATCTGGTACACTCCGAGGGGGTGACATTGGCCCCGGATGAGGTTCTGCTGACCGACCGTCCCCTCCAGGTGGATATTCTGCTCTGGGGAGTGCTAGCAATGGCGATCTTGTATCTGGGGGTAGGCTAACAGCCAATCACTAACGGCTAACCGCTAATCACCAACCGCTAGCAACCTAAATTCCGTGTCCTCTGCGGCAAACCCTTTCAATAGGAGTATCATATGCTTGAACGTTCGGCGCCGGGCAAGGTGATTCTCTGCGGGGAACATAGCGTGGTTTATGGCCGCCCCGCGATTGCCGTGCCGGTGGCTGGATTGCGGGCGCGAGCGCAGATAGAGCCGGTGCACGGAGATTTACGCATCGTCGCCGCCGACTTGGGCGAGGAGTTTTGGCTACGTAACGCTCCCGTTAAGCAGCCGCTGGCCGCCATTGCGCGGCTCACGTTGGCGCGGCTGGACGCCGCTGAACCAGACGCGCGGCTCACCGTGCGTTCCGAGCTGCCTATCGCCGCCGGGCTGGGAAGCGGGGCCGCCGTCTCCGTAGCCGTGGCGCGCGCGCTGGCGGCTTTTCTGGGGCACAAGTTGGATGCTGAAGCGGCCAGTGCGCTGGCCTACGAGGTGGAGAAGATTCACCACGGGACGCCCAGTGGGATCGACAATACCGTGATAGCGTGGGAGCAGCCGGTCTACTTTATCAAGGGCGCTGCGCCGGAAATCTTCACCATCGGCGCGCCGTTTTGGCTGCTCATCGCCAACAGCGGCATCCCCAGTTCAACCCGCGCGGCGGTGCAGCGAGTGCGCCAACGTCGCGCCGCGGAGCGCGCTTGCTACACAGCCTACTTCGCGCGGATGGGGCAGCTCGCGGATAAGGCGCGCCGGGTTATCTCGGCTGGCGACATCACCGTGTTAGGCCCGCTCTTGGATAAGAACCACACGCTCTTGCGCCAGCTCGGAGTCTCACTGCCTGCGCTAGATCGCCTGGTGGCCTCGGCGCGCGCGGCGGGCGCGCTGGGCGCGAAACTGACCGGCGGTGGGATGGGCGGCAACGTCATCGCGTTGGTGCGCGTGGAGCAGAAAGCCGCGGTAGCCGAGGCTTTACGTCAAGCCGGCGCGGTGCAGGTCTGGGAAACGTTGGTGAAAAATGAAAATGGGACGCAGATGAACGCTGATGGACGCTGATAAAAAAATCTGCGTTTTTCTGCGCACATCTGCGTCCAAATCAGGAAAAATAATGGAGCTGGGCTATGAGTATTGAATTGGTTTTCGTCAAACTGGGTGGTTCGCTGATCACCAATAAACGGCGCGAGGCGACTCCGCGTCCCCAGGTCATCCGGCGGCTGGCCCAAGAGATAAAGTTCGCGCTGGCAAGTAATCCAGGGTTGCGCATTGTCTTAGGGCACGGCTCCGGTTCCTTTGGACATTGGGCTGCCAAACGCCATCCTCTGCCGGCAGGCTTCGTGCAGATTGGCGCCGCGGCGGCGCGTCTCAACCGCCTGGTGACGGATATTTTCCTGGCCGAGGGAGTTCCGGTGCTCAGTTTGCCGCCCTCAGCGGCAGTGTTAGCCGGAGCCGGCCGGATATCAACCTGGCAGTTGGCGCCGCTCCAATCCGCATTGCGAGACAAATTGATTCCGCTCATCTTCGGTGATGTGGTGTTCGATAGTGAGTGCGGTGGCGCGATCCTTTCAACGGAAGACCTTTTCGTTCATTTAGCGCCCATCCTCCAACCGGAGCGGATCTTGCTCCTGGGCAACGCGCCCGGCGTGCTGGATGACCAACACCGCCTTATCCCCACCATCACCCCGGCGAATTACCCGACCGTCGCCCAATTCTTGCGCGGGTCCGGCTGCGTCGATGTCACCGGCGGCATGGCGGACAAAGTGGAACAGATGTTAACGTTGGTACAGCGGCTGCCGGATCTGCGCGCCTGGATCTTCACCGGACGCGAGCCGGGCAATCTAACCCGCGCGCTCTTGGAGCCGGAATCCACGCCGGGCACGCTGATCCAGGTGAAAGCATGAGTGCGCAGGTTGCCTACAACTATCAGCCTTCCCTCTTCGCGAATAAATCTCTGACGGCCAAATTCCCCAGCACCCGTTATCAGGGTAGCAAGGCTAAATTAGCTGACTGGATCTGGGAAGAGATAAAATCATTGGATTTCACCTCTTGTCTTGATGCTTTTGGCGGCACCGGCAGCATAGCCTATCGCTTTAAGCAAGCGGGCAAGTGCGTGACCTACAACGACATTTTGCGTTTCAACTATCATTTCGGCAGAGCGCTGGTCGAAAATCGGGATGTGCATCTTTCCTCTCACGAAATTAGCTGGTTACTCCAGCAACATGCTGATATTGAATACCCCACCTTGATTCAGGACAACTTCCCTGATATATATTTTACGGCTGAAGAGAATGTGTGGCTTGATCAGACCATCACGAATATCCGGCAACTGGAAAATCCCTACAAATTCGCGCTGGCATTCTTCGCGTTAGCTCAGGCGGCCATCGTCAAACGCCCTTATAATCTATTCCATCGCAAAAATCTCTACCTCCGGTTAGCAGCTGTGGAGCGTTCTTTCGGTAACAAAACCTCGTGGGATAGACCTTTTTCGTCATGGTTCCAGAAAATTATCGCAGAGGCTAACCGGGCCGTTTTTGATAACGGGCAAGCTAACCGCGCGTTGAATATAGACGCGCTGGATATCCCCAATGAGTACGATCTGGTCTATATTGATACTCCGTATATTTCCGCGCGCGGCGCTGGCGTTGATTACCGCGACTTCTACCATTTCTTAGAGGGGCTGACGAATTATAAGCAGTGGGAAACCCAGATTGATCATCAATCCAAACACCGCCGGTTGAAACGCCAACCTTGTATCTGGACCAATAGAGAGCAGATTTACGCGGCTTTTGAGCGATTATTTGCCCATTACCAAGAGAGTATTCTTGTCGTCTCATATCGCAGCGACGGGATACCTAAAGCAGAAGAGTTGCGTGGTCTGTTGCAAAAGTACAAACCCCAAGTGCAGGTGGTGCGGTCTGGTCGTTACAAGTACGCGCTTTCAGACCAGCAAAACAGTGAGGAATTACTCTTTATCGGGGACGGTCGCTAAATGTCTTCCCAACGCTCCCGTTCCCCTTTCTGGCGCAACCGCGCGCTCGTCTTGACGCTGCTCCTACTCGGAGCAGCGTTGCGCCTGGCCGCTCCCGGCCAAATCCCGCCGGGGCTGTACCACGACGAGGCGCAACATGGCCTGGACGCGCTGCGCGTGCTGGCGGGGCGCTTCCCGCTCTACTTCACCGCCAACAATGGCCGCGAGCCGCTCTTCATCTACCTGGTCACGGCCTGCGTAGGCTTGCTGGGCCGCACCCCGCTGGCCATCCGGCTGCCCTCCTTCTTTATCGGCGTGCTCACGCTGGCCGCCACTTATGATTTAGCACGGGTTCTGCTTGGGGAGAAAATTGGACGTTGGTCCCTAGCTGTGTTGACCGTCACCTTCTGGCACCTACACCTCAGCCGGGTGGGGTTTAGAGCTATCTTGCTGCCGCTCTTCAGCGCGCTCTGCCTAGCACAAGCGGCGCGCGCGGTGAGAACACACCGCTCTCGCTACTGGATCGTGGCAGGGATGCTCTACGGCGCGAGCTGGTACACCTACACCGCCGTGCGCTTTACGCCGGTCGCGTTAGCCGCTTTTGTAGGCTACACGCTCCTCTTTCACCGTAAAGAGACCTTAGCCCGGTGGCGCGGAGCGCTGCTCTTTTGCGGCGCGGCGCTGCTCGCCCTCGTCCCACTGGGAATCTATACCGGCTTGCATCCCGAAATCATCTTAGGGCGTAGCGGGCAAGTCTCCGTCTTCAGCCCGGAGATCAACGGCGGCGACCCGTGGGGCTTACTCCTGCAGCACGCCTGGCGCACAGCAGAGATGTTCTGCGTGCGCGGCGACCGCATCTGGCGACACAACCTGGCCTGGCGTCCGGTCTGGGGGCCGGCGCTGGGATTGGCGTTCGTCACCGGCGTGGGCGTAGCTCTGGCGCGTTTCCGGCGCGACGCGAGCGCGGCGCTGGTGTTACTCTGGATCGCCGTCATGACCGTGCCCACGCTCCTGGCCGAAGACGCACCGCACTTTCTGCGCGCCGTGGGAATCTTGCCGGTGGTCGCGCTGCTTCCCGCGCTGGGATTGGATTGGCTGCAAGCGCGTCTCAACGCGCGCCATTCGCATTCTCTGCCACGTGTGCTGCTTCTGCTCCCCGCGCTCCTCTGGGGAATGGAGCTCGCTTCAACGACGACGGATTACTTCATCCATTACGCGGAGGCGCCGCTCGCTTACCATTGGTTCGAGGCAGGGCCGGTGGCGCTGGCGGGAGAGATCAACACGCTACGCAACGCCGGCTGGGACGGCGCGCAAATGCTCCACGGGCCGGAGAACGAACGTATCATCTACCTAGACGAGCAACTGTGGGATTCGTGGACGGCGATTCCTTTCTTGGTTCCCCAGGAGAAAGTGCGTTTTCTACCGGCGGAGAAAGTCACGGGCGCGACCGGTCAAGCCTTTATCATCTGGCCCTACCGCGATTGGGCGCCGGAGGTCTGGCCGCTCATCGCACATCCGGCCTACCTGCGTGTGCACGAGGGCCCGCAATCCCAGGGCGATAAGGAACCAGAGCCAACCACCATCGCGCTCATCATCCAAGCCGACCCGGTGCCGGAACTCCCGGCAGCGGTGGCGCACTTCGAGGACGGCCTCACCTTGCACGCAGCGTTAGTCGCACCGGAGGAAGCGGGAGCGCGGGTGCAGCTCTGGTGGCGCGCGGAGAGCGCGCCGGCGGCGGAGTACATCGTTTTCGTCCACTATCTACGAGATGGCGAGCAGCTCGCGCAGCATGACTCGCCGCCGGGGGGAGGAGCGCTGCCTACCACGCGCTGGCAGGCAGGCGATTTGATCTTGGACGAGCACCGCTTGCCCGGCGTAACGCCCGATCCAGCGCGGGATACTTTGCGCATTGGGCTATACCGCCGTGACAATGGGGAAGGACTAGCGGTATTGGATGAGACTGGCAATCCAAGCGGAGGCTGGATTGAGCGTGCGGTTATTTTAAGTCAGTAGGTACGCCTAGAGAAACGTCGTGAATCTTGCCGGTTGGTGAGCGTCATCAGGTTTTCGCCATCTGCCTACTGATAAAAAACATCCGGCAACCAATTGGAAACAGGAGCTAATTGAGGAGGAACCCAGGATGAAAGTTCAGGTGTTACAAAATGCAGAGATTTATACCGGGGATCCGTCCCGCCCGTGGGCACAGACGCTGGCAATTGCCGCGGAACGCGTGGTAGCCCTTGATCAGGAGGCTGCCCGGTGGGAGGATGCTCCCGGCGCAATCGTCACAGATATGGAAGGCGCCACTATTATTCCCGGCTTGATTGATTCGCATCTGCACTGGATGTGGTATACGTTGGCGCGGGATGAACTCGCGCTGCGCGATCTGACGCGGGAAGAGCTCTTGCAGCAGGTGGCCCAGAAAACGGCGGAAGTACCGCCGGGTGCGTGGATTCAAGGGCGCAATTGGGACCAGAACTTATGGGCCGATGACCGGTTCCCCACGGCGGCAGAGTTAGATAGCGTAGCGCCCCGCCATCCCGTCGTGTTGACCGCCAAGAGTGCGCATGCCGTCGTCGCCAATAGCGCGGCGCTGCACGCGGCCGGTATCACTGCGGAGACGCCTGATCCTGCCGGAGGCGCGCTGGGTCGCCACGCTGACGGCTCCCCCAACGGAATGCTCTTTGAACAGGCTATGCAGCTGGTATTGGCGGCGGCGCCAGAACCGACCCTGGACGAGGTAATCACGGCGTTGCGAGGCGCCCAAGAGCAACTGCTCGCGGTGGGCTTGACCGGGATCCACGATATGGACGGTGCCCCGGCTTTCGCGGCGTTCCAGGCGTTGCACCGCACGCACACGCTGCGCGTGCGCGTCGTCAAATACGTGTGGCAGGATGCCCTGGAAGGGGTGCTCGCCGCCGGGCTACGCTCCGGCAGCGGGGATGATTGGCTCCGTTTCGGTGGCCTCAAGCTCTTTGCCGATGGCGCGTTGGGTGCGCGGACGGCCGCGCTCTGTGCGCCTTACGAGGGGGAACCGGAAAACGTGGGGCTGCTCACCTTAGAACCGGCGCAGTTGCTGGATATCGCCCGGCGCGCGGTCGTGGGCGGCGTGGCTCTGGCCATCCATGCCATCGGGGACCGCGCCAACCAGCTGGTGCTGGACACCCTGGCAGCGGTGCGTCCGCTTGATCAATCCTTACGGCACCGTATAGAGCATGTGCAACTGATCACGCCCGCAGACCAACCGCGCTTGGCTAAACTGGGAATTGTCGCGGCGATGCAGCCTATCCACGCGCCACACGACCAATTGATGGCGGAACGCCACTGGGGGAAACGCACGGCTACCGCCTACGCTTGGCGCTCATTGCTAGCTGCGGGGACAGTGCTGGCGTTTGGCTCGGATGCGCCCATCGAGCAGTTTGATCCCCTGCTGGGGTTATACGCGGCGGTCACGCGCCGGCACGAGGTCAACGGTGCGCCTGACGCGGCGGGCTGGCATCCAGAACAACGGCTTGACCTGGCCGCAGCATTACATGCCTACACCTGGGGCGCAGCCTACGCCGCCGGAATGGAAACATATCTGGGTCTCTTAAAACCCGATTTCCTGGCCGATTTGGTCGTGCTGGATCGCAATATCTTCACCTTGCCGCCGGCCGCGTTGCTAGCCGCCAGAGTGACCCAAGTTATGGTCGGTGGGAAATGGCAATGGGGGACGTTAGTGTCATAGTGTACCACTCCCCTATTGCCATTTTAGAGAAGTTTCCGACGTCGCTCATCTTCAAAGTTGCGCAAAAGCTTAAGATGTTCAGTGGAAACCACTTGGTTTTCAGTTAATACTTCCTCAATCGGGGTGCGCCACCGCTCAACAGTATCGCGCAGTTCTTCCCAGAGAGCTAGAATTTCCGCATATAGCATGTCATTTCTTTTATCCAACTCCGCCAACTCTGTGACGGATTTCTGATTAGCTAAATCTTGCCGGCGCCAATGATCTGCCTCTGTCACCTGGCGCTTTTGCCAATCTTTGGTGAAAATAGTTTGCCACTCTTCCCATTGCCGCTTCATACGCTCTTCGGTAAGGCGCTGCATCTCTGAGATTTCCCCTTGGCGCCTCTCGATCCGTATACGGAAAGGCTCCAATTCCCCCAAGTCTCTTTTGATCTGATTAGAGAGCAAGCTGTACTGCTGGGTTTTCTCCACTATGCGAGTTACTGTCTTTTCCATCTCCGCTGCTTGCTCGGTGAATTTCTTCAACAGCTGCTCCCGTTTGAAATCCGCTATACGCAATTCCTCGATGCGCGGATCATAGGATCTAGCAATGTTGATCGCTTCCTCTACTCGACCAGGTAATTTACGCACATTATCTTCTAGCCGGACATTTTTGGCGGTCAACTCAGTCAATTTGATCCTCAAAGGGGGTAATTCTCCTGCCAGCGAAACCAGTTGCCGGGCATCAGCGCGGCGTTGCTCTTCCAGGTAGGTGATGGATTGTAAACGGTCATCGGTAGACGTGGTCAAATCACGCAGTTCATTACCGATAATTTGAATCCGCGCTTGCAACTTGCGTTCCCCCTCCGCCCGGGCTTGCAGGGCCTCATCATAACGCGGAAGTATACGCAACCTTTTATCCAGATCACTGATATCCTGGAGAAGAGTCTCAATTTCTGAACGCCGCAGGCGCTCATTCTCGAGCTTCTGACGGTTAACTTTGTCTTTAAGCGTCTCTAGAGTACTAGTTAATTCACGGCGCGCCTTGTCTATCATGCCGGGATAACTATCGGTACGCCGGAGATCATTGGTTACAAAATCAATCTGCTGTTGCAACTCTTCTACTCTCCCAGCTCGCGCATCAAGGGTAAGTCGCTGTTGCTCCGTGCGTTCTTGTAGTTGAGAGATGAGGGATTTATCCCGTTTGCGCTCTTCATCTAGAAAACGCACCATCTGTTCGATTTGTGATAGTTCCATTTTTACTCCTCAAAGATTTGATAATTTATTCGCTCTCAGCCGAGGGTTGCAAATATGATTGCGCTAGTTATTATCTCCCGAGCTTGGCTACCGCCGGAAGAGGGTCGTTAGCATTTCCCGCTCTTCTGGCGCCAATAAGTTAATGCGCCACGCTACCAGTGGATAGACCAGCAAGGCTCCCATAAACGCCCACCAGCGACCTACCATCAACAAGGGCAGGGCGACTACTAGCATCCCGACTAGAGCCACGAGCGGTTTGCCAATAATCTCCCGCCAGTTGAGAGCGCCTACCTGTTGCCGTAAGCCAATGAGGAAGGGCACACAGAGTAGCAATTCGGCGAAAATGTGGATGACGGCCGAGGCACGGTAGCCATAGCGCGGTATGAAGATCAGGTTAGCGCCCAGACTGAAAGCGAAACCGAGCAGATAGGCGCGGGTGAGATACCGTTGCTGGTCCAAAGCGATGAGCACGTACTGGGTGAGGCTATTAATCCACCCGATGGGCATGGACCAGACCATCAATTGTAGAGCGACCATGGAACCGGGCAAATACTCCGCGCCGCCCAAGAGGAAGACCAGCTCACGGGCAGCCAGCGTGGTCAGGACGGTGACCGGCAGCGCCAATCCCACCAGTAATTTGATACTGAGCCGGTAGAAGCGGAGGAGTTTGGCCGGTTCTTCTTTTGCTTGTCGAGAGAGCACCGGGAAGATGGCCAACGTGAACATGGCCGGAATCACATTGAGCGCGTCCAAAAATTTATACCCGGTGCTGTACAATCCCACGATGGCGCTGCTGCGCATAGCTTCCAACAAGAAGATATCCACTTTGAAGAAGAGGGTGGCTAACAGATGGTTGACCATCAAGGGCCAGGACTCGCCGAGCATCTCGCGGCGGAGCGCACGTTCCGGCTGCCACGCCGGGCGAAAGAGAAGCCGGGCGGTCAATATCCCCAAGCTACTTACCGTGACCAGGTTGACCAGGATGGAAGCCCCGGCTAACCCCGCAATACCCCATCCCCAAAAGAGCACCACGGTGCCCAAAGTGACCTTGAGCAACGTGGAGACGGTGGAGATAACGGCCGGATATTCAGCCTTCTCATAAGCGTAGAAAAGTGAGGTCAGCCCTTTGGAGATGGAGCCGGGGATCAGGCCCAGATAAAGCAAGCCTAGAGCGGTGATGGCCTGCGTGGATACCGGCGCGGCGAAGAAATTCTGCCGTAACGCGATAAAGCCAACCAATAAAGGCAACCCCACCACGCTCAATGTTAGGCGCAGCGCGGTGACATTGAAGAGATACCGCGACCCTTGTTCGCGGTGACGAGCCACCTCGCGCGTCAGATAAGCATCCAACCCAAAGTTGGTGATAATATCAAACCAGGTGTAGAGGGTGATGGCGTAGTAATAGTCGCCAGCGTTGGCCGGGCCTAAAATGCGCAGCATCAGCGCGGCGAACGCGAAATCTACCGCCCGGTTGAAGAGGGTGAGGAGGATGGGCGCCAGGCTGTTTTTGGCGATGCGCTGGATAGCTGTTTGCTCCTCTTTTTCACGATAGGTGCGCCGCCAGAACCAGAGCACGCCTAAAAAGAAGATGATCATCCCCGCCAAGAAAGAGATGAACGCGCCGAATTTGACGCTGTTGGGGCTATATTTGAAGCGGACGATCCAGTCGCCCGGTTCCAGCTGCACGCCCCGGAAGTGCCCCGCGACGCGCGCGATGGAGAGCTCCTTTTCGGCATCCTCGCCGGTACCCTCTGGGCGCACGAAAGCTTTCCATCCTGGGAAGTAAGCGTCCGTCAACACCAGCCAGGAGTTCTCGTTGACGGAGGCTCCAATCACCACTTGATTGCTCTCGTAGGCAACCACCGGCTGCGCTTGCGGTTCGGCAGCTTGTGGCGGAGTAGAGAAGCGCGCTGGCGCGCCGTCACTCCAACCACGCGGAGATTCCTCCACAATCACGTAATGCCGGGGATCATATTCCAAGACCGCCTCGCCCACCGCCTCCACAGCGGAGACTGGTAACGTGGCGCTCTGCGGCAGAGTGAAAGCGCGGGGCATCACGCCCAGATTCTCATAGACGCGGATGCCCTCATCCTGATAGACCTCGCGGTAGCGGGGCAACGGTATCTCCACATCGGTGAAAATATACTTCACGTTGAGCAGATCGGTGAGCGGGCTATCCAAGCTGGAGAATTGCGTGAATGGCGCGATGCGATTGTAGGGTAACTCACCTTGTGGCTCGATCCAACCCATGTAGCGGGCGTACTGCGCTGTGAAAAGGCTATCGTAGCCGCGCACATCCTGGAAATCGAAGTACATGCCGACGTTGGCGTTGAAGAGCTTCTGCCCGTGCGGATCGAAGGTCGAAAAGCGCCAGAGTCCCTGATCCTGCCGGAGGAATTGCACCACCTCCGGGGTATATTCCAATAACGCTGGATCAACCTGGGGATTGAACCCCAGACCAAAGCTGAGCAGGTCCACCAGCAGCACCACGCCAGCCAGCAACTCCCAAATCGGGCGTTTGTGGCCGGTGCGCGGCAGATAGATGGGGCAACGGGAGACGCGCAGCACAATGCCGGTGATGATCAGCAGTAGCGCGCTCTGTTGAAGCCAGTGAAATTCATAGGAATAGAAGGCGCGCGGGTTGGGGAAAGCATAAGCCGCCTTCGCCATCGACCAGAAGACCTTTTCCACCAGCGGTTCAAGCCGCGCGAAGCAGAGGCGTGAAGCCCACAAGCCGCCTAACAGCAGCAGGCCGCCCCAGAGAGCGGTCGCCGCGAGTATACTCACCAGGTTGGGGGCAGTGTCGAAAAGCGCGAGGCGCTGATACCAGGGGCGGGAACGCGGTTCGGGGGTTCCGTCCTCCGGGCCGTGAGTGTTACGGTAGCGGCTAACCGTCGTCGCGCCCAACGCCGCCAGGGATGCGACCGCCACAGTCAGCGGGAAGACCCAGCGGAACGGCGAATGAGATTGACTGATGAGCGGCAGCGCATAAACAATCGCGTAAAACGGCGTCCCAAAGATGCAGCCCAGCGAAAAGAGCGCCAGCCCGGTGAAGTAGGGAACGTAAGGCTGCAAAAACCAAGCCCGTAAACGCCAGAGCCATCCTCGCTCCCTCGCTTTCTCGCCTTCTCGCTTTCTCGCTTTCTCGCTTGCCGGCTTGAAAATCGCTAAGAGAGCCAGAAAGAGCGGCAACAAACCCAAGTACGCCCCGCCCTCCACGTAATTCTTGATGTTCCAATTGAAGGCGTTGATCGGTTCGCCGTGCGCATTGACAGTCGCCTGGAGAAGCTCTCCCGTAAAGAGATCGCGCAACGTGCGATGGGTAGGATTCCCGAAGAAGTTGGGGGTCAGAAAGGTGAGGATGCGCCGTTTGGGATAGGCCCATCCCAACACCTCCTGGAGCGTCACCGCTCCCTGCCGGAAACTCGCGGTCACAATCTCGTAGAGCGGGATAAATTGCACCGCGCCCAACGCTAATCCCAGCCCGAGCATGAGCAGGAGTCCTAGCGCCGGACTGAGCACCTCGCGGCGCCATTGCGCGCGCGGGATGGTCAAAACACCATGCAGCAGCCGCCAGGCGGCGAACGTTCCCCCCACCAAGAGGGAAAAATAGGTGATTTCGGCATGTCCGGCCAACATCTGGAGACCAATGCTGAGAGCTCCCAACACGGCCCAGGGGAGCATAGCGCGTTCAGCGCGCAGGAATGACCGGCGGCTGATGGTGAGTTCCACCAGTGCCAATTGCAGCGGCAGCCACGCGGCCGCTGCCACAATCATGGGATGCACCACCGAGACAACCAAAAAACCGCTGAATTGGAAGGTAATCCCCGCGAGGAACGCGCCCAGTTTAGTGGCGTGCATAGTCCGGCCCAGAAGATAGCTCGAAATCCCAGCCAATCCCAGCTGGAGCACGATGAATATGCCATAAGCGCGGGGGAGCGGGAAGAGATGAAAGACTAGACTCAACGGGTAGAGCGCGGAGTGTTGTCCATTAGCCAAGAAGGGATGGCCCGTGAAGAGGAATGGATCCCAGAGCGGCAGTTGCCCGGCGTGGACGCTCTTCACAATAAAGCGTTGCCAGACGTAATTTTCCAGCACCAAGTCGGCCAAGAGCGGGTTTTGCGGCTCCTCTATCTTGAGAGCGGATTGATATGGTTCAAAAGAATAGAGTGTATCCGCGGGGAGAAGAGTCTTATTGCCCAACGCGACGGGAGCGAAAAGCAAGAGAGGCAGCAACAAGAGGGCCAGTATCAAGAATAAATCGGTTTTGTAACGCCGTATCATTGAGACTCCGTAATACGATCTTGGGACGTTAGCCGGCGGTGCCGGCGCCAGACGTCCCAGACGCGCAAGGTCGCCTCAATTTTGATTTTAAGATCCATTTTGGACTCGCCCACTTGCCGGTCAGGGAAGAAAATGGGAATCTCCACTATTTTGTATCCCAGCCGGTGCGCGACGTAGGTCGTCTCCACCTGGAAAATATAACCCTGCGAGTGAATACGTTCCAATCCAATTCCCCACAGGGTTTCACGACGCCAGGCGCGGAACCCCCCCGTCGCATCCTGGACCGTGCGTAATCCCAAGATGAGCCGTGCGTATAGATTACCGCCAGAGGAGAGTACCCGTCGTTGTACGGCCCAAGCAGGGTCAATGCCGCCGCCGGTCACGTACCGCGAACCGATAACCAAGTCGGCGGTCTCCAGGGCGGCCAATAAATGCGGCGCCTCTTGCGGCTGATGGGAGAAATCGGCATCCATCTGCACCAACGCAGTCGCCCCTGCCGCCAGAGCGTGTCGGAAACCATCGCCGTAAGCGTGACCCAAGCCGCGTGGCCCGGTGCGGTGCAATACGTTCACCTGGCCCGGAAAGCGACAAGTCAATTTCTCCAACAGCTCTCCTGTACCGTCGGGCGAGTTGTCATCCACAAAGAGCACCTGCAACGCCGGTATTGCTAAATCCAAGAGCGCGTTAGCTAGCGGCTCAACATTGCCAATTTCATTGTAGGTGGGAATCACCACCCAGGGTTTTCGCATATAGTTCTTCACAGTTTTCGTCCTTCGGCCCGCCATAGGGGGTCTGGGTTAAGTACGATAACATAAAAACAGGGTCAAGAGGTAGATACAACCCCTAGTCCCTGTTTAGAATAACGCATTTAGGATAATCTATGTTACCAAATCAACGCGGTGAGGATATTGTTCTCACCCTCAGTCCTAATTTACTACTGGCTAGATCCTGATTATATACTTGCGTTTCATCCAACGAGAAGATTTTACTTATAGGCCCACATTCTTTCCGCAGACTGTCACGTAATGGCCCCAACCACTCCCGTTTGATATCTCGAATAATGAGTACCAATCTTATGGGATGAGTTAAAATAGTTAGGCTCTTCAATGGAGCGGGAAGATTGGTGGCCTGAGTATTATGCCTGTTAGCTACCGCGGCCACATAAACTAAAATTGAGTCCCTAAATTTCTTACGTATAGCTGCTACATATTCATCCGGTTTTCTCGGTGCAGATGACTTTACTTTAATGAACAGCAATTCCTCGCCTGCATTTCGCAAGCAGATGAAATCGCAGATGCTGACCCCATACGTGTTAAGACCTTTGTGACCGCGATAGAAATCCTCTCGTTCAGGAGTAAAAACCTCTTCCTCGCGAAAAGTGAATATCAAACCCGATTCCTCAAATTCTTTGCCGCGCTCCATCAATTACCCTTGCAATTCGACATCAAGCTCATTCTCGTACAGGGCAATTGAGGCATCAATAATTGGATTATCTGGCATCTCTTTAGATAAATCGGTGATAGTGTATTGAGAAGTATCAATAAACGATATGGTTTGTATGTTCACAGATTCCCGTTTGGCTATGACATACAGGTGCTTAAGCACAAAATAGGAATGAGAAGCTAAAAATACCTGGGTACCAGCTTTTGACAATAAATATAAAATCTCCATAAAGGCCGCCACCGCGCGCGGATGCAAGGTAGCCTCTGCTTCATCTACAAACAAGATAGAATTAGGAGTCAAGGTGCGATTCTCGATAAGCCGATCAACTAAGGCCAGACGTTTTGTTCCTTCAGCCGTAATCTGGATGGGATGCTTGACTTGACCTTCTTTAAATATCCATTGCTTATCTTCTCGTGCTAATCTGCCGTGGAGAAGTTTTGATAGTTGCTTGCGCGCCCTTACCAAGTCTGGATAATTATTTCCCTTTTGGGGAGGACGTTTAACAGCAATTGCCAGATCCAAATAGCTATCATCAAAACCAAAAAGCCGGTCTTGTAGCCTTGACGTCTCAATAATCGGCATCAAAGAGAGGATCTCTTTGGGAGGTAAAAATAGAGAAACGGCATCTCTTCTAGGCGTAACAAGTTTAGAAATTTCTCCTACTCCATGTCCCGCCGAGCGAGTAAACGAGAAATAAATCTGCTGTCCATCTAGTTTACAATCACAACGGAGATGGTTTGAGGAGCCTTTCCTGACCAGATCCCCAATATGTTTCAATTGAAAAGTGCCACGGAGTTTATCATTGAGGATTTGCTTAAAACTACGCACATCATCACCGCGTTGATAACCTTCCGTGGCACGAGTTATAACATATAACATTTTCAGCAGTAGACTCTTACCACTGCCATTTGGGCCTATAATCAAATTTATCTTAGGAGATACCTCCCATTCTACCTTTTTTAAGGGGCCACAATTTTCTAACACAAACTTTCTGATCATCGTTGTTTATCCCCATTTATATAAAAATAAACCACCCCGAAATAGTCTCTTCCTCTTGACCCTGTCGCAATTCGCCCCATTTACACCGCTTGCCGGTAAAATAAAACCTCTCGCAATGTGGTGATATTTACCTCTGTTGGTATCTGAACGGTTGAGAGTTTCTGCATATTAAAAATCAATTTAGGAATAGGCGAGCCATCCCGGCAGGTCCCGCTTTCCCAATCTTGACGGGGGTAGAAAAAAGAAAGCGCCTCATTCAAACGTTGATGTAAGCGTCCTATCACCAGATAATGTTGGTTGCTGGGAATAATAATCACAAACTCGTAGGCGGATAATTGACCCACAAAAGGTTCTTCTTTCATGACCTCCGCGACGGTACTTTTGAGGATAAGCGAGACAGCTCTCAGTACATCATCGTGAGTGACGAAACCGTAAAAATCTCCAAATTTTTTTAACCCGCGGAGCTTAAGTCCCACCAGACATAAATTGTCAGTCTTCCGTATCTCTTCGATCTCTTCTTCTACCAACGTGGAAATAGGCAGCTCGGTGATGGGGTGCAATAAAGTATTGATGTCTTCACGGTTCAAGATATTGCGAACGCGGTATCGCAATTCCTGTACATCAAAAGGCTTCGTGATGTAATCCACCGCCCCTAAGTTTAAGCCCATCAGCCGATCCATGCGCTCACTGCGCTCGGTGAGGAAAATGATCGGGATATTCTTGGTGCGCCGATGGTCACGCAAGCGTGTACAAATCTCGTAGCCATCAATGTCTGGCAGGTGAATATCCAAGATTATCAAATCCGGGGGAGATTCTGAAGCAAACGCGAGAGCATCTTGTCCCCAAGCGGCATAAGATACTTCATAGTTCAATGAAGAAAAATACGAGACCAGCATATCAGATGTACTAGGATTGTCTTCCACTATCAAAATATGATGGGGAGACTCTTCTCCCGTAACCGACATAACAGCATCAATGGGCATAGATTCCCAACCTTAAAGTTAGAACTAAACAAGGGGCCTTAGGTGTTAGCCTAGCGGCTCCTTATAAACTGCGTATTTGCATTCTTTATCGCCCATCGCAATACAAGTCACTTCATCCACCCGGAACGTATGTCCTCCGCTAATCCAGCGGAGCGCTTCTTCAATGATACCGGAGGCAATAAAACAAACTGGACGATCCGCCGTGCGTTTCCAACACATGGAACATCGGGCGATATGATAGAAATAATGGTCGCCACCGGGGTCAGTGACATAGGAAGTTTGATCACTCAAGGAATCAAAAACTTGCGCGATCGCTGGTAGCCCGGCCTTCAACTTGATCTTGAGCGGCAATACTTTGAATGCTAAATCGCTGGCGCCGACCAACGACCCGAAATTGGCCAGCCCTTCGGCAAAGAGTACCCGCCCTAACCGTAGCTGCAAACCACGCCCCCCACGCGGCCCGTACATCTCTTCCAGGGCCTCGTTGAGAGCCGCCATGTAAGCAAAATCAAACTCGGCCTTCTTCATATCATCTGGAGGAGGATTTTCGATCCAATCACTCAAGCCCCCCATATTCAAAACAGCATTCAATCCATTACGCCCCATGATTTCTTCTAATGCATTTAAGAGGATCAGTGCGAAGCGATCTGGGTAATAAAGTCCACTGGGTTCGGGCATATTAGCCATGGGAGACTCCTTTAGAGAATAACCGAGAATTCTTCTGCAGCACGACGCATATCCAAGAAGAGCAAACCCAATTTTGCCTGTTGGCGCGCCAAGACAGTGAGAACAGCATCTTCACCTACTGCCCGTAGGATGACGTAGCCTTTCTCACCCTTGACGTAAACTTCATCCAACATGCCCCGGCCTAGCTCACTGGCGATGCGTTCACCCAACGAGAGCATAGCAGCAGACATAGCGGAGACGCGGTCTTCTTCTACTCCTTGAGGTAACGACGAGGCGATTGGCAAGCCATCCACGCTAACGATAGCTGCCGCCTCAATATCCGGGCTACTGACTTGCAAATCGCGTAACCGTTCTACCATACGTTCAGCACGAGATCGAGATACCATAATTATTCCTCCATTTTGGGGATCACAGAACTACAAAAGATTACCATAGGAAAAATCGTTGTCAAGATATGAATCATAGGAATAAGCTCTTATTCATACCTGCTCATTGTATACAACAATATCAGATTTGCAACTTTGTTTTTAGTAGAGTGATGATCCAGGATTTTCAGATTCCCCGTCGGCGCCAAGCTCAGCGCTTCCCCCGCCCAGAGTCCGGTGAGCAGATAGGATTGCTCTCATAAAACGACCTCGAAATGATCATGGTGCAGCTAGATCAGTATAAGCGGAGGGGGACAGCTGTCAATCTAACCAAGTCACAACGTTGACATCTGTTCTCAATTCTCTTATACTGAAAAATAGTTTTTCCTTGACCTGTCCGTTATTGACTAGGAGGTGTATATACACAAAAATTATCTGAGTGCGTTTCAAATGAGTGAGGAGCTCTTGTCCAAGTTGTGTTACATATTGAGTGTGGCGTAAAATTTCTCCAGGTAGATAGGGACTAGAGCGCGTCGCCGCAGGGCGACGCCCGGCGCAACGCTCCTCGGAAAGCGACTTTAGTCGCGGCAGTAGCGAAATTCTAGTGACACTAATCTAAATAGAACACGCAATGTGCTCCCAGAAATGCAATCGCATTATATCTATGTGGTTCAGGGCTGAGAGCTAAATAGTTTTAACCTTTGTGAGAGCTTTTCTTTCTGCACGCTCCAGCTCAATTGGTTGAAATTAGTTAAACGTAATCTAGTCAATAAAGGAGACGACGATGAAACACAAAATTCTCTCAGTAGCTGGATTGGCGACAGTGCTGTTGACCATAGCTTTACTCGGCGCCGGGTGCGGACTCAATCCGCAGTTCACCTACCAGGGCCGCCTGACCGACGAAAATGGAATTCCTCTAAATGGCGACTACTCGTTTACCTTCAGGCTCTACAAGAGTGAAACGGGTGGCACAGCTTTTTATGAGGAGCCCAAGACGTTGACGGTGGAAGATGGGCTTTTCGATACCGAGGTGGGACCATCTAGTACTGTGTCCGGGTTGGGGGCGGAGGATCTTTCTCAGCCATTATGGCTGGAGGTAGAAGTTGATACCGAAACCTTAACCCCTCGGCAGCGTCTATATGGCGCACCTTATGCCTTTACACTGATGCCCGGCGCTTACATTTCCACCACGATGAGTACAGTCATCCATGGGGCGAGTGGAGCAAAGGCTATCCTCAACGTGGTAAACTCGTATGACGGCAACGATGTGGGGGGGAGCGATCCGGCCTTGCCCGCGTTGCGAGTGGTCGGTGAGCAAGGAATAGAGATCGTCAACCCCATAGATTCAGGGGCTAGTATTCATAGTGATATGAGTAGTAGCTTTAGTGACCTATACCTGTACAGTCACGACGATATCGAGCTTTTTTTAGACCACGATGCTAACAGTACTGGCTATTTTCGTATCCGCAATGGGGCAGGCCTCATTGTATGGTATGTTGATGAGAGTGGTAATCACACAGCATCAACCTTCCAATCTGAAGTCGACGCAGGAGATAAGAGAGTGAGTCTCTATGCCGTTCAGAGCACGGAAAACTGGTTCGAGGACTTCGGCGCGGCATCCTTGAAGAACGGCGAAGCCGTGGTGGAGATTGAACCGCTCTTTGCCCAGACGGTTAACTTAGGTGAGGATTACCGCGTATTCCTCACCCCGTTGGGAGATTGCCACGGTCTCTACGTGGCAGAAAAAACGGCTACCTCCTTCACGGTGCGGGAGCTGGGCGGCGGGACTGCGGGGGTTGATTTTGATTACCGCCTCGTCGCCAAGCGGTTGGGCTACGAGAAGGAACGACTGGAGCCAGTTTCTACTAACCTACAAACGGATGATGAGTGAGGAGGGCTGCCATGAGAGGGCGCAAAAAAATTTGGGGGCTTACATTGGTGGGGCTGGTGGGACTCGCTCTCGTAGGGTTGCTGACCAGTCAAACGGTTGTAGCCCGGCGACCCGTGCTAGCCGCATCCGGACCTTTTGGCACGGCGCAGAGGGGATCAGCTAATTTCGGTTTGGATTGGAATGTAGTTGGGACTGGCGGGGGCAAAATAGCCTCCGCTCACTTCCAGATCCGCTCAACGCTGGGGCAACCGACGACCGGTTGGATAGCTAGCTCGCACTTCAAAAACCATGCTGGCTATTGGCAGAATTACACCTACCGTATCTTCCTCCCGCTGGTGCTGAGGAATTACTCGTAACCTGAGCGCGAGACCCTAGTAAACACCCCGGCTTCAACAAAGAGCCGGGGTGTTTGTAGTTGCGTCAGCGGATTATTTCCCCGCTACTTTCTCCCAATCCGCCAGAAATTTCGCCAAGCCAACATCCGTAAAAGGACTGGAGATCATCTTTTGGAGCACGCCGTAGGGCATGGTGAGAATATCTGCGCCGGCCAGCAATGATTGGGTGACGTGATAAGTGCTACGAATGCTGGCCGCCAACACTTTGCAGGTCAGCCCGTAGTTATCAAAGATCTGACGGGTTTCCTGGAGCACTTGGATGCCGTCCAAGCCGGCGTCATCCAGCCGCCCCATGAAGATGGAGGCGTAACTCGCGCCGGCCCGCGCGACCAGATAGGCTTGGTTCGCCGAGAAGATCAACGTCGCGTTGATGCGTCCGTTGGGCCACGCGGAAATCTCGCGCATCGCCTTGAGACCCTCCGCGATGGCGGGGATCTTGACGTAAACATGCTCCGACCAGGAGAGAATCTCCCGCGCCTCCGCGACCATCCCGGCGGCGTCAGTGCTGATCACCTCCGCGCTCACGGAACCTTGCACGATCTCCACGATCTTGAGCGTCTGCTCCTTGCGGTTGGCCGTCCCCGCGCGAAACATCAACGTGGGATTGGTCGTCACCCCATCCAAGATGCCCCAGGCGGCCGCTGCTTTTATCTCTGCTATCTTAGCTGTATCAATAAAAATCTCTGCCATGTTATCCTCCTATTGTTTAATGATAAACGTACTTCACCACGAAAATACATTTGCTCTGAAAGCTAAGTTAAAAATTCCTGCGCTCTCCGCGCCTCCGGGGTGAAATTTTTGGTTACAGCGTCAAAACCCGCGTGCGATATTGCAGTGCCTCCGCCAGATGCTGGGTCTGGATATCCGGGGCACCCTCCAGATCGGCGATGGTGCGCGAAACTTTGAGGATGCGATGATAGCCCCGCGCGCTTAACTGCATCTGGCTCATGGCCGCCCGAATTAGCGCCTGTGAATCCGGTTTGAGAGGGCAGTATTTTCGCAACTCCCCCGGCCCCATGTCGGCGTTGCAGGCCATCCCCACCTCGGAGAGCCGTTCCTGTTGCCGACTCCTGGCCCCCTCCACGCGGGCGCGGATGGACTCCGAGCTCTCGCCGCGCGCGTCATTGGTGATCTTATCATAGGGCACGCGGGGCACCTCGATGTGCAGGTCAATGCGATCCAGCAGCGGGCCGGAGATGCGTTTGCGGTAACGTTGAATGTTCCCCATAGAGCAGGTACATTCGCGTTGGGAATCGCCGTAGTAACCACACGGGCAGGGATTCATGGCCGCGATCAGGGTGAAGCTGGCCGGGAAGGTGAGACTGCCTTGCGCGCGGCTGATGGTGACGACTTTATCTTCCAACGGTTGGCGCATCACTTCCAGTACCCGGTGGGCGAATTCCGGCAGCTCATCCAAGAAGAGCACGCCCCGGTGGGCCAGGCTGATTTCGCCTGGACGCGGCCAATGTCCACCGCCCACCAAACCCGCGTGGCTGATGGTGTGGTGCGGGGCGCGGAAGGGTCGCAACTGGATCAGGGGCATATCGGCGGGCAATTTGTTGGAGATGCTGTAGATGCGCGTAACTTCCAACGCCTCTTCCAGCGAGAGGCTGGACATGATGCCCGGCAGCGCGCGAGCCATCAACGTTTTGCCGGCGCCGGGCGGCCCCATCATCAATAAATTGTGTCCGCCGGCGGCAGCGACTTCTAAGGCACGCTTGGCGTGCTCCTGTCCCTTGATCTCGGCGAAATCGACGACCGGCGGAGGTGGCTGCGCCGGCAATTCCGCGTGGGAGAGGAGCGGCTCAATGTGCTGGAAACCTTGCAGGTGCCCAATCAATTCGGCCAACGACGCAACGGGGTAGACCTCCGGACCGGGGATGAGAGCCGCTTCGCGCGCATCCACAGCGGGCACGTAGAGCGTCTCGATCTCCCGCTGGCGCGCCATATCTGCGATGGGCAGCGTGCCGCGCACATGACGGAGCGAGCCATCCAGGGAGAGCTCGCCGATGACGACCGCGCCATCCAGCGCGGCTGGCGGCAACTGTCCGCTCGCCGCCAGCACACCTAGCGCGATGGGTAGATCGTAAGACGGGCCTTCTTTGCGTAAATCGGCCGGCGCCAGATTGACCGTGACTCTCTTATTGCCGGGGAAGGCGAAGCCGCTGTTCCGAATGGCTGCCCGCACCCGCTCGCCGCTCTCGCGGACGGCGGCGTTGGGCAAGCCCACGATGGTCATGATGCCGGCCTGCCCGCTCCGCCGGATATCCACCTCCACCTCGATAGGTTGCGAGTCCAATCCCAACACGGCCGCGCTCCTAATTTTCGCCAGCATATTTCTCCTTGACCTACAACTTTGGACTTAAGAGGACTTGCACCTCACGTAAGCGAACGGCGATCTTCCCCAAGTCGGCAGCCGATTTTACGTTGCCCTGCCCGGCGCGACGCCAGCTAAAAGCGGCTTCTGTGATCAGCTGAAAATAACGCCGTAGCTGATACCATCGTTGGAAATCCCCGTTGAGGAGTGCTTGCCAGCGGACCTTTTCGCGCTGCCGGGGCGAGATCAGGGTCGCCAGTTCCCCGGCGGGAATACGGTACGCGGCGGCCTGGCTGTTAAGGAAAGCGACCAGTCGCGCTTGCTCCAACCACCGCGCCCAGATGGCGACCAATAAGAGCAGCAAGACCCCGCTCCAATCGCTGATGATGGCGACGAAGAGAGAAGTCCCGTCTTCCAGATGGCTCCAGAAGGTAGCCAGGGTATTATGATAAGCGTGGGCAAAGACAGCCAGACTCAAGCCGAGAGGAGGCAAAAGCCATTTGAACCACCGCTGCCGGTATTCTAAGGCCAGAGCGACGCCCAGCCCCGTGAAACCAGTGTACATGGCGTGATTAAGGCCAAAGACGCCGGCCCGGAGGAACGCCAGCCAGAACGTGCTTACCAATCCGCCATCGCCATAAGCGGTGATGAAATAGAGTAGATTTTCCACTGCCGCGAAGCCGAAACCGGCCATGCCGCCGTAGAGCACGCCGTCAATGGGGCTATCAATCTCGCGGGGGAAGAAGATGAGTAATCCCAGCACAGCTACGGCTTTTAGGCTCTCCTCAACTAAGGGCGCGGTCACTGCGCCGCCCAGCAGATTGTAAATCAGCGTGTGGTTGCTAGCAAAGGCCGTGGCCGGGATATCGAAAAGTAACTCCAGGATTACTGAGAGAATAATCGCCGGGAGCGCGCCCCAGAAAAAGGAGAAGGCCAAAAGCAGCCACGGCTCCTTCTCGTAGCGGTCCAGCCACCAGAGAAAGAAGGCGTAGAGCAACATCGGTGCGAAACTCAAGAAAAGAATGATCAGGATTGTGAGCATGGTACTCCTTTGTAGGAAGAAGGTATCCACGGATTACGCAGATTTTGTTACTACTCACCACTCTCCAAATAGCTTGTTGGAATAGTTTTTTTAGGACGCAGATGAACATTGATAAACGCTGATTTTATATTTTATCTGCGAAAATCTGCGCGCATCTGCGTCCGCTCTGGAGTTCAGACTTTAGATTTCTTCACCACCGCCGCTAACCTGGCCGCCGCCAGACCCGCCGCGCCCAAGAACGCCAGCCCTTGTCCCAAGGTCTTCCGCTCCACGCTGGGCAAGACCGCGCCTTCCAAGCCCGCGTCGGCGCCATACTCCGCGAAGAGCTGCCCCCACGGCGTCTCCAACGCTGCCTCGACGCGCTGGCGGCCCACCACCGGATACCAGTAGACGTTGTGGTAGAAGTTGCTGGCAAAATACGACCAGGGTACTAGCGGGCTACGCAGGAGCAGATTCTCAAACGGCTTGAGCGCGCCATGATAGATCAGCTTCTGTCCCTGGCTGGCGAACGTATCCTCCTGCTCAAAGTTCCAGCGCTCCTCGGCGGCGTCCACGTCGCCCACAAACTCAATCTCCTTTGGATTGCCGACACCCAATCCCAGCTCATGCGCGATGCGGATAAAGGGTAACTCCAGCGCGTCAAAACCCTGGAGCGTGGCCGAAGCCGCGTCAATCGCCACCTGATCCGCCGAAGCCAGCAACACGTTCTTCTCATGCCAGTGCATCGCGCGCGGGCCAGGCCCGTCGCCCGCGAAAGTCCCATCCATGACCGCGAGCAACCCTGGATGAATTTCCTGCTGGATCTGTAAGAGATCCACCACCGTCTCATTGATCACGCTATGCGTCCAATGCCGCTTGCGTCCCAACAACCCACCAAAAGCGTTCTTCATCGCGCCCGTGATCGTCGTGAAGACGTGCGTCTTGATCGTGGGCAGCTGAATGATATTATTGCCGATCAAAATCTCCGGGATGTAGACCCCCTCTGGATAAACATCATCCAATACCAAAAAAGGCGTTTGCGGTTCATACCGCACCCACTGCGCCTCCGGCTTGTAGATGTAAGTGCAAGGCACGCCGTACTTATCCGTCACGTACCGCTGCTTGTTATTGCGCTCCCCATCCCCCGTATCCACTACTACCGTGTCGTTATGTACACCCAAGAGCTCATAACCCGCTTGCTGCAACGGGCGGATTACCCCCTCCAATTGCCAGGGCGTCGTGGAACAGGCCGGGTACCACGTCTGCCAGGAGATATTGATCTTGAGCAACGTCCGGTGCTCTGGGGGCAACACCTGCTGATACTCCGCCAACTCTAACAACCGCGCGTAATCATCCACCACCGTCTTGGGAGTGGTGCGCACAATCGCCACCTTGCCGCGTCCGTGAAAATCCTTTTTAACCATAGTAGACCTCTCTTATGAAATTTTTATTTTGGAAAAAAAACAACTGCTCTTTTAACCAACCCTTTCCCCACTTTTGACGTAACTCACACCACCACTTGGAGCTACAAGAGAAACTATCTCGCTGCCCGCGTTTGTTTTCTATGCTAACGTCAACCTGCTGCTCCGCACCAACTTCCGTTCACCGGGTCATTTTGATGTTGCGGCCAATCAGAGACATTCGGGGTAATACTTTTCTGTAAATACGCGCGAGCTGTGATGACAAGTAGCCCGGCTAGCAGACATCCGCATAAGGCGACTAAAATGGATTTAATGAGTTTGTTGCGCATTGTATTCTCCGCACTCAACCAATGGGATGAACTTCGTCAGCCCGATATATTTTTGTCTTATTCATGATATGAATCACATAAAACGTAATCCCTTCTTCAGTCTCTACTTCCCAAAAAGGACTGGTTTCATCGCCACTCTCTCTAAGCCATCTAAAAACCAACCGGGGTTCCCCTTTTATTTTGAAGCCTTCCGCTTCAATCAGTTTTTGGGCTTCTGCACTATCCACTACTGGGAATTTATCATACGTAGCGTTGGACCACATTCCCAGTATCCCCGCGCCGTCTACTACTCCAACCACCGCTATACCGGAAACCTGCTGGTTCTTGTAAAATGGCACCAGGTAATAATCATTTTTTTTGGGATCTAACGATATTACAAAAACCGGCTCGCCAGGTATGGCATCTTTAATACGTGGGCCAAATGCAGAATCATCCAAAGACCTTTTAAATAACGGGTCATTAAGGACTGCGCTGATTACATCCTGACTGGATTGGATGGGCGTAAGCGGTCGGGGCGTCGCTTCCGATTTATGTTGTGAACCCAACGCAGCTACCGTCGCTTTGGCCGCCATGGGGGCTAGCGTGAGCGTGGCTAGCGGCGAGGTATCCCGGGCCGCGAGCGGCGTTGCGGTACCTGGTCTGATTGGGGATAGCAACGGCAGCTCGGTTTCAGATTCCTCTTTCATAGTTTGGCAGGTCAGTAGCACTGTCCCCATCATCCCCGCCAACAAAAACAAAGTGAAACTGCGCCTAAGCACCGGTGACACTTTTTTCATGGATTATTCTCCCCAAGAAATATCCTATTTCAGCAAACACGCTACGTCACCATCCGCCGCCCAAATTATTTTCCCCATCAACGCCAAACCGCTGTACCGCTGAGACGCTACAACGCTGTCCCGCTCCCCTCCCTCATTCTGCCAATAGCTGCGCCAGCTCACTGACCCCGTAGTAGCCGGCCCAAGCGATCCCCACCGCCTTGAGCGTCTTCCCTAGCCACGTAGCCAGGAGAAAGCGCGGCAAGGGAAATCCAGCGAGTCCGCCGATAATGCTGGCCAGATCAAAAAACGGATTGGGGATCAATGCCAGCACAAAGAGGGTGAGATCACCGTAGTTGGTCATCCACCGCTCAAAGCGCGCGTAGAGCTTACCGCGCTCCAACACGTCATCCAGCGCGTAACCGGCCAGATAACCCGTCAGCTCTCCCCCCGTATCCCCTAAGCCGGCGGCCAGCCCCACGCACCAGGGATTGAAGACCGCGCCCAGCGCGAAGATGAGCGCCAGATGTGGGACGGGGAAAATTATGGTGGCGCTTCCTACCAGCGCGACGAGGAAAATTCCCGGATACCCCCATGCCGCGAACTGCGCCACCTGCTCCCGATTGACCACAATGAATACCGTGATCCCGGCTACCAGAAGCAGCGCCGCCACGCGCAGATAAACCCCTCGACCCTGCTTAGACATGTGTCCCTCGTAACTGCTGCGCCAATAACTCCAGCTTACCCTCCACCTCGTACCAGCTGATCTGCGAGAGTCCTAACTTGCGGCGCAGCTCCTCGGATTCCAGGCCCTCCAGTTTATCGCGGACCGCACACGTCCAGCGGAGCATCTCGAAGGAGAGCCGAGGAATCGCGGCGCGTTTAGCCACCTTTGCCAACACGTACTCCAAATTGCGCGCCGTCCACGGGAAGAGCAGTTGCTGTGGTGCATATTCCTGTTGGTACGTTGCCAACACGTTCGGCCATCTCACCGGGAGCGCGATACGGCGCTCTTTGTGCCGCCGGTTGGCTTGCTGGTAACGTATCCAGAGCGCGGGATGCTCGCGGTCAGTCAAGTCGATGTGGTTGAGAGCAATACGCACACATTCACCTTTCTTGATGCCGGTATGGAGCAGCAACGTCACCAACAGATGCGGGCGTGAATCCGGGTCGTGCTCCTCATCACCCTGCCGTAGAGCCTGCGTCGCGGCCAACACCGCTTGGAGCTGCTCATCAGCTAAAACAGCGGGGAGCGGCGCGGAGACAGTATGATGAATCAACGGCGCGGAAGGATCGCGGGCGAAGAGCTCCTCCTCCGTCAACCAACCGAAGAAAACCTTGAGCGTGGTAATCCGGCGTTCCAATGTCTTGGGGCTGCAAGGCACCTCCCGCAGATATTCCATCCAGGTCAGGAAGGCTTTTAGATTCGCGGTGCTGATTTTACTCAGAGCTTCGCCCGCACCTAAATACTCGATCAGCAGTTCCATATCCAAGCGGAAGGCTTGCTGCGTATTCTCGGTAAAACCGCGCCTTTTCATATACTTCTCAAACGCATCCAGCGCGGTAGTCAGCGAAGATTGCGCCGTGAGATTTACTTTGCCGGATGAGGATGGTTGCTCCGCTAACATCCCTGCAATTTCAGCAAGCGGCAATTGCGTTGGGGATACTTCTGGGGTTGATTTTTCCATAGTGTTCATATTATATGCGCCCGCAAAAGGGGAGCAAGGAAATTAGTTAAGTAGGCGGGTGGTCTGGTAGTCAGTGGGTTGTGAATTGATTTTTCTTAGTGCCTTGGCGGCTTAGCGGAGAGCTAGCTCTTCTCCAACGGGCGTTTGGAAGGCATCCCGGGACGCCGGGGATATTTCTCCGGCGTGGCTGCCTTTTTGTCCAAAACCACCAGATAGCGTCGCTCCACCAGGCCGCGCATCTCTACCGGCACCAGTTGTTGGACGCGCCCGCCCAAATAGACGATCGCCGCTTCGGCCAACTGCACTTCAGCCGCGGCATCTTCGCCCTTCTGCGCCAGGACGCGCCCGCCAATCCGCGCCAGAGGCAACAGGTACTCCGCTAAAATCGTCATCTCCGCTACCGCGCGCGCCATGACCCAATCATAGCGCTCGCGGTGCGCGGGGTCTTGACCCAACGTCTCCGCCCGCGCGTGCAAAACGGTGACGTTGGATAGCCCTAACCGCTGCACTAGATGTTCCAGGAAGTGCGTTTTCTTGCGGGTCGCTTCCACCAACGTCAATTTGATTCCCGGGCGCAGCACCTTGAGCGGAATACCGGGGAAGCCGGCCCCGGTGCCCACATCAATGAGCGATTGAGAGGTCAACCTTCTCTGCGTCTCCAGAGCCAGCAGACAAGTAACTGAGTCCAAGAAATGCCGCACTTGCGCGCCCTTGTAGTCGGTGATGGCGGTCAGGTTGAATTTCTCGTTCCAGCTGACGAGTTCCTCGTAATAGATGCGGAAGGCCGCTAGATGCGCTGGCTCCAGTGCAATCTGCAAATCCCTAGCGCCGGCGGTCAGTAAATCCATATAAACTCCTTCTAAAAATGGCAAATAGCCAATCTGCTCAAGCTGCTGAATAATTATTCAAAAATCTGCGTAGCCTGTGGATCAGGCTAGCTCTCCAATCCTAACGCAGAGGGGATAATCGGATCGAGGGCCGGGAATTTAGCCAGCCACGCGCGCCGATCCTCTTTCAACACCTGGGTCAACGCCGCGTATTCTTCCGGCGTGTAGTAACGATGCGGATTCAAGCGTTCCGCGTAATCTGGCACCCCCGTTACCTCCACAGCGACCTCATAACCCCAATCGGGATCGCGTTCCCAGCGGATACCGCCTTTAGCCAGTTGCTTGATAATCTCCGTGGAATCTAACACGCTGACCTTTGCGCCCACTCTCTCTCCATTTACGGCGATGCGCTCCTGGCGGTTTACATCGCGGGCGCCAATCCGCCCCGTGTTGAGCAAAAAGACCTGCACCGCAGGGTTCTGGCGTAACAGCCGGAGAAAAGTATTGCCCTCCTCATCGTAAGAGCCGATGATAAAGGGGTTAGTGCCCACGCTATGCACCGCTTGGCCGGCTTTAGCCGGATCGCCCGCGGCCGTCTCGATGGATTCGCCTAACATGAAGAACGCCGCGCCCTGGGCTGGCGTCAACCGCGCCACCGCCGGCACGATATCCTCGCGCCGGGTGATAAAGACGATGATATCCGCACACGGCAGGTCAATGCTCGCGTCGGTGTACTCCATGTCCGCCCGGAAAACGATAGCGCGCCCGTTCCGTCCCAGCGTGTAGTTGAGGAACCCCGGCGCGCCATCCGGCTCGACCCAGACATTCTCCAGCATCGCCCGTGGGGAGGTCGCCGCGCCGTACAACAACGGCTGGCTCTCCTCATCCAAGCCCTCCGTCTTGATAAAGAAGTTATCTTCGGTGCCGTAGCAGTACGCATCAGAGCGCATCAGCACCACATCATCCTGTCGAATGGCGACGCTCTCTGCACCCGCCAAGAAATGGTGATGGCAAGTCAGCGTCGTCTTGCCGGTGCCGCTCAAGCCAAAAAAGATCGCCCCCTTCTCCACCAGCTCGCCCTGCTGATCCCGCACGCGGAGCACCTTGGAACCGGCGTGCAGTCCCAAACCATCATGCTCCTTCATCCAATACATCGCCAGCCGGAGGAAAGATTTCTTGACCTCGCCCGCATAATCGCTCCCCAGCGCGTAGGTGGTATACGTGGTCGGATCGACTAAGATGCGGCGTTCCATAAATTTATCGCGCCATTGGGGGATCATAACCGTGGTGATGTCGGCACGTTCACGCTCAGCGTACTCCGGCGGCGCGTCAAAGAGCGATTGCCCCCACATAAAAGCGAGCCGGGCGTTTTCGATGGGGAGGTAGAGCCGGCAATGCAGCCGTAGGTCAGGATTATTGCCCAGTACCCGGTCAAGTTGGATGAGGCGCATAGTGCGCAAGGAAGCCTGCGCTTCTGCCAACCACCGGCGTTGCTCGGCATCTGGTTCGGCGAAGAGAATATCGGTGAATTTGGCAGAGCGGCTGCGGATCCGCGTGATGTAACGCGCCGAGCCGAACTTGGTAGTCGTTTCCCCCACCTTAGCCCAGGCACGCAACTGTTCCCAGGAAGGATTTTTGATGATTTCCAATGCTGCAATCGGACGAGTGAAAATTTCAGACATAATTAGCTCCTTTGTGTGGTTGTTAACTGGTTAGCTATTAGTCGTTAGTGGTTAGTTAAAAGTCGAAAGTTGAAAGTTCTCCGTGATTGGCGGAGCGCAGGGAGTGCGTGCAAGATTCCTCGCTGAGCAGGTTGCCCTCCGTGTTTTCCAGGGCTTGCGCGCCGAGCGGTGCCAGCGTGCGCAGAATCTCCCGGCGGGTAGCGCGGGTCACAGTATCAACGTTCGAGAAGAAATCCAGCTCTATCGAGCGCCGGTGGCCGAGGCGCAAAGCCAACGCTGTACCGCCGGCCAGATAGAAGCGCTCCGTAAAAGCACATTGGCCAATGAAATGTAGCAACTCACGCAGTTCTGGTGTGATCGCTTCCCAATGGATGGGACTCAATAGGGCCATATCCGTTGCTCCTCGCTGCGTGGGTGGGGCGCGCGCGGCAGATCCAGGAGCACGCACCAGAGGGTGTAACGTCGCCAGGGGAGTCGCCGTAGTCCATCGCGTTTCACCCAGGCGCGGATGCGCTCGCGCCGGTAGCGCTGCCAGAGCCACCGTAACGCGCGCCGGTCACCATAAGCCAACGTGCGTTCTATGATCAGATCGCTATGCTCTTCTGGATCAAGTCGCTCTAGATCGTATTCTTGGAAACACGGCGCTAGCCGGCGTGGAATCTCGGCGGCCGTGGTCGTTTCACATTCCATCTAATTTCACTTCCCCCCACTACCTACTCGCTTACTCGCTCTCTCGCTTATTCGCTTCCTCATAGATCCCGGCGCGCAGATTACGCCGCACGCGCCACACTTCCCGAATCATGCGGAGGGAATCCTGGATGGGATTGACCCGGCTCCCCTCGCCGTAGTACCAGGGGATGCCAACTTCTATGATTTGACGGCCGCGTTGCTGCGCCAGTGCCAGGATTTCCACGTCAAAGGCCCAGCCGTCGATGGTTTGCAGGGCGAAGAGTTCTTGTGCCACCTCCCGCCGCAACGACTTGAAACCGCATTGAGTATCCTGGATTCGCGGTACGGCCAGCACGCGCACCACCAGGTTGAAGACGCGGCCCATGATATGACGATACCAGGGTTCATGGTAACGCTGCGCGCCGGCCGCTTCGCGGGAACCGATGGCGATATCGTAATCGCCCCCCAACGTCTCCGGGAAGAAACGCGGCAGCTCCTCGATGGGCATAGCCAGATCGGCGTCGCAGATAAAGACGTAGCGGCCCGTTGCGGCCAAAATCCCCTGGCGGACGGCGGCGCCTTTGCCGGGGAGCGGTTGTTCCAACACGCGCAGGCGCGGGTAGAGCGCGGCGAGCTCGCGCGCCACCGCGCCGGTATGGTCTTGGCTATTGTTGTTCACTACAAGCACATCCAACGTCTCAGTGCAGGTCGCGACGAAGTTCATCACTCTAGGGAGGGTTTGGGGCAGACGATGAGCTTCGTTATAGGCTGGAATAATAATGGTCATCAAAGATGCGTTCATATAACCTCTAAATTAGGTAATTAGTTTAGTAGTCGAGTAGTCAGGGAGTTGTTCGTTGGAACTGTTCAACTGCTTGCCTTTTCCTTCTTACTCCGCACTACTCCCTAGCTGCTCCCAGTCTACCACGTTTCGATTTTTGAAGCGCGCTAAACGGGTGAAACCGGCGGCTTGCGCCAGCTCCCGAGCACGGGCGAAATGTTGCCCCACTTGTTCGGGGCGATGGGCATCTGAACCTAATACCAGAATCTCCCCGCCTAACTCACGATACCAGCGCAAGATGGTCAATCCAGGAGCGGGCTCCGCTAAATCCATGCTCCAGGGTGAAGTGTTGATCTCCAGACCTTTGCCCCGCGCGATGACGGCTTTAAGCACTTGGTGGATGAGTGATTTATACGGCGCAATCGGCAAAGTGCGGCCGCACAACGTCCAGGCATCGCGCTGCACCAAGTCGAAGTGGGCCAAAACGTCATACTCGCCTTCCTCGGCTAAGAGCACCAGCTCCTCGAAATAGCGTTGATAAGCCAACTCAAGACCTTCCGCAAACGCCACCGTTTCCCAGCCCGGCAGCCCGGCGGCCCAATGAATGGAACCCAAGATGTAATCCCAGGGCCAAGCCGCCAACAGCGCGCGCGCCTGCGGAAGAAAACGGTGCGAGCTGCCCATCTCCAAGCCGGCCAAGAGTTGGATTTGCTGGCCATATTTAGCCCGCACTTCCCGCAGTTCCGCAAAATAACGCTCTGGCGCCAGATACCCAGTCGCGCCATCTTCCTCGTACCACTCCAGATGATCGGTAAAGGCCATCCCCCGTAACCCGGCGCGCAACGCCGCCGCGACCATCGCCGCCATTGGCGGCTCGGCATCGGGGGAATGCCAGGTGTGAACGTGGTAATCAAAGTTCATAGCTTCGGGAGCTCTTCTGGCGGTTTACTGAAGAGATCACGTGGCGCCTGCGGCGGCACCAATAAACGGAGTGCTCCTGGCGCCAGAGAGATGGTAGCCGGGGTTTCCAGACAAGGTTCGCCATCCAACTGCATGACGACGGTGGGGGTAGTCACAATGTGCATTTGGCGCGCCAGTATCTGGATAACCGCCGGGTCTTGTAAATGCCGGCCACTGAAGATATGAAAGAGGTGCCGAAATATGTATCCCAGTCCCAAACCCTTGAAGATGAAGATATCTAACATCCCATCGTCCATGTAAGCGTGGCGGGCCATGTTGAAGGCGGCGTAGTGCTGGATATTGCTCACCACTATCAATACCGTGCGCGTGTTAAAAGTGCGATTTTCTACCGTGATGCGCGTCTTCACCCCGCGAAAGTCCGTGGCTACCGTAGCCACCGCCAGCGCGTAGGGCAAGATGCGCAAGAATTTGATGTATTTGGGGCGCGGTTCCATCCGTGAGGTGACTTCAGCGTCCAAGCCAATCCCGGCCCAGGAGAGGAAATAGCGGTCTTGCACCTGTCCCACGTCCACGCGCTGATAGCGGCTGCTTATCAGCGCGTCCTCCACCTCAAGATTTGTGAACGGTAAAGACATTGAGAGTCCCGGCATCCGCATCTGGCGTGCCAAGATATTTCCGGTGCCCACAGGAATGATCCCTAACGCGGTCTCCGTTCCTACCAGGCCATTGACTGCCTCATTGATAGTCCCATCGCCGCCGGCGACCAAGACCAATTTGAATCCAGCTTCCCGCGCCTGCCGTGCCAACTCAGTCGCATCACCAATCTGCTGAGTCTCCACTATTTCTGTCGTCCAACCATGGTTGCCAAGGTTAGTCGCCAACTGCTTCAGTCGGCGACGCTTATCCCAAGGCCCAGCAGTAGGATTGTGGATCAGGAGTGTTCGATAGCTCATACGCCTCCGCAGATTTTATTAAGCTCGAACAGAGTATAACATAGGAGAGCGAGGAAGCGAGGAGAGCGAGGGAGCGGGAATTAGTGACGCGGGATTGGGGAAGCGGCTGGGCGGCTTAGTGTCTCAGCGGTTAAGTAACTCAACTAGCTTCCTTGATAGGACCCGCACTCAGTATGACAAACAATCGCCTTCTCGCCTTCTCGCTTACTCGCTTTATCGTACTGGTTGACAATTTTCGGCGGGACGCTATAATCGCAAAGAAGCCGAACCCTTACGGTTCGGTTTCTTATTGTGTATCTTGGGGAGGCGGTATCGTGTACGCAGTCGTAAAATCAGGCACGCATCAATACAAAGCAAAAATTAATCATGATCTCATTGTGGAAAAACTCTCTGGTCCAGTGGGTACACAAGTAGAGATTAATGAGGTTTATCTGATCGCTGATGGAGAGGAAATTTTGGTTGGCCAACCCACCGTATCGGGGGCTAAGGTCCACGCGACCATTATGGAAGAAGTACCCGGCCCCAAAATCAGAATCCTAAAACATCACGCTCGTAAAAATTACCGGCGGCGCAAAGGACATCGGCAGACCTATATGCGTCTGCGCGTTGATGAGATCGTGAAGGGAACGGAGGCGTAGATGGGACGCAAAAAAGCAACCGGCGTCAATGGACGCGATAGCAATGCCAAACGCCGTGGTATTAAGAAATATGACGGGGAACGGGTGCGCACGGGGCATATCCTAGTCCGCCAGGTCGGAATGCGTATTAAGCCTGGCCAGAACGTAGGCATGGGCAAAGATTACACGCTCTTTGCATTATCTGATGGAACTGTCAAATATGATGTTACCCGCGGACGCAAGCGGGTGAACATCAAACTCGAAGGAGCGACCGTATGAAACCCAATATCCATCCTAAATGGTATCCAGCAGCCAAGGTCTCTTGTGCTTGCGGTAGCGAATGGACGGTTGGCGCTACTGAGCCAGAAATTCGCGTCAATATCTGCTCAAGTTGTCATCCGTTCTTCACTGGCGAGCAACGTATCGTAGATACTGAAGGTCAGGTTGATCGCTTCATACGCCGGCTCAAGGCGCGTGAGGATATCCAACAAGAAACTCAACGCCGTGCAGCTGAGCTCACATCGCCGGAACTAGCTCTCACTGAATTAGGGTTAGGGACGCGCATAGAGAATCTGCTGGCAGGAGAAGGATTTAAGAAAGTCGGGGACGTTTTGGAATTGCTGCAGACAGCTGGCGAAGAGGGCCTGACCGATATTCGCGGATTGGGACTGACATACTCGGCAAACTTGAAAAAGTCCCTGCGGGCCAGAGGTTATATCCTGCCAGACGATGAGCAGGCAGAAGAAAGCGCGTAACCGCACCTACGCGGGGCAGGGAGATAATCCCTGCCCCGTTTTTTATTTCCCTCGCACAGCCCCCCTTTACTCCCAGGAGAACTATGTATGTATGGTAAACCCAGTGGCGGTTGGCTAGAGGTCATCTGTGGCAGCATGTTCAGCGGTAAAACCGAGGAACTGATCCGCCGTCTGCGCCGCGCGCAAATCGCCCACCTGAAGGTCCAGGTTTTTAAGCCGGCCCTTGACCGGCGTTACGGTAAGGACGCGATCGCTTCACATAACGGGTTACAAGCAGCCGCCATTCCGGTGCAGGATAGCGCGGAGTTGCGGCAATATCTTGATCCCACCGCCGACCTTATCGCCATTGATGAGGTGCAATTCTTCGATGCGGGGATCGTGACGGTGTGCAACGCGCTCACCGGTCAAGGCAAACGTGTCATCTGCGCCGGACTGGATATGGATTTTCGCGGTGAACCGTTCGGCCCGCTTCCTCAACTGCTGGCTATCGCGGAACACGTGCGTAAGCTGCAAGCGATCTGCATGGTTTGTGGCGGCCCGGCCAGTCGCTCCCAGCGGCTGATCAATGGGATACCGGCAGCTTACAACGATCCTATTGTGTTAGTAGGAGCCTCCGAGGTCTACGAGGCGCGCTGCAGAGGCTGCCATCGCGTTCCATCCCGCCAGGAGAACCTGGTAGATATCAAGCGCCAGCGGCCCAGAGGCATGCAACAGTCAATCAGTTAGCCCCTTCTCACTATGTTACTCGCAACAGGAGATAAATTATGTCAATGTACGATGATGTGGAGAAGATACTTTATTCAAAAGAGAGCATCCAAAAACGTTTGCAGGCAGTCGCCAAGGAGATGAACGCGCTGTACAGCGACGCAGATCTCCCCTTGTTGATCTGCAATCTCAAGGGGGCTTTCATGTTCTTGGCTGATTTGGTGCGCTACCTGGATTTTCGGCACGAGCTTGATTTTATCGAAACTTCCAGTTACGGCGCGGGGACGGCCAGCAGCGGCGATGTGCGGTTTCTACTAGATGTGGGCGAAAGCATCACAGATCGCAACGTGATCATCGTTGAGGATATCGTAGATTCTGGCGTCACGTTGAGCTGTATCTTGGAGCGCTTCGAGGCGCGGCACGCGCGGAGTGTGCGCGTGGCGGCCCTGCTCAACAAACCTAGCCGGCGGGAGATTGAAGTACCGATAGATTTTTGCGGCTTCGTGGTACCCAACGAGTTCGTCATTGGTTACGGGCTGGATTACGACCAACAATATCGTAACTTGCCCTTCATCGGAGTGCTCAAGCCAGCGGTGTACCAGGGTAGCTAGGGGGAACGTTCGCCCAGCCAATTGCTAGCTGGAAAGCCGGTGACCGGCATAGCGCTAGCGACGTCATTTGAAGACCCTCTCAAGATGAGATATAATGCCTCTTAGGGGGCAGCAGAAAAATGACGTTGAGAAGCTGGAAAATTGCTAATATCTTCATCTGGAGTGGGGTCACACTGCTCTTGTTGGGGATAGGGCTTAACTATCCGCTCTTTCAACCTTGTTTTGCTACGTTACTAAAAACCCGACAGCTTGCCGCGGCGCCTTCCTTTGAGGAGAGTGGAGCGGAGATACCCATCCCCCAGCTTGCCGCGGACGCGCCGCTAGCCAGTCGCCCCGTTGTTACCGTGACGGGACCGGCAACGCCAGAGAAGAGTCCTCCCGCTCCTGACGCCCGGACGGTGACAAGCACTCCTTTGCCGCCAACCGCAACTATTCCAGTTCCATCCCCCTCCCCAGCAGGGACGCTCCCTCAATATATCCGCATCCCCTCTATCGGATTAGCAGCCCCCATCGTTCCAGTAAAAGAAAAAGCGCTAGCGAGTAGTGAAGCCGGCCAGATAACCTGGGGGGTGCCTGATTGGGAGGCGGTCGGGTGGCATAATAGCTCGGCGTTACTGGGAGAGTCTGGCAATACGGTGCTCAATGGGCACAATACGACGCGGGGTGAGGTCTTCCGCGACCTCTATCAAGTGGAGGAGGGCGCATACATTCTGCTCACAGGGGAAGATCAAAAAACCTATCCCTATCATGTTGCGCACATCTATATTTTGGAAGAACGGGGGCAGCCTCTGGAGGTGCGCCACGAAAACGCGCAGTACATTCAAACTACCCTTGATAAGAGAGTGACGTTGGTAACTTGTCATCCTTACGCCAGCACCCGTTACCGGTTAATTGTGATTGCCAGACCAACCGCTAAACTAAATTTGAGCGCAGGAAGAGGAGAATAGAGATGTTAGTCAAATTAGTACGCCGTATCCGCCGTAATCATGCTCTGGAACATGCTACTATCAACTTGTTAGGCCGGCTCCAGAGCGATTCACAGACAGTCGGAATTTCTGGCCCCCGAGGGTTCACGCTCTACACCGATCTCACCATAGAAGAAGTTTATCCCGCTGTACAGCAGGCCTTAGCGGCATTGCAGCAAGGGCGTGCGGAGCTGGCTATACACCCTAACTGTGGAACTAACCTTCTGACCACGGCGTTGCTCACCACCATCACGACGGTGTTAGGATTACGGCGTAAACAGGAACAGAAATCTGATCGCGTGGAGAATTTCCTGCAATTGGTACTCCTTAACGCGCTGATGTTGGTGCTGGCCCGCCCCATGGGTTTTTGGGTCCAGGCCAATCTGACGGTGGATCCCCGGGTGCAAGACCTCAAAATCTCGGCCATCCTCAGCCGGCAGCGAGGTAGATTACAATGCATCGAAGTTCAGACGGTACAAGGGTAAACTAATGTTCTACATTATCCACGGCGATAACCTGCTGGAGCAGCAGGAATATCTAGGCCAGTTACAAGCGGCGCAAGCGGCAAAGGAAGAGTTCGCGGATTTGAATAACGAGACTCTATCGGCGCCGCTCTCGTTGGGCAAGTTACAACATGCTTGTGATACGCTTCCCTTTTTAGGCGGCCACCGGCTTATCACTGTGAAGAACGCGCTGGCGGAGAGCAACAAAAGTTGGTTGAAAGAGGCGGCGGCTTATCTGCCCGGTCTTCCCGATTCCACCGTGCTGGTCTTTGTGGAGCAACGCGCGCTGCCCAAAAGCAACCCCGTCTTGAAGTTGGCCCAGCAGCAAGGGAGCAGCGCGCGGATCAAGCTTTATATGCTCCCGCGACAAAAAGCCTTGTCTGGTTGGATCCGGGAACGTGCTCAGAAGTTGGGGAGCTGCATTGAGCCGGCTGCGGCAGCGTTGCTGGCACGCAATATCGGGGTCCAACTTCAGCAGCTGGATCAAGAGCTCCACAAGCTCAAACTCTACCACGGGGAGAGCGGCGCGATCACGTTGGCAGAGGTGCGCTTGTTAGTGCCCTACGTGCAGAGCGCCGATGTCATCTTTGACTTGGTGGATGCACTAGGACAGCGTAACCCGCGGATCGCGGCGCGGCATCTGCATCGTCTATTGGATACCAACGAACCGCCATTACGTATCTTTGGCATGATCGTGCGCCAATATCGACTGCTGATCCAAGTGCGCTGGCTGATGCAACACCAGCATCCCGCAGTGGAGATCGCCAAGCGGCTCAAGTTACATCCTTATGTAACGAAAAAAACCTACCAGCAAGCCACGCTCTTCACGCACGCGCAGCTACTACAAGCTTATGAGATCCTCCGAGAGAGTGATCGGGCCATCAAAACCGGGAAGCTGAGCGCCGAAACCGCGTTAGATTTATTGGTGGCGCGTTTGACCGCGCTCTGAGCTGCGGGTTAAAAGTCGTCAGCTGGGGACCCGCGCAGTGACCGGTAAGCACTAAGTTGCCCTTTACTCGCTCTCTTCTCGTCCAATCCAGAGGTGATCCCGCAACACAGTTGCCGAAGGACGTAAAAGCACCCCGTTGACCTGCCGTTCCCCGTCGGGCAAAGATTGAGGGTTCACGTAGCAGATATTCGGGACCTCGCCAAACCGTTCACGATAACGTTTAACGGCTTTGGTCAGTTGCGAAGACAACCCTTTTTTTCTCCCGTACCAGAGTAATCCAATCTCCATCAGGAGACCTTCTGCGCTAAATACCACGCATTCAAATTCACATCTTGATAGAGATCAAAAATACCCTCCACGCATTTCACCCGGAAGAAATGGCGTGGCTCTCTGCCGCCCCGGGCCATCTCCGTCCAGGCGCGTTCTACCGCGTAGACGTTATATTTCTCACCGCGCCAGAGAAAGCGTCGTGGAAAATAATTATGCCGCCGAGATAATAGAGCGATAGGTTCAGACTTACTCTGTGACCAGAGCGCAATTCCCCCAATATTCATTGTTCTCCTCCTACAATCGTAAATTTACGTTCCGCCCGCGCCATCTCCCAGCTCCCTGCTTGCCGGTTATGCGCCCCCGGTTCTGCGCGCTGTGGCCCATAACCAGGTAAGGCGGAAGGAGCAATCACCACCACGGGGAGGTTTCGCTCTGCGGGTCGATATTGTCGCGCTTCTTGGTAATGCAGCTCCTGACGCCGCCAGATAAACGCCAACAATCCCACCAGGGGAAGCATGGCGATGATGCCTACTGCCAAGCCAATTAAGAGGGCCAGCGCATCATTACTAAGCCGTTGAGTGACGATCACCGCGACTGTAATGATAAATAGTATACTGACCAAAGCGCCAAACCGTTTGAGACGTTTGCCCAGGGACTCTTCTCTCTCCATCAACTACCTCCTCTCAGCTAGCTTGCTTCTGCATACAACAACCCTTTACGCTCCAAGTTAGGGACCCCCATACTGCTGTCTAGCCGAAAATTACCCGCTTTGGTGCGCAATTCCGCCTCACTGACAAAGGCGACTTGGAATCGAATCGGTTCTCCGCCCCCGCCCACCGCTAGAAAATCACCGCGTCCGCTTAACAAATGCGCATCAGTGCCGCCGCGTCCCGTAGCCACTCTGGCATCACTGGCGGAGACCACTTTTCCCACCAATCGCAAGGGGAAGTTAGCCCGCATCAACCCACTCATGATTGCCGAAGAGGGGCGTTGCGTCGCGGCTACAATATGAATTCCCGCCTCGCGGCCCCGTTGCACCAAGCGCGTCAGTAATTTGGTGATCTCATCGCCGCCTTGAAAAATCAAGTCGGCCAGCTCGTCTATTAACAAGACAATGCAAGGGGAATCCTCTCGCTGGCGGTCGCGCATTTCCATCGCGCGTACCAATGATCTGAGAGCTTCTAATATCTCCGCCAGCTCTGTCACCGGAGGGCGCAACAAATGTGGCGCGCCCGTCAAGCCCTGAAAGGCACGCCCCTTAGGATCCAACGCCAACAAGCGCAATTGCTCTGGCCGGTGAGTCAAGAGCAGCGAGAGTGCAATAGTGCGCAATAAGACGCTCTTCCCGGAGCCGGTGGTGCCCGCGATCAAAATATGAGCTACTTCTGGCGAGGAGAGCCGCGCCAATAAAGGGAGCCCCTCATCGGTCAACCCTAGCAGCGCCGTAGAGAGCGGTACCGGATCTGGCGACCCATCGGCGGCTCTCAAAATCGGCGGCAGCAGATTCGAGAGGGTTACTGGTTGTGGTTTAGGATTATCAAACGCCAAAATAACGCCCTCTTTGCCACGCTTGACCCGCAGAGTAGTTACCTTCAGAGACAAAGCCATATCGTCAGCCAGCCGGCGAATAGCAGCATAACGAATATGCGGCGCTGGACTCAAGAAAAACTTGATCAGCCGCGGGCCAACTGTCCCGCCAGTTACTCGGCCAGGAGCACGGTGTGCGAATAAGACACTTTCAACGCGATCTGCTTGATTTTCTAAATATCCGCGTAAAGGTTGGGACATGCTAGCTCCTTACTATAATATGATTAGAACATCCGTTCTTATCATATTATAGAACATCCGTTCTACTATGTCAAGTCTTTTTTGGGCGAGATGAGAATTTCACTTGACAATTACGGAGGGCTTATGATATAGTCAAGGTATTAGAGAAAAGATAGAAAGAGCACGGATGGTCTACGCCACCAGTGCTCTTTTTGAGCCTAATCCACCAATTATGAACGTCGTTAGGAAAGAAAACTAGAATTTTGTAATTTTTGTATCAACAGTTTTCCATCTTAATGTTATTCAGGAAAACTCACTTGAACATTTTTAGAAATTAGGATACACTAAGTCAAGGAAATCGTATTCATACAAGTAAGGATCTAAATTTGAGCAAGAAAAAGAATTACGGAAAAGAAAAACATTTGCAAGCTCAACAATCTGGTGAAGAATACCTCTTCACGGTCGGAGAGGAACAAGGATTCGTCACATACGATGATATCCTCACTATTTTCCCAGAAGTGGAGACTAATATCGAGCGCCTAGATGAAATTATCATGGCCCTCATCGAGAATGATATTCTTATCGGGAAACCGGGAGCGGACCGCGCCGAAGCTCTCCAGGATCACGCTGACGGCGATCATGATGCGGATGTAGACGCCACAGAAGATGATATTTATCGCGCTATTGCCATAGACGACCCCATTGGCATCTACCTAAAGGAAATAGGTAAAGTTTCCCTATTAACCGCAGGCCAAGAGGTTGAACTGGCCAAACGCATGGAAGCCGGCAGACAGGCGCAACGCAAGCTAAAACGTGTGCGTCTGCCAGAAAAACGCAATAAATATCAGAAGATCATGGAAGATGGCATTATGGCCCGTGAGCATCTGGTGCGCGCTAACTCGCGACTGGTTATCAGTATCGCTAAGAAATATATTGGGCGGGGAGTTCCCTTCCTAGATCTCATCCAAGAAGGGAATATCGGACTGATCCGCGCGGCTAATAAATTTGAGTATCAACGCGGACATAAATTCTCCACTTATGCTACCTGGTGGATTAGACAGGCTGTCACACGCGCCATCGCGGATCAGAGCCGCACTATTCGGGTTCCCGTTCACATGGGGGATCAGATCAGCAAGTTGTTACGCATTTCACATAAGCTTACCCAACGCTTGCGACGCGATCCTACGCCTGCGGAGATGGCAGAAGAGCTGGATATCCCGATCGACAAAGTAGAGCACATGCTGGATGTGGCACGCCGGCCGCTTTCGTTGGAGATGCCCACCGATGATGAGCAAAGTAGCACGCTGGGTGACTTTGTAGAGGATAAAGATAGTCCGGCGCCACCGGACGAGGTGGGAGGCGCGATTTTAAAGGATCTCCTGATGGGAATTCTGACGGATTTACCGCCTCGCGAGGTCAAGATACTCCAGATGCGCTACGGGTTGTTGGACGGGGAGACGTACACGCTCCAAGAGGTGGGCAAAAAAATGGGCGTCACGCGCGAACGAGTGCGTCAAATTGAGGCCCAGGCGCTTAGTCGTCTACGGCATCCAGCTCATGCGCGGCGGTTACGTGATTTCTTGCAGTAACATAGTGTCTGCATAAAACACCCGGCGGCCAGGATAAAAATCCTGGCCGCCGGGCTGTACTAGTCCCCGCAGGTGGACTTCGCTAGACTCCCTTCAACGTGGACTACTCTTCCCCCGGCAGCTCTCGTTAACCGGTCGCGGAGCGCTAGTCCTAGTCCCGCTATACCAAAATCGCGAGCGAGGATTAGATCTACAGCGGCTCTATCTAACGCGCGGAGAGTCGGGAAGAGAGATTGAGCCACTAAATCCAGCCGCGCTAACGGTCCCGCAGCGCGCAGAATCAGCGGCAAACCGGAGAAGAAAGGTAAATCCTCTTGAGCTAGAAACAAGCCTACGCGCTTACCGCTCGCGTGCTGGCGCATAGCCTCTTGACGCATTGCTCTTAACAACGTCGTTCCTTGTCCCTGATACAAAATCAGGCGGGCAGCGGGGGCGTAATGTTGCGACAATGTGCCGGGAGAGTGCGCGGTCTCGCCATTCTCTACTGGTTTCATACGGAACGCCACCTCTCCCAATACCGCGCTCAACGCCTCGCGACTTACTCCGCCGGGACGGAGGATCGTGGGAACTGGCGTGACCAGGGAAAGCACCGTGGATTCCACGCCCACGCGCGTGGCGCCAGCAGCTAGCACTAGATCAATGCGCCCGGCCAGATCGGCGAGGACATCTTCCGCGCAGGTGGGGCTAAGACGGCCAAATCGGTTAGCACTCGGGGCGGCAATCGGCAAATTCGCCAGCTGTATTAGTTCCAGAGCAACGGGATCTGCGGGAACTCGCACGGCCACCGTGTCACCGCCGGCTGTAACGCTCAAGGGTACCTGTGACCCCCGGGGAAGCACCAAAGTCAGTGGGCCGGGCCAAAAATGCTCGGCCAGTTCCCAGGCCAACGTCGGTACAAAGCGCACCACGCGCGCCAGCCACCGGGCTTCAGCCAGATGCACAATCAACGGGTCATGCGCTGGCCGTCCCTTAGCGGTAAAAATATCAGCGACCGCCTCAGCATCCAGCGCATTCGCCCCCAAGCCATAGACTGTTTCTGTAGGAAAGGCGACCAATCCTCCTGCGCGTAGCACGGCAGCAGCTTGCTGGATCAAGTGGGGGGCGATATGCCGGGGATCGATTCGGATAATACGTGTCTCTTTCATATTGGGCATGATAACAGGAGCCTTGCGCTTGACAAGCACAAAAAGACCGGGACAGGCCCTTTTTATAGCCTGTCCCGGTCATAATTGCTTTTCGTTTGCGTACTAATGGCTCTTTGCGTGCCGCCGCTTTTTCTTAGCCCAGGGCCAGGAAGAACGTTTTTCTTCTTCTTCTGAATAGTAACCATAGTGATAGTATGAACCTCGACCATCCATCGGCACTTTGTTGAGGACTGTCCCTAAGAGGCGCGCTCCACTCCGCCTGACTTGCTCCACTGTATACGCGATTGCTTGGCGAGCCGTTGAGCCGACCTCCACAACCAACAAGACGCCATCTACCTTAGCGGATAAAATTGTAGCGTCAGCCGCGACCAGAACAGGCGGCGAGTCCACGATAACTATCACATCTTCCCGCTCTCTGAAATGCGCTAGCAGCTCTTCCATCCGTCGCGAGCCTAACAGTTCGGTAGGATTGGGGGGGCTATGACCCGGCGGCAGGAGCTGTATCTCGGGTTGCATCGGGAGCGGTTGTAAATAGCGTTGCCAATCCATTTCAGGTGAGGCTAGAGTCTCACTCAACCCAGGCTCACGCTCCACCTGCGCATATTTGCACAATTTGGGACGCCGCATATCTGCATCTATCAAAATTACCCGCTTACCGGTGGCTTCTAAGGCCAGAGCTAAATTTAATGCCACCGTTGATTTCCCTTCGCCGGGACTGGGACTGGTGACTAAAATTGCCTTGAGTGGCTCATCCACGGAGGTGAATTGCAGATTGGTTCGCAAGAGCCGGTAAGCTTCTGCCCCCAGCGATAAGGGGTGATTGATAATCACCCCGTGCTCCCCAGAACCATTTAATTTGTCCATCTCCGCTTCATGCCAAATCCGCCCCAAGACCGGCGCCTCAACTAAGCGTTCCGCTTCATTCGCAGATTTTACGCTGGTATCCAGGTATTCTTGCAGGAACACTCCTCCCACCGCGACCATGCTCCCCACCACGGCAGCCAAGAGCGCGTTCATGGCTTTGCGCGGGCGGATGGGGCCTTCAGGATAGCGCGCCGGCTCGATGATACTTACTAAATCAGCCGCTTGTAACTCAGCCAGTTGAATACTCTGATAGGCGGTGGTAAGGCGTGATAGGGAATCTTGTAACCGTGTAATTTGTGACTCCAGCTCGCTCCGTTCTGCCGAATCTGAGACGGAGTCCAACCGCACTCTATATTCTCCGATATCTTGCTCTAGCGCATCAATCTGCTTTTGCAGACGCGCCAGCGCATCTTGAAAACGTGCAGTCTGACGTTCCCGGTTCTCTTCCATGAAAACTTGCGCGAGCATATTGGCCAAATCAGCGGTTAGTTGAGCATCTATGCTTTCTACGCTAATTTGGAGTACTTGAGTATCGCGCACCGGCGTTATTGTTAATTCATAGGGAATTAGCTGCTCTTCAGCGTATCCCAAGCGGAGCAAAGCGGCTTCTTGCAATGGACGGCTGTTGAGCATCTCGGCGTAGGTCTGCGCGGCCCGCTGGCCGGCCATAATATCTGCGTAATCCGAACCCGTGAGCGAGCTGCTCGGCTGAACTATTATCCGCACGGCCGCATGGTAAACAGGCTCTACCATCCATTTACTGATGATATATGCCGTTCCTCCGGCCAGCAGCGCAGCCAGCACAATCAGCCATAACCAGCGACGTATCAGTTGCCAGTACATACGTAAATCAATATCCATAGTCAGCTCGTCTTGCATTTGCCACCTCATCTGGTTGAGTGTCAGGTTAGCATACTTCAAATGATCATTTCCTACCCACTATAACATGGATTAGCAGCCAAACAATGTGATTTTGTGGGAAGAGATTATTTATTCGCCCTGCTCTCTCTGAGAAATCATGTACAATAAAATTGATTCCACTGAAATAAGCTAGTGCGCCGCTAAGACGCCAAGAAAAATTTAGTTTTCTGAAGATTAAGTTGAATATCTTTGTGCCTTTGTGGGAAAAAATCCTGGTTTTTTCAGCAGAGTCAAAATTGGACAAGCAACTAGAATAAAACAAGGAGCTCCAAAATGAGAAACCTCTATAAAACTAGCGGCATAGCCATAATGTTGGCGATACTGACAGGGGCGTTGTTCGTGTTCACTGTCAGCGCGGGGGAGAAAACGCCTCCCTACGTGGTCGCCATGCAGAGCACCGGGGCTAACAGTAACCCCAGTCGCGTGGCCGTTGATGCCAGCACCCGCCGGGCTTATGTGCTGGATACTCAGTATAAGCTCTGGATATTCGAGGGCGTCAATGACCCAATTTCTCTACCAATAGGCCGGCCAGCTGAGATCGCAGTGGATCCTGAGCATTACATCTACGTCACCAGTGACATCCCCCACAATCCCCTTTCGATATTAAAAGGCACTGAAAAATTTGGCACCATCTCGCTGGGTGAGAGAGCCGCCGGCGCGGTTGCGGTGTTGACCAGTACGCATAGTGCCTATGTCGCTCTCCCCCAGCACAGCAGGATCGTGATGCTCAGCGGTGATCCCCCCACCTTGACCGCTGAAATCACGGTGGGCGTTAACCCAGTAGCCATCGCCGCCAATCCCAGCAACGAGCAGGTCTATGTGGTTAACAGGGGGGATCATACCGTCTCTATCATTAAGAACGGGGTTGTTACTCAAACCGTCACGGTAGGCATCACGCCCACGCATGTGGCGGTGAACCCGGTCACGAACTATGTTTATGTTTCCAACAGCGGTGATGATACCGTCACCGTGATAAGCGGAGATACTCACGCTACCAGCACTATAGCTGTGGGAGATGAGCCAGGAGATATTGCCATCAACCCCAGATCGGGGGACGTTTACGTTATCAATGAGGGCGCAACTGGTTCTTTGAGTGTCTTGCGCGGCGCCACGCTCCTGCAGACCAAAATGCTGCCAGATTCTCCCCATGCCGTGGACGTGAATCCGGCGACTGGTTACGTCTACGTGGTGGGCGGCGAGGACGACGCTGGCACGATCACGGTCTTGAGTGCCACGTTGGCTTCGGAGACTTACGTGCCCATTGGCCACGCGCCGCACGATATCGCGGTACTGCCCGGCGTCGAAGGAGATTTTGCCTACGCGGCCATGTACAAGGGTACCGGTGGTGATGATGAGGGACGGGTGGTGATTCTGGGTCGCAGTGAAGCTACCAGAGTGGTACTCGAAGATGGCGAACCAGCCACCATGAACTGTGCTGGGGTCAATGCTCTCTCCATCACCCTCCAAATTCCAGCCCAGACCATCACGGAGAATGTGGATTTAATTTGTAGCGCTTGGGAACCGGAAACTCTGCCGCATTATCAATTCGCCGGCCAGGGGTTTATCCTAAAAGCTTACCAGCAAGGTCAATACCGATCTGGCTTTGGGTTCGATCCAGCCATCACCATGGGCGTCAATTACCCGCCACCCCATCCCGCTAGCCTGGAGGCGGAGTTGGAGCTACGTTTTGGTATTCCTGGTGGAGAATGGAGCGCTGCCGGCATCGCTTTGCTTTCGCCGCCGGCCTACAGCACGCTGACGGTCACGTTGAACTACCTGCCAGCAGATTCGTTGGCGGGTTATGCGGTCGTCATACCCCGTACCTTTCTCTACTTGCCGCTGGTCATGCGCGGAGCGTAGCCCTCCAACAAAACTCCCCCAGATGATTGTTCATCTGGGGGAGTGCGTTTGCTTTGCAGCCTATGGATAGATACGGTTTAATGTCCGGGGGAAAGGGATGGTCTCGCGGATGTGGTTGATGCCGCAGAGCCAAGTAACCGTGCGCTCCACGCCCAGTCCGAAGCCGCTATGGGGAACGCTCCCATACTTACGCAACTCGATGTACCACTTGAACGCTTCCTCCGGCAACTCGTGCTCATGGATGCGTTGCAGCAAGAGCTCCGGATCGGAGATACGCTCGCTGCCCCCGATGATCTCACCGTAGCCCTCCGGGGCCAGCAGATCAACACTCTTGGAGACCTCCGGGCGGCCTGGCCACGGCTCCATGTAAAAAGCCTTTGCCTCCGTGGGATAGCCGTAAACGAAAACCGGCTTCTCGAAGAGTTTGGTCAGTTCCGTCTCGTGCGGTGAGCCAAAATCCTCTCCCCACTCGATCTGCAACCGTTCCTTGAGCTCTGGGTCAGTGGTCGCTTCCCGGATCTCGGTGAGTTTCTCCAGAGCCTCATCGTAGGAGATGCGGGGGAACGGTGGCGTGATCTTCTCCAGCTGACTTATATCGCGGCCTAGAGCGGTTAACTCCGCGGCGCGCTCACTTAACACCCGTTGCACGATGTGCGAGACAAACTGTTCCTCGATTTCCATCAGCTCATCTAGCTCACAGAACGCCATCTCCGGCTCCACCATCCAGAACTCGGTGAGATGCCGGCGGGTCTTGGACTTCTCCGCGCGGAAAGTGGGGCCAAAGCAGTAAACCTTCCCCAGCGAAAAGATGTTGGCCTCGTTATAAAGTTGTCCGGTCTGCGCCAGATAGATAGCGTCACCGAAGTAATCCACCTCAAAGAGCGTGGACGTCCCTTCTCCGGCCGCCGGCGTGAGGATCGGCGTATCCATATTGATGAAGCCGTGTTGATCTAACCACTCGCGGATGGCGCTGATGATGGTCGCGCGGATGCGCAAAATCGCCCACTGGCTGGGCGTCCGAATCCAGAGATGCCGGTTCTCCATCAGAAAGTCGGTGCCGTGTTCCTTGAGCGTGATAGGATAATCTTCAGCGCTCGCCTGTACCACCTCGAAGCCGGTGACGCCTAATTCATAACCGCCGGGCACGCCAGGGGCGCGGTCATCCGCCCGTACCTGCCCCGTGATCCGCACCGAGGATTCCTGCGGAATATGCGCCATGCTTTCAAATACCTCAATGACCAGATCATTTTTGAAAGCTACACATTGTACAAACCCAGACCCATCCCGCACCAAGAGAAAGACCAATTTTCCCTTGTGCGTGCGGTTGTAAACCCAACCCTGAATAGTAACTTCCTCTGCTACGTGCTGTGCAATTTCTTCAATTCTAACCATAGGGGCTGACATGATGCTCCTCCTAATAATTTTAGACCTTTGACCTTAGACCTTAGACTTCTGACCTTCGACGTCTTTACTCTGCTGGCGCAAACGACTGACTACAAAGGCTCCCCCGGCCACGACCGCCAACACGAGCACTATTTTTTCGTAACGGCCTACCCACTCCATGACCAGCGGCCAATTCTTACCCAGTAAATAACCGGCCAGAGCCAGCAGAAAACTCCAGAGCGCCGTACCTATAGCGGTGTAGAGATTGAAGCGTCCCAAATTCATGCCGGCGATACCGGCTGGAATGGAAACTAGGCTCCGCACAATCGGCACCATGCGTCCAAAGAAGATCACATGTTCCCCGTACCGTGCGAACCAATCCAGCGCAGTATCAAAGTCTGCCTCCGTCAGCAGCATCCATTTCCCATAACGGCGTAAAAGTTCGCGTACCCGTTGCTCGCCGAACCAGTACCCCAGCCCGTAGAAAACCAGCGCGCCGCTGACCGAGCCGAGCGCTCCCACCAGCGTCACTCCCCACAACGTGAAGTTTCCTTCTTTCTCAAAAGCCAGCCAGCCGGCCATCGGTAACACCGCCTCAGAAGGAATAGGCGGGAAGACATTTTCCAAAAACATCACTATTCCCAGTCCTGGATACCCCATAGATTGAATGATACCTTGTACCCACATCGCCACACTATCCAATAAATGACTTAACCCCATAACTTTTTACCTCACTTTTTTCTGTATGAGCCAAAATTATACCACATTGCGTATTAGCCGTTAGCCGTTTCAGGGCAAGCGTATCTAAATATAACGTAATCAATAACTGACTCCCTAGCTACTCACTTTACTGCTAGCCCTTGCTCAAATACAAAGAAGAATATCTGGCCCTGGTCAAGTCTATACGTTAGCCGCGCTTTATGTTCGACAAATCGTTTGGCTCTGCTATTATGTGTGGGTCTAAAAACATCAGCTTGGAGGGGAATTATGAAAATCTTACTGACCGGACATAAAGGCCAATTGGGACGCGCGCTTTTGCCTCGCTTGGCGCAGCACCAGGTGGTGGGGGTAGACTTGCCAGACCGGGATATCACTGACCGCGAGGAGCTGTTGGCGTTAGCGCGCCAGTTCCGCCCCGGGTTGATCATCCATCCGGCGGCGTTGACCAACGTGGATGGCTGCGCCCGCGATCCACAAGCTGCCTATCGCGTCAACGGGATGGGGACGCAAAACGTGGCGCTGGCTGCCGCTGAGGTGGACGCCGAGTTGCTCTACGTGAGCACTAATGAGGTCTTCGATGGTCGCGCGAAAGAGCCATATCACGAATGGGCCACGCGCCAGCCCCTCAACGCTTACGGGCGCTCCAAATTGGCGGGGGAGTGGTACACGCAAAATCTGCTCGATCGTTTTTACATCGTGCGG
>DUEJ01000020.1 GCA_011192175.1 Thermoflexia bacterium
TAGGACGCAGATTAACCTGATAAACGCAGATTGAGAAATTTCACCCAATATTCTTAACCCAAAACTAAATTTTTTTTCTTAGCGTTTTTGCGGCGTTAACTCTTTTTTTGACCGAGAGAGCACCGCGTAGAGAGTGAGATTGTTCTCTCGGCCATCCGCGCGGAACATTTCCCGAATGGTTAGACCAGCATCCGCAGCCAGACGTTTCGTCTCCACCTCATCCACCAGATGGACGTAGCGCCAGCCACGCCCCCCGCGTTGCCAATCGAGCAGATAATCCCCGGCTTCCACCTCCGTCTCGGATAGCCCCACCTCGCTCCACGCTTGGATGCGGCGGTGCAGCCGTTTGGCGGCTAAGAATTGCCAGTTCGCCAACACAATCCGTCCACCGGGGGCCAGCAGAGTGGTGGCCTGCCGGAGGATGCGCGTCCGCGCAGCGTAGCCGGGAATGTGCTGAAAAACCGCGCGGATGGTGATCCAATTGTATGGGCCGCCTACATCCGCCGGCCAATCCTCGCTCAATAAATCGGCCGCGACGAAGCGCATATCGCGCTCTTGGCCGCCGGCTTTCACTTGCGCCAACATCTCCGTAGAAAAATCCACTCCCGTGTAGGAACAGCCCGCCGGCAGTAGAAAAGCCACGCGACCATGCCCACAGCCCAAATCCAATACCTGGCTGCCCGGTGCGACCTGCGCCAGTACCCGTTCAAAGCCTGGCTCGGTGCGTCCCCGCGAGTTCGCAAATTCACCGGCGAAAGTAGCGTAAAACTTCTGGTTTAAGTCGCGTAAAAAATCCCTAGTTTTTTTATCCATGCGGGGAAGTATAAGTTATAAAAGGTCAAAAGTCAAAAGTTGAAGGTCGAGAGTAAAAGTTAGAAGCGGTCAGGAATAACCGTGACTTTTGACCTTCGACTTTTGACTATTTTTTTAACTTGCGACTTCCGACTTCTGACTTTTGACTTATAATAAACGCCATGACGAAAAGGAGCATACCTCAACCAATAGATTTAGGCGATAGAGTAGAGCGCGAGCGCGTCTTGAATATCCTGCGAGTGCTGAAGGATTGGCCTTTGGAGAAGCGTGATATTTCTCCGTTGTTGCGTAAATACCACACCGCGACCGGCACGTATGCCAAATCACAGCTCCTGGGCGCCTATCGCCAATTAGTCGAAGAAAATGTCATCAAGTCTAACGAAAGCATTGAGTACCAATTGCGGGGGCGTCCAGTGCGCACCATCTCCGGTGTGGCGCCGGTCGCGGTGTTGACGGAGTCATATCCTTGCCCCGGCGAATGTATTTTCTGCCCCAATCAGAAAGATGCCCCCAAGAGTTATCTCGATGGCGAGCCAGGAGTGTTGCGCGCCATCCAGTACGGTTACGATCCCTACGCACAGACCGCCAGCCGCATCCAGTCGCTGCAAGCTACCGGGCACTCCGTGGATAAAATAGAGCTGCTAGTCCTAGGGGGCACTTGGTCAAGTTACCCGGAGGAGTATCAGGAGCATTTTCTACTTCGGTGTTTTGATGCCATGAACGAGGAGCCATCTTCCACGCTGGCGGAGGCCCTGCGCCGTAACAGAACCGCGCCGCATCGTAATGTGGGACTGGTAATCGAGACCCGTCCAGATGCCATCACCCCGGCGGAAGTGCTCCGGTTGCGAGAGCAAGGCGTCACCAAAGTGCAACTGGGCGTACAAAGCCTGGACGATCAGATCTTAGAGCTCAATCGGCGCGGGCACACCGTCGCGCAGACGCACCGCGCCATCCGCTTGCTGCGCCGGGCTGGTTTTAAGATCGTCGCGCATTGGATGCCCAATCTTTACGGGGCCACGCCAGGATCCGATCTACTCGATTTCGCGCGTCTCTGGGATGATCCGGCAATGCGACCGGACGAGCTAAAAATCTATCCCACCGCACTCTTGGAAGGCACTGAGCTCTACACACTCTGGCAAGAGGGGAAATACCAACCTTATGCGGAAGAAGATTTAATTGAGCTGGTAACGCAGTGCAAATTACTGATCCAGCCTTACTGCCGGGCCAACCGCATCATGCGCGATATTCCCGCCAATTACATCGTCTCCGGAAGCAAAAAGAGCAACCTCCGTCAAATTGTCCAACAGCGGATGGAAAAAGCAGGCTTAGCTTGCCGCTGTATCCGGTGCCGGGAAATCCGCGGCCACGCCAGGAAGCAAAGCATTGAGCGTGTACAACTGGAGACGCTGCACTACCAGACTGAGGGCACTCAAGAATACTTCCTCCAATATCTGACGCCAGAGAAGCAGCTGGCTGGATTTCTACGCCTCTCGTTACCCACCGCACCACGCCAAGAGCTACCTATCCCCGAGATCCAAATGGCAGCGATGATCCGTGAGGTACACGTCTATGGCCCAGCACAGGGGCTAGGCGAGCAAGGTCAAGGGGGACAACATCATGGCTTGGGAACTCGGTTACTATCCAGAGCGGCGGAGATCGCTCAAGCTGCTGGATTTGACGAGCTGGCCGTCATCGCCGCCGTGGGCACCTGGCATTACTACCAGGAACGCGGCTTCAAGCAAGGGGAACTTTACCCCATCCGCCAGTTATAAACGCTTTTCTTCGCCAACGAGCAGAGAGAGATAAAGGAAATACTAGAACTATGTCCATGCAAAAAGAATATGAAATGTTACGTCAGGTCAGTCGTACTTTTGCGATCTCCATAGAATATCTACCCACTATCCTGCGCGACACCATCACTTTAGGTTATTTGTTATTCCGCGTCTCCGATTGCATAGAAGATCATGCGGAGTTGCCGGTCGCTGAAAAAGTACAGCTCTTACGTCTGTGGGCGCAAATCCTGGATGGTGAACGTCCAGTTGCAGCTCTGCATGAACGATTGGCGAGACTTGATGATAATGACGCGGAAGTGTACGTGGCGCAACATGCAGATATGGTATTGGTCAAATTGGTTATGCTTCCCCCGATATTGCAGCAAATCATCAGAGAGGGAACTAAGGCCACGGCTTTAGGCATGGCCCGCTGGCAAGCCCACGGGCCTTATGTAGAAACCGAGGCAGCGTTAGATGATTACATGTTTGAGGTGGCCGGCAGGGTAGGGCACTTGTTAACTAAAGTCTTCGCTTGGTATATCCCCAATCTTTATGACAGACATGCGGAACTTAACACTTTGGCTTGTGAATTTGGGCTGGCTTTGCAAACTATAAACATCATTCGAGGGATGCGCAAAGATTATGAACGAGGATGGGTCTTTGTGCCCCAAGCGTTTTACGAAGATGTAGGTTTGACGCGGGATTCGTTCTTTGATCCTGCCAATATCGACCCAGCAATGCAAGTGGTGGAGCGTTTGGCAATCAAAGCAGAGCAACATCTGCGAAACGGATTAGCCTATATTCTAGCGATTCCGCGACGCTATCATCATATCCGATTGGCGTGCATGTGGCCCTTGCTCTTCGCCGCCAAGACTCTGGCCGTGAGTCGAAACAATCCGGCAGTGCTCTTGGATGAAACCAAAATCACCCGCTCAGATGTACGTGGCATTATTATCAATACAAAGCTATTTGGGTGGTCAAACCATTGGCTACGCTGTTATTATCGACGGTTAAAGTCTTCTTCATAAATTGCTAGAAGAGATTTTAGTACTTTACATAATCTATCTAGTCGGAACATAGCAAATGGGGCTTTACTTGGTCTTTGGTCAATTAATCCAAAGACCAAGTTTGTTTATCTTGATACTTACTCCCGATATGTTAGAATGTGCCTTGTACGCAATGAGATAACTTGGAGGAAAAAGGAAATATGAAAAAAATACTTATTTGGGCAGCAGCCCTATCCCTGAGTATCGGCTTACTGATGGGGACCTTTGGCGTTGGTCTATTGGCTGGCCGGGCCTGGGAGCACTTCGGGGTTACGCAGCCAGCTACCACGGAGATAACAACCAGCCCGTCCACCCAGAAGCTCACGCCGGAGACCGAGGTAGCTGGCACTACCCCCGTGGGTGACATTATTCCTGCTGAAGATTTGACCTCAAGTAACGAATCCGCCGCTCTGGATATAGAATTATTGCAAGAAGTTCTAGCCCTTCTCAAACTAGACTTTTACGGCGAGCTTCCCGGGATAGAGGAACTGTCCTATGGGGCCATCCGGGGTATGTTGATGACACTAGAGGATCCCTACACTTCTTTCATATCCCCAGATATTGCTGATATCTTGCGAGAAGATACCAGTGGGGAATTTGAAGGAATTGGAGCCACTGTGCGCATGCGAGAAGATGGTTATCTGGAAATTGTACGTCCTCTCCCTAAGCACCCAGCAGAGCTGGTGGGCCTTAAAGCCGGCGACTTGGTGTTAACCGTGGACGAGCAATCAATTGTAGGCATGGGGCTTTACGAAGCCATCAGTTTAATTCGTGGCCCGGCTGATACTGAAGTGGAGTTAGAGATTGCACGCCCCGGTGAGAAGGATACATTTTTTATTACCATCACTCGGGCGCGGATTGAAATGCCTATAGTGGAAGCCGAGATGTTGGAAGAAGATCTAGCTTACATCAAACTAACCGAATTCGATGCTAACGCTGGGGAATTGGTGGAAAAGGAATTACGCGAACTGCTTGCACAGCATCCTGAAGGGTTGATCTTTGACCTGCGTGATAATCCGGGTGGCTTGCTCTCACAATCCATTCGCATCTCAGATCTCTTTCTGGATAAAGGCTTAGCGGCTATTGAACGGGATAGTCAGGGCGAAGAACAACGCTTCTACACTCATACTGGTGATGCAGGAGAAACGATTCCGCTGGTAGTATTAGTAAACGGAGGTAGCGCTAGCGCCTCTGAGATTGTCGCCGGTGCGCTCCAGGATCGAGGCCGCGCCTCTTTGATCGGCGAAACTACCCTAGGGAAAGGCTCCGTTCAAATGCCCCACAACTTGAGCGATGGTTCGCAATTGCGAGTTACCATTGCGCGGTGGTTTACCCCTAATGATAATTCCATTCACGGAACAGGGCTTACGCCAGATATCGAGGTCCCTGTTCCCGATGATACGCCGGTGGATGAAGATCCACAATTAGAACGCGCCATTGAATATCTACGAGAGAGATAAATGGACAAGATCATCAAAATTGTAGCCAGAAATCGTAAAGCGAGACACGATTATCAGATCGAGGATACTTACGAGGCGGGAATTGTACTCCAAGGTACCGAGATAAAATCTGTGCGGGCTGGACGAGTGAATCTGAAGGGCGGCTTTGTTATGCGGCGTGGAAATGATCTCTGGCTGATGGATGTGCATATTGCTCCCTATGATCAAGCTGGTATATGGACGCATGACCCCACTCGTCCTCGGAAATTATTATTGCATCGTAGGCAAATTGATCATCTAATCGAAGAGGTACAACGCAAAGGCTATACCTTAGTCCCCCTACGCATGTACCTCCGGGGAGATTACGCTAAAGTGGAAATCGGGGTAGCCAAGGGTAAACGGCAATATGATAAACGGCAAGATATTATTGAACGCGATCATAAACGTCGGATGCAGCGGGAGTGGAAGAAATTCAGGCATGAGCGTTAATTTGTTTGACATCATGGCTGCCTACGTTATAATGGCAATCACGTAATTAAATAGGAGGAGATAAACGGATGCTGGAAGAGAAAGTTGCAGAACAAATTACCACAATCGATGATTTAGTCTCTGGAATGAAGGTAGCCGGTAAAGTTACCGGGACAGAACTATACGGAGCTTTTGTCGATATTGGAGTTGAACATAACGGGATGATCCATATTTCCAGACTGTCCCGGCAGCGCGTGAACAAAGTTACAGATAAAGTTAACATTGGCGACGAGGTAGCGGTTTGGATTGTGGATGTTGACCCCCAAGCTCACCGTATTGGATTGACCATGGTAGCGCCGCCAGATGTTAGCTGGGATGAATTAGCAGATGGACAGATCCTTACCGGCAAAGTAGTACGCATGGAAAAGTACGGGGCTTTTGTAGACATTGGCGCAGAACGACCGGGATTGCTACACGTGCGCGAAATGGGGAAAGGGTATATACGTCATCCTTCTGATATAGTCAAAGACGGTGAGGAGATTGAAGTACGTATTGTAAAAGTCGATCCTCAGAAACGCCAGATTGATCTAACCATGAATTTGAATATGAGCATTCGAGAGCTAAGAGAAGAAGAGGAAGAAGAGGAACCGTTCCTCTCTCCCATGGAAATTGCTTTCAGGGATGCTCAAAAAGGCACCCAAAGACGTAAGCGCCCTAATGATCATAGAAAAATCAAGCGTAATCAAAGAGAACTTGAAGATATTTTTCAACGAACTCTTAATCAGCGCTAAAAAATTAACCCTGGTATAAAAGAATAAAAAAAGGAACTCTCCTTTTTCTAAGGAGAGTTCCTTTTTTTATTAAGAGCACAGATAAGTGACAGTTTGAATGTGGTCACCACCCCATTTCGCATAGCCAGTTTTGTTTTTCAAGTAAACACCTACTTTCTTTATTTTTATTACTTTATCTTCCGCTATGACTACGCGAAAAGCCTATGCTTTTCTCTCAAATTTGAAACCATGTCCCCGCACAGTAACCAAGTATTCATGATCTGGCGCTAACTCTGCTAACCGCTCCCGCAGCCGATATACCAACGCATCAACCGCCTGATCTGTCACTCCACCCAGAGCCTCTGGCCAAATAGCCTCAATCACAGTTTGCCGCTTTACCACATCGCCGCCATGCGCCATTAAAAGAGCTAGCAAACAAAACTGTGCTGGAGATAATGGCGGATCCAATTCACGACGCCCTAAAGTAACTTGCCGTGCATCTTGATCAATGGTCAGAGATGGCGCTATCCCCATTAAACCAGCCAATGGCAAAGTAACCTCTCCCGCAACATACCCCATCCGCACCGTGCCCGCCAACAATATCTCATCGCCATCGCGCAACCGATAAGGTTGCCTGCGTACCGGCTCGGCATTAACTTGCGTACCATTCTTGCTACCTAAATCACGGAGTAAAATTCCGTCTTCGGCATGCTCAAACCGCGCATGATACCGCGAGATTGGGCGCTCCAAGAAGACGATATCGCAATCCGGCGAGCGCCCTAGGGTCAACGTGCTCTCTTGCAACGGCCATCGAGTTCCAGCCAAAGTGCCATCATAAATAATCAACATAGGTACATTTTTTCGATCCATAATCACCACCAGTTGACATTTGATACATCACGAATAATATAGAGACGATGACTAAATTATTAGAATCTGGAATAGTTTTGCGAGAACGTTACCAAATTGTCAGCCCGATTGGACAAGGCGGTATGGGAGCTGTTTATCGTGCCGCCGACTTGTTGCTACCGGGTCGCGTCTGTGCCTTGAAAGAGATTTCGCCCCGCGAAAACGAATTATCTGCCGAGGCGCTCCGGCAACTACAAATCCAATTCCGCCGCGAAGCAAGAGTGCTAGCCCGCCTGGATCATCCTAACTTACCTAAAGTTTCTGATTATTTTACAGCGAAGAGTCGCGAATATCTAGTCATGGATTTTGTCCCGGGCTATGATTTACGCGAAATTATTGAACAGCAGAAAGAAAAAGGGACATTTCTGAAATACCAACGCGTTATGCGCTGGATTGAACAGTTATGTGACGCGCTTACTTACTTACACTCGCAAACCCCCCCCATACTTCATCGAGATATCAAACCCTCCAACATCAAATTGACCCCTTCTGGATTCTTAAAACTCGTAGACTTTGGCTTAGTAAAATTACTCACTAGTGATAAAGCCCGCACTATCACCGTAGTGCAAGGCAGAGGCACAGCCGCCTACACTCCGCTAGAACAATATGGTAGTGACGATGAACATACCAATATCCAGAGCGATATCTATGCGCTGGCAGCAACGCTTTACCATCTACTAACAGGCAGACCACCCGCAACAGCCCAGGAGCGCTTCCTTAATCCCCGAACCCTGGTGCTGCCCAGTAAGATCAACGCTAACATTCCGCCCCACGTTGAGCGCGTTATTTTACAAGCGCTCTCGCTACATCCAGCTGACCGCCCCCCCGACGGGGAGACATTCCGCGCTCTTCTGCTGCAGAAACAAGCCCCCTCCCCCACTGGCACGGTTGACACGGCACCGAATGATTCTCCCCGCCCCCGCTGGAAGGACCTGCTGCGGGCAAACATCCCCCTGGTAATAGCTTCTGCCATCTTGATATTTTTGGCTATCCTGCTAACACCTTAGCAAAATTTATGAGGGTGCATTTCAAATGAGTTGAGAGCTCTGTCCGGGTTGCGTGTTACGTAAATCTTCTCCAAACAGAACACACAATACGCCAGCGGTTGATTTTGACTTGACTAACGGTTAGAAATCCACCAGCCGCTGCCAGAGCGAATGTGCATATTGCTGGGTTATCAATAGAGCGATAAGCAGCAAGCCGCCAGAAAATACTGTCACCCCGCCCATCAGAATCTCCTTGCTGGCCAACCAATAAATTCCCCCGGGGAAGAGATATACACCGCCGCTTACTACTAAAATATATCCCAGTAAGCTGCCAATCCCTCCCCACAGCCCCACCCGCAGGGCTACCACGTACTGCAGCTGCCGCGAAAGCGCACTAGCAAGTCCTAGCAAACCGATACCCAACCATCCTAACAAACCCCAACCCAGCAGGTAAGCGCGCCGCGGGATAGGCAGATGTAATGGCGCCGGCAAGCTAGGTAGTGACTCTGGGATTAAGGTAGGTTCAGGCCCGGCAGCAGCTTCCAGTGTAGGCGTGGTAGAGATCATGATCACAGATTGCCCCTCCCGGATGGTGAGCTGCAAGTGAAAGAAAGGCGCCACCAAACCGGATCTAACGGTGATATCCAATTGCCCCACTCTATCTAGGGTGATCGGGATGAAAGCCGCGCCGTCTTCCGTCTCTGCCGAGACCGTCTCGGTCCGATTCTCCTGTGGATAAGTGAGGATAAACTCAACCGCAGTACCATCGGGAACAGGCAAGCCATTATAATCTACAATGATACTGGTACGCAAGTAAATCACATCATCTTTGCGAATGCCATGTTTTTCTTCCAGCGTCATCTCTTGTCCTTCCTCCGTCACCACGGATAGGGAGATTATCTGTTCTGCTGTAGGTCTAGTTTGCAACGCGAGATCGTAATTCAATGCCGGGATGGAAAGCGGAGAACTCCCTCTGGCCGGCAGATCTCCAAAGAGCGCCCGCACCCCCGCCTGCACAAAAGCCTCGCCGGGGCTATAAAGCGCATAATAGAGGGACAATTTACTAACATCGGTACTGTCCAAACCGTAAGGAGCGCCAAAATTCAACACCACTAGCTCCCCAGTTGATAATTGTGCTTCCTGCTCTAAAAATTTCCCCAGAGCCGCAGCTTCAGGCGACTCCGTACTTAAATCGGTGACAGCAAAAATAATCCAGTGAGCCTCTCGCAAAGCGATATACAAGGCAGAAAGCTCTTCTTCTGCTTCATTTTCCGCCCCCACTGGCGCTACGAGCGGTCTTTCCAGAGCTACCAGCAACTCGTGAAAGGTGAACTGTTGCACTGCGCCCGCCGCAACTTGATCTGTACCCTGCGCTCCATAGAATAGCTGCAACGCCTGCCCTACCCTATCTTCCGGCAGAGTAAGCCGCGCCACACTTCCAGCCGCAAAACGCAGCGGGCGCTCTTGAGTGAAGATCACGAAATTATCCCCTCCCTCTGGCGACGCCGGCAAGACCGCCTCAGAAGCCGGAGCAAGACGAGTAATAGCTCGCATAGCCACTTGAGCACTGACGTTACTACTCTCCCCCGCTGCCGCGTCCTCATTTAACCCAACCGGGGCAAGCCCCTCAACCAGACGTGATTTTAGACTGAGAATTCGATAGAGCGCCTCATCCACCCGCACTTGGAAGGTAGGATCATTTTCGTAACTTTGAGCTAGAAAATCTAGCGTATCCTTGATATTAGCAAAGTGCGCCTCCCACTCCCCGGTAGCCGCGAAATGATCCATGATGAGCAGATCGTTACCGGCTAACAGCGCGTCGCGCGCCATCCGCCGGGTATTGAAGGTCAAACCCTCTGGATCATCAAAGCGGCGCAATGATTGTAACCCTAGGTTATCGGCAACTAACAAACCGTTACCTTCTCGCCAGCTAACAGCTCCTGCCATCGCCCGTTGCAGAGCCTGCGCGTCCAAGCTAAACGGGCGGGTTGAGGAACGGATATTGCCTTGCAGCGCACTGTAACGCACATGGGGTACCAGCACTCCATCGGCTATACTGACTGCTCCCGGCGCACTCTCCATAACAGAATAAAATGGGCGCAGATCGTACTGCTCTAACTGCTCCCCCGATTTCTGGATGGTAGGGATTTCTGTGGCTAGGGGCCGATCGCTGCTCCCGATACCCGGAAAGTGGGTCGGAATTATAGCCAGCCGATCATCGCTGCCCTGGTGGAGACCCCGGATATAAGCTCGTCCTAGCTCCCCTACCCAATAGGAATCACTACCCAAGATAGACGTTCCTAAACCAGCTGGATCTCCACCGGAAGGCGGCGCCAGCACATCCAGGCTAGGGCCCAACATGAAGTTAACTCCCAGTGCGGCCAGCTCTCGCCCAGATACCTGCCCCGCAGCCTCGGCCAGTGCTCGCGTCCACGTGGCACCCAACGCTAACGGAGTAGGCAGCACCGTGGTATCGGAGATAAAAGAAGTTATCGGCAAGCCGCCCACTGTAGAGTTCACTGCTACAAAAAGAGGAAAATTAACCGTCTGATAAGGGGTAATTCCAATTGAGGGCAAAAAAGAGTTTTGAGAACTCTCCGTGGAGAGCGTTTGTAATCCTTGCGTCAATGAAAAGAAATCGGAAGCCGCAATAGTGCCTGTTCCAAAATTACCGTTTTCTGGCGCTAACCATACTCCCCCCACAGCGTAATCCTCAATCAGCATCGTAATGGCAGCTTCTGCGTCAATTGAGGTACCGGGGAAAGATACTAAGACCAATTGTCCCACCTTCATCCGCGTGGACAATGATTGCATAGCCTGTAACACGGGATCCTCCACTAAATGCTGGCCCTCAACCGGGGGGACAACCGGGCAAAATATCGAGAGCAACAACACTAAGCTCAGAATACCGCGCCAAATAGTATGGTGCAGCATAAGGAATTCTCCTCCACCCCCAATTGTAGCGCAGATAAAGATTTTCTCAAGCTAAAAAGGATTACTCCTCCCTAGTCCACGCAGGTGGACTTCGCGAGGGTAGCCGCGACTTTAGTCGCCAGGCTAACATTACTGGCCACCGCTCAAATCAGGGCTAACAGAACACTAGTTTGCCGCCAAGCCGCTAAGAAAAAAATTAGTTTTGGGTTAAGAGTATTTAGTGATACCAATCAAAAAGTTAATTTTCCGAAGGTTAAGTTAAACATCCTCGTGTCTTTGCGCCTTTGTGGTAAAAATAAAAGATAAGGACTTCTGAGCACCATCGAATTTTTGCTTTTCAGCGTTCATCCGCGCTCGTCTGCGTCCTAAAAAAACTGCCCTTCATCATAGCTTCCCTAGCCCCTCTTCGTCAATAGTTGACATCCACCCTCTCTCTGGTACACTTTTTTAGCTTGTAAACTAAGGAGGCTTTGATGAAGTTGGCACATTGCTTACTACTTCTAATGCTAAGCGGGTTGTTATTACTTACCGCGTGTGAACAAAAACCATTGTTAGCAGAAGTGACTTTTACCCCCAGCACTATCTCCCCCAATGCCGATGGTCGCGACGACCTAACTAACATCTCATTTCGACTCAATCGCAACGCCACGGTCGCTATCCATTTCTACGCCGCGGATGGCCAGCAATACACCTTCCGCTCCCCCACCCCCCTGAGCCTGAACGAAGAACCCTATTCCGTACTGTTCCCCGGCGTGGTGGAAGGGTTCACGACAGAAGACGAAGAGCTCCCCTACCAAGTGCTCAAGCGGGTATTGCCCGACGGCCCCTACCAATGGGAGATCAGCGCGGAAACGACTACTGGCGAGCGTGTCGTCGTCACCGGTGACTTGGTGGTAGAAAATGCTGATACGGAGCTGCCTGGCATCAGTGGATTTTCAATCTATCCTCAAGAATTCTCTCCCAACCAGGATGGATTGGATGACCGCGTGCGCATCAACGCCTTTTTACAAAAAGATGTGGAGAATCTACAGCTTTACATGCTAGATACAGCTGGCATTCGCCATCACATCGCCGAGGAAGAGAAAAACCCCACTCGTCTAAACCAAGCCGGGATGCACTCCTTTGATTACGATGGAGGTATTGACGCCGGTGGAGCGCCGCCCCCCGATGGCACTTATACTATCTACGCTGAAGCGCGTGATAGGGTCGGGCAACGGGTGCTGGTCACTGATGAACTAACACTGGTCAATGCTGGGCGGCCCCTGGCCTACATTCTCAATGCGGAAGTTGAGTGGTCCACCAAGAGCACGCTGGTGCTTGGTGATACGCTCTATTTCACCCTGACCGTGGAAAATGATAGCCATACTCTCATCCGGACCAGCGGGCCAGCGGCCGGCACAGTCTATGCTTCCGACCAGAATTACGCTACGGTAGGCGGGACAATTGAATCGGGGGTCTTCCGCGTAGGCGTACATTGCGAGAATTCCATGATCAACTATCCCTGGCGGTGGGCCATTGGAAATCCAGAGACTCTCATCGAGGATGAAGCCGGGCATCTCTATCTGCCGCCCGCCAAACGCGCGATCGTCACCGGAGGCATTCGTTTTGTGGACGTGGTCGAGGCGCGTAACCCGCAATACTGCTGGGCCGGCCTAATCCACGAAGATGTGGAGATCGCACCGGTAAATAACAATGTCGATCCTCTCTTTTTGAAAATTATCAGCCCTTAATGCCGCTGCAAACATTGGCAGTGATCATCGTCTCATGGAACGTCCGGGAGCTGTTAGACCGCTGCCTAGACTCTCTGCAAGCGGAGTTGACCCGGAGCTCAGTTCTGGCTCAAGTATGGGTGGTGGATAACGCCTCCGCAGACAACTCCGCGGAGATGGTGCGCGCAAAGCATCCCTGGGTGAATTTAGAACCGCTGAATGAAAACCGGGGCTTTGTAGGCGGCAACAATCACGTTTTGCAGCGGCTACTGCACAGAGAACTGCCTGATTTTATCTGGCTACTCAACCCGGATACCGAGGTACGCCCCCCTGCCCTCACCACCCTCCTGGATTTTCTTAACCAGCATCCCCGCGCCGGCTTGATAGGCCCGCAACTGTTTAATTCCGATGGCTCGGTACAGGAAAGCGCTTTTCGCTTTCCTGGTTTATTCCAATTGTTCTTTGAGTTAGAGTTACTTCCAAGCCGTTTTTATCACACCTGGTGGAATGGGCGTTATTCCCGCTATCACTACGCGAAACGCCGACCCTTCAAGATTGATTTTCCCCTGGGAGCCGCGATGTTAGCGCGCGGCACAGCTATCCAACAAGTGGGCCTGCTGGACAAACAATTCTTCATGTACTGCGAAGAGATTGATTGGGCCTGGCGGATGCGCGAGGCGGGTTGGCAAAACTGGCTAGTTCCCGCCGCCGAGGTAGTACATCACGGCGGGGCAAGCAGCGGACAGGCCCGGCCACAAACTACCGCGCATCTCTGGGAAAGCCGCGCCCGGCTCTATCGCAAACATCACCCCCGCTACATTTATCAAATTGCCAGCGCGCTGGTGCGTCGCTATTTCGCACAACGAAAACCCACCTCCGCTGCCTGGGAAGAAACTTATGCGCGCATCAGCGCTGCCTGGAGGTAATATGCTCACCGCGATTATCCTCACTCGTAACGAGTCCCACCAAATCACTGCTTGTATTGAGAGCCTCCGCTGGGTCGATGAAATTTTAGTTTTCGATTCTTACAGCAAGGATGATACTATCGCTCTGGCCCGACAAGCCGGGGTCAAAGTAATGCAACATCCCTTCAAAAATTACTCCGCGCAACGCAATGCCGCCTTGAAAGCCGTGCCAGATGCCGATTGGGTCTTCTTTGTTGACGCGGACGAACGCGCCACCCCCGCGCTGGCCGCAGAGATAGCTCAAACCATCAACACGTGCGCGGAAGTCGGCTGGTGGATACCCCGGCACAATTATATTTTTGGGCATCGGATGCGCGGAGCCGGTTGGTGGCCTGACTACCAACTCCGCCTGCTACACCGTGAGCACGCCCATTACGATCCCGCCCGCGCAGTACACGAGGAGGCAATCCTGGACGGCGCATCTGGTTACTTGAAAAATCCCCTCATCCACTACAATTACGAGACTCTGGCTCAATTCCACGCTAAACAACGTAAGTACACAGATTACGATGCCCAAGTACTCTTAGCCAAAGGGACTCAACCACACGTTTATACCCCTTACACGCAATTTTTCCGGCATTTCTGGTGGCGCTGGGTAAGCTTGGCTGGTTGGCGCGATGGCGGCTATGGCTTATTGCTCTCCCTGCTGATGGCTTATTACGAATTGCTCAAATACCAACAAGTGCGACAGGTCCGCCGGAGAGAACATGAAGCATAACGCTCTCTGGTTGACCGGCGGCGCGCTGCTGCTAGCGACCATCGCCGCTCTCTTGATAGCTTGTGGCTCCGCGCCCACGCCACGCCCCACGCTGAGTTGGCTCCCGATGCCCACGCGAGCACCCTCCCCCACGCCACTTCCCCTGGCTCAGATTCTTGCGAAGATGGAACCAGCGTTGTTGAGCGGCCAGCCGGAATCCGCCCGCATCATCTGGGAAGAAGCCGCCGTGCGGGCGCCAGAAGATAGCCGCGTGCAGCGCGAGGGTGCGCGGTTAGCCCTGGCCCTAGGTAATCCCCAAAAAGCAGAAACGCGCGCCTGGACCGCCATCCAAGCCGATCCCAGTGACGCTATCACCTGGACACTACTCGGAATCAGCCAGCAGCGGCAGGGAAAGAGCAAACTAGCTCAACAATCTTTCGCGCAAGCGCAAACCCTCGCCCCAGAACTGGCCCCGGAACTCTTCGCGGCGCGTTGGCTAGCCGCCCAACGCGCCGCTGACGCAGAAGAGCTCACCGCGCTGGCGCAGTCCCAGTTGATGCGCCAGCCGCAAGATCCGCTCCTCCCCTATTATCGCGCCGAGGCGTTGCTCTCTTCCAATTACGCGCACGCCGCTTTAGATTTACTACTCATCAATGTGCAGGGCGATTCATCGGCGTTACTCTGGTATACGCTGGGACGCGCCTACTTGCAAGTAAAAGCAGGCACCAAAGCCCGCATCTCTTTGGAAGTGGCGCAAGTAGCCTACACGCGCGGGGATAATAGCATCCTCCTAGCAAGCGACGATCCGCGGTATCCGCTAAACGCGGCGCTGGGCCGCGCGTACCTCCTCAGCGGAGACTGTGAGCAAGTCCGCCCGCTCTTACTCCTGCTCTCCACCCCCTACCCTGCTCTGCAACCGCTAATAGCAGAAGCGGCACGTTGCCCCACCCCCACGCCTACCTGTACTCCGTGGCTGCCGGCAGATTGGGCGGTTTCTCCCTAGCGAGAAGGAGTGCAAGCGTTTGACGTGAAAAAGCCTGGTAGCTCACGCTACCAGGCTTTAATTATTATACTGTCAATCAAATGCGTTGCGCGCTCTATCCAAATTGTATATTGAAAGCCTCCCTCATCAGTTAAGCAAACCCTCCAGAGCCACCAAACTTGAACCCCGTTGAATGTCCAGTCCCTGGTCAGAGAGCGCGTCTTCCATCCCCAACAAGAAAGCAACCACGTAATCACGACGGCGCGCTTGCCCAATGTGCCCCACCCGCAGAATTTTGCCGTGCAATGCGCCAATCCCTACAGAGATCAGCACCCCGGCCTTTTGCCGCAGATAATTCCGTAACAAATCTGGCTTGATCCCCTCCGGCATCTCGAACGCGGTGGCGAGCGGGGAAGCATAAGCATCCTCCGCAAACATAGGACAGTCCAACGCCCGTAACCCGGCACGCACCGCGTGGGCCGCAGCGCGATATTGAGCGTAACGCGCCTCAATCCCCTCTTCCAACAAAGTTTGCAGGCTATAATGCAACGCATTGATATTGCTGGTCGGCATAGTCGTCGGCGTAGGATGCCAATGGCCCCATTCCTCGGCGTACCACTGCCATGTTTTCAGGTCTAAATACCAGCCGCGCTTAGCCTCGCGTCTCTTTATTGCTTCCGCAGCCCGCGCGCTGATAGAGAGCAACGCGACCCCCGGCGGCGTCTCCAGAGCCTTGTTCGCCACGCTCACGCAGAGATCAATGCCCCACTCATCGACGGGAAGCGGCACCCCGCCCAGCGAAGAGACCGCATCCACAATCGTAAGCAACTCGTGGTCGCGCGCCACGTCTAGGATCCCTTCCAAGGGATTCAATACGCCGGTAGAGGTTTCATGGTGTACCACGGCCAACGCCTCCACCTCTGGATGCGCTTGCAACGCCTCGGCGATTGCTGCCGGTAGCACGGGTTCCCCTAGCGGAGCGGTCACGCGCCAAGGCTGCAGAGCTAACCCTTCTAACAAATCCACTAACCGATCCGCAAAGAAGCCATTGCTGGGCACCAACACTACCGCTCCCGGTTCTAGCGCACTTCCCAGAGCAGCTTCCAGCGCCATGGTTCCTGGCCCGGCCATAACGTAGAGTTCATTCCGGGTCCCAAATAATTGCTTGGACATCTCCTGAATCTCTCCATAAAGAGAAAGCCACTCCGGGCCATAATGCGGTCTACTGGGGATTGACATAGCCTCCTGGACTTCCGAGGTAATATCCACCGGCCCTGGAATCATCAACTTGGGGCGAGACAACATAGTTCTCCTCCTTATCACTAAATTATAAGTTCATCCAGCTTATGTAAAATCGGCCAAAAAGCAAATCTAGATTTGCGGTATCTTAACCAAAAACCTACCCGGTCTTAGAGACCGGGTAGGTTCGTATGCAGCCACAATCAACGCATGACCAGCGGCAAGCGAACAATGAGCAGCAGGGGCGCGGTTGCTAGGAAGCTGGGAAAACTAGAGGTAGGGTGAAAATAAAGGTTGCGCCTTTATCAGGCGGGCTGGAAAGCCAAATCTTCTCGCCCTGGGCTTCGATGACCATGCGGCAGAAAGTCAGTCCCAACCCGCTGCCTCGCTCCTCGTAATCGCCGGTGACAAATTTCTGAAAGAGACGCCCCTGGAGCTCCGGCGGGATGCCGGGGCCGGTATCAGTCACTGAGACCTGTAACTTGCCCGGCATGTCGCGGACAACTGTGGCGCTCACTGTTACCGTCCCGGCCTCCGGGGTGAACTTCACGGCGTTGCCGACCAAATTCTGCAAGACGCGCACCAGTAACCCTTTGTCGGCCTCCACCATGATCTCCGGCACCGTATCCACCAACACAATGCGTTTTTCAGCCGCCTGGGGCCGTTGCAAGGTGAGTACCTCTTGCACTAAGGCATGCAATTCCAACGGCGCGCTGTCGAGCGACATGCGCCCACTCTCCAGCCGGCTGATATCCAAAATAGCATTGACCAGCTCCAACATCTGCCGGCTGCTACTCTTGGCAATATCCAACAGTCTCATATAAGCCTCAGGTAAATCTTTATTCTCAGCAACGTACCTTAGCAACAATTCCAGCGAGAGACTGACTCCCGTAAGAGGATTGCGCAGATCGTGGACCATGGTATGGGTAAGATCATCACGCAGTTTCTCAACCATCCGGGCGGCGGTCACGTCCCGCAGAATGACTAACCGACCCAGCGGGTTCTGCTCGCCCATCACCAGCAGATTGAACCACTCCAGCGCCCGGTTGCCCACCTGGTACTCTCCCTCGCCTGGCGGCTCATCCCCGCGCTGAACCCGGCGCATCTCGTGGATGAGCGAGTGCGCCACCATGGGTGCATGAGAACGCAATCCCGGCACTGCATCCCATAATGGGTGATTAAGCCAGCTGGCGGGCGTCCCGTCCATGCCCAAATAGGTCAGCGCCTGTTGGTTGATGACAAGAATGTGCAAGTTCATTCCGATGAGGATCACCCCATCCTGGGTAGATTGCACTAACGCCTGCAATCGGCGTTGCTCCTCTGCCACGCTCTCGAACAACCGCAGGTTGCGAATGGTCACCGCGACCTGCGCCGCGATCGACGAGAGCAATAGGAGATCTTCTGAGGTAAAATCGCGCTGTTCGGGGCGGTTCAAGGCCGTGATGGTCCCGTAAACTATATCGGCAAAGATCAGCGGGACTACTACAATGGCTCCTACTTGGGTTGCTTGCCGGCGTTCTCTGACTGCAGGCGATTCACGGGGGTCCGGGATGCGCTTAGGGGAAAGTACCGGGTCTTTATGCCGCACAGCCCAGCCTATCAGCCCGGCCATCAATTCCTCGAAAGAAACGGCGACGATGTGCTCTTGCCCTGGACCGGCGCCCAAAAAGTCCAGCACCTGCCGTTTTTCCAGATCCAAGGTAATGAGCAAGACACGGTCAGCTTGCAACGCCTCCACCGCGCCATTCGCGGCTGCTGCCAGCACCTTATGCAAATCCTGCCGCACAACCAGAGAGCGAGTGAGACGGTAGAGTGAGTTCGTGCGCCGGAGATTATGCTGCAACTCTGTGTAGAGTCGGGCATTTTGGAAAGCCAGGGTAAGCACATCCGCTAGTGACTTCGCCAGTAAGTGGTCATCGGTGTTAAAGGTGTCTAGCTTATCACTGGCGATGTAGAGCAGCTGCTGTACCTGCCCCTGGAACTTGATAGGCGCCAAGAATACACTGGCTACGGCACACGGCGTGTCGGCAATCCGGTGTATATCGGGAATATACCGCGACCGGCCACTCTGCCAGGCTTCACTAATAGGCCCTGCGACTGTAGTCAACAAACAGACAGGTTGTAGCTGCACCTCTCCAGCAGTAGCGGTGAACTGCAAAATCTCGCCATCTTCGCCCCGCGCCAATAGCCCTACAAAACCCCAACCCGTGAGCTGCGCAACAGTTTCGACGCTCAGCTGCCCCATCTGACGTAGCTCTTGTGGATGTTGCAATGTGCGCAACACCTCATAGAGGGTGGTCTGCTGGTCGGCCATGCGTCGTTGCTCCTCATAGATTAGCGCATTGCGGACAACCAACGCTGTCTGTTGCATCGCCGCCTTCATCACTCGCAAATCTTGCGTACTGTAATGCCCCGGTTCCGAATGCATCAAGGTCAATATGCCCAGCAAGAGAGTCCCCTGTTCAATCGGCACCACCAAAGCCGACCTCACGGCATAAGGTTGGTCCGGCAGCGTAAGCCAGCGAGGATCTTCAGCCGTATTTTCAACCAAAGCGGCTTGGCGTTCGCGGCTAACCCACCCGGCCAGCCCGTCCTGCATGATTCTCCCCACCAGCGTCTCACTAAAGGCAGCCGGCACGTCGTCCCACGCCAGAATGTTGCGGGTGACTGCTTGTTGAGCATCGAGCAAGAAAATGCTGCCCACGGTAGAAGTGGTGAGGGAAACTGCGATATTCAAAACATTCTGGAGCGTCGCGTCAAGCGTAGGATGCTCAGTGATGACTCGCGCCACAGTCAACAGCTGCTCAAAGCGCTTATTTTGCTCTGCCAGGGAGGTCTCGATCTGCTTGCGCGCGGTGATATCGCGCAGCACGAGCAACCGCCCGCTAAGTTGCTTACGGGCAGTGTAGAGCGGCGAGAGCCGCAGATCGTAAACTCGCCGCTCCCCACCTAGCTGCAAGGGCAATTCAGCGTGCGCCTCGAGCAGATCCTGGTAACGCATGATGACCGCGTACTGCTCCGGCAAGAGCACAGCTAGCGTCTGCCCCAACATCTCCGCCACGGGGATTCCCAGTATCGCGGTGGCCGCCGGGTTGGCATCGACCACGCGCCGTTGCAGATCCAACACGATGACCATATCGCCCATGCTCTCCACTACGACATGCCGGGCTACCGGTACCAAATCCAATAATTGGAAACGGAACGCCCCCCAAGCTAACAGCACCACGCTGATAGAGAAGAAAATAGGTGTTAAATCAACATTAGGGAAATCTCCTAACTGGAGCAGATAAATCGCATTGCCCACCCAGGGCAAGATCATCCCCCAGAAGAGCAACCTTGCTTGCTGCCGATAAACCGCCCGCGAACGCCAGATAAAAGGCAGCATGACGAGAGAACTATAACCCAGCAGCAAGTATGAATACACCACATTCACAAAAAAGAGCGCGCCATGCGCCACCTTGAGCGTCTGCATCCCCGCCGATTCCAACACGGATATCTCGCTCCACACAAGGGCATGCCATTCGTTGGTAAAGGCTGCCAAGATCGTGATTGCAGGGATAATCGAGAGTTGCAGGATCAAGCGCGGATGGATGGACGACAAGCGCCCCGTATATCGCAACACAAAGAGGAACCAACAGACCGCAGTCGCCGTGATGCCCCAATACTCGAATTTAATTAACAGCCTCATAAGCCACGGGTCGTTGCTGGCCAGTTCCAGCCCATACAGCAATGACCACCAGGCGACCGCCGCCAGCAGTCCGAGGAAGGGCGCCCCACCCGCCGCAGAACGCCGGCGCCAGATTGAGCTGGTTACCGCCACCGCCACCCCGAAGGCGATTAGCAAAATAATGACATAAGGCGAAAAAGTCCAATTCAAGTGGGTACCTCCCCCATTTCATTAATATCTTAATCATTGTATCTCAAACGGTCCCACAGTCCAACCACGGTAGACAGCGGATTGTGATCCGCCGTAAGCGACCCGGCTACGAGGCGCATAGGCTCGTAATTTGACTTGCCGACTTGCAACCGATCACTGCATCTCCGCTTCCTTCACCAGTCGCCCCATTTTTTGCATTTCGCGGCGGGTGCCCTGGAAGAGGTGCTGCATGGTGACTGCGCCGGCGTCGGCAGCTGCCAGGAAAGCAGCAAAGACGATGATGTTGCGGATATTCCCCCCGGCCAGTTTGAAGCGCCGAGCTAAGAGCTCAAAATCAAGGTTTTCCGCGCGCGGCACCGTCGCCGGGAAGAGGGTTTGCCAAATCCGCAAGCGGTATTCCTCTTCGGGGAAGGGAAAACTTACCGCGAATTGTAGACGACGGGTAAAGGCTTCATCCAAATTAGCGCGCATGTTGGTAGCCAGAATGGTCACCCCGTCATAGGCCTCCATGCGCTGCAAAAGATAACTGGTCTCAATGTTGGCGTACCGGTCATGGGCATCCTTGACCGCCGATCGTTTGCCGAAAAGAGCGTCCGCCTCATCAAAGAAGAGTATTACGTTGCTACTCTGCGCCTCACTGAAGATGCGCTCTAAATTCTTCTCGGTCTCGCCGATGTACTTGCTCACGATGGTGGAGAGGTCAATTTTGTAGAGGTCTAACTCCAATTCCGTGGCAATGACCTCAGCAGCCATCGTTTTGCCGGTCCCCGGCGGCCCGCCAAAGAGCATGGCGATGCCGTTATTGGTAGCCAATTTCTTCCCCACACCCCATGCCTCTAGTACCTGCGAGCGTCCGCGCACCATATCCACGATTTCATGCAGTAGTTCCAACTGTTCCGCCGGCAAAACGATATCTGCCCACTGATAACGCGGCACGATCTGGCGCGCCAGGTCGGAGAGATGGGGGCTAGAATGAGCGCGAGCCGCCGCGAAGAGATTGGTGGTGTGGAAAGCACGGTGTTGTTGCACGACTTGATCGCGCGCCGTAGCGACCGCATCACGGATTTGCCCCGCAGTCAACCGAAATTGCCCGGCCAGAGCGTCGAGTCGCCCCTCGTAATCCGGGAATTCCTCCACCACAAAGTGCTCCCAGAGGGATAAGCGTTGAGCGTAGTGGGGAAGAGGAAAGTTGACCCACCACAACGGTCGTTGGCGCTCCAGGCCCTCTGCCAACCAACGTTTTTTCCCGGCTACAATCAGGGGCAGCGCGCAAGATTCTAATTCGGTCAGGATCGCAATCGGGAGCTGGCCGGCTTGCAGACAGGCGTCCCAGCCGGTGAAGTAGGTTAAGGCTGCGTTGAGCCGGGCGTCGCGCAGCGCCAGACGGATGGCCAGGTGGGGCGTCAGCTGCTCATCCGCAATCAGGGGAGGTAGCGCTACGCGCAGGAGCGGACGTTGGACATGCAAGGCTGCTAAACGCGCGGCCGCGTGTTGAGTGGTGGCATCGGGGCCATAGAACGCCATGATGGTCGCGCGCTTCTGGGTTTCCAGCCAGTTGTCTGGCAGCGCAGCGGTCAGCAGCGTATCCCTGGCATTAGGTTCAGACCACTCAAGGGAGATATGGCCGCGCAGTTCGGTGGGAGGTTGGTAATTTCCCAGTAGCCAGGCGACAATCGCCTCATCAACATGCAAGGTGCGGCTGAGGAGAGAATCTCTCCCGTTTTGAAGATCACTCTGCTGTTGTAAGAGCCGGTGCTTGAAGAGCGGAGCGTTCTCACTAAAATAGGGTAATGCCAGTAAACGGTTGTCGCCCGGTGGAGCCAATAACGCCAAGGATAAATTGATGGTGGGATTTTTACAGGTCACATTGTCCTGCAAGTAAGCGTAGAGCCGCTCATATTGTAGATCGAAGTGCGGCGCCAGGCAGATGAGCAAGAGGTCTAATGCGAAACGGTCCAACTCGAAGGTCGCCGCTAGATACTCCAGGCGCAAAGAGATTTTACGGCTGGCCGCCTCCTTTTTTAGCTCCTCGATACGTGCGGTTATCTCAATCTCGGCTTGAGCGAAGGCGTCTGTTTCGGCGGTCGATAAGGAGATCGTCTGTCCCCAGCTAACTCCCCAGGGACGCGCTAGTAACGCTTGAGCATCTGTGTCGGAGAGATACAGTCCCCGAAAATCGTCGTGGGGATCCTGCCCCGCCAATTGCCAACGGCGCACCTCACGCTGGACGAGAATATCAATACGGCGGAGCTCCGCCAGTAGATGTTGCAGGCTCAGATCTGTTGCTTGTTCTCTCTGGATCACAAAAACCCCCCGCTAGCTATAGCTCATTCCGTGATACTACTACTCAGCCACCCGGCAGAATTCAGAAGCGGACGCAGATTCGCGCAGATTTTCGCAGATAAAAGCAAAAAATCGGTGTTTATCAGCGTTCATCTGCGTCCTAGAGGATAGCTGGTAACGTTCTACCTGTGGCTGGATGAATGGATATCTCATTCTACTCTAGTGATGATGGGCAACGGCGCAAAGACCCGATAGCCGCCTTGCGCGGCAACGCCGTAATAACGGTTATAGAGTGTAATCGGTGCCGTGGCCGTGACGACAAAGGTGCGGGTGAAGAGCGTTTGATAAGGAAGCGTGGTTGTTGTCCAGGTCAAGGTATGCCCTGTGGGAGTAATCCCGCCAGCCGCGCGGACAAAGGTGGCGCTGATAGGTAAGGTGTCGGTGAGCGTCACCCCGGTTGCCAATCCGCCGGTGTTGCTCACGGTGAGCGTGTAGGTGATCTCGGCCCCGGCAGTCGCGGTGGACGGCGCGGTTTTGGTGAGCTGGAGTTGCGGGGCGATGGTGGTGACGACGTTGACGTTGCCGGTGGCGCTGATAATCTGCTTGTTCCACTTCCCGCTGACGCGATAATCTTGGTTGGTGATCGTCCGCGTCGCCGTGATGGTGAAAGTGCGGGTCAGGCTACTCTGGCTGCCCAGCATCCCCAAATCCCAACTGACGATGCCGCCACTCTCGGAACCGCTATCCGAGGCGCGGATGAAAGTGGCGTGGAGAGGCCAAGTATCAGTGAGCGTGGCCTTAGTAAGTGCATCGCCGCCGTTGCTTATGGTAAGGGTGTAGGTAATCTCGTCGCCGGCTTCGGCAGTGCTGGGACCGGTCTTGCTCACGCTCAAAGTGGGGGGCTGCTGATATTCATCAACTCCCAAATCCGGCGCCGAGCCAGAAGGTCGTGGATCTCCGTCAATATCGGTGGTGACACCCGCATCCAGGCCCCGGTCAATGGCCGCCGAGCCGGAACGCAGATGGTAATCAGCACTGACGGGGTCCACGAAGAGCGGAGCGCCGGTGTATTCCTGAGTAACAGTTACTGTGCCGCTGGTGGAGGTTACTACATCAAACCAGAGGATCCCGTGGGCCTTGACGGCGCCGCTGCCGGTGTTTGCAATGCCTACAGTCTGGCTGGTGATGATGGTGTTGGTCAGGTCAACGTTACTATTCTCACTGACGTAGATGCCTATCTCGTCACCGGCGCTGCTATTACTGACCACGGTAGTATGGCAGAGCGTCACTGCAGAATTGTCTCTAATCGCGATGGACGGCAAAGTAGCGGCCTGGTTATTGGCGATTAACGTGTTGGTCAGCCAAGCCGTGGTCTGTTTGAAGAGCAACCCATAGCGTTCTTCTGCTATATTCCCCACGATAGTGGTATTGGCAGCCTGGAAGAGCGAGACTCCATAGATACGCATTCCACTGCCGTATTTTGCTTGATTGCCCCGGAAGGTATTTTCTGTAAGGTAAAGTACTGCCGTACCCTCACCTCTGCAGAAAAGCCCACCGCCATCCTGATTAGAGGTGTTGGAAATCAAGTAGTTGTGCGTCAATGTAACTGTGCCACCGGCGCCGATGAAAATGCCGCCACCGCCCTCGTTGCCGGTGGCCG
>DUEJ01000021.1 GCA_011192175.1 Thermoflexia bacterium
ACAGAGAGCTCCATCAACTGGCAACTGCTTCTCCTTATATCCTCCTATGCTATAATCATTCTGTTTAGATACCAAGTGAGGGACTTCCATGTTTAATCTGCAACCTAACATTTTATTGGCCCGGCTGATAGTGGTACTATTAGGAATACCGATCCACGAGTGGGCGCACTGTTATGCCGCTCATCTGTTGGGTGATCCGACACCCCAAGAACAGGGACGCTTAACGCTAAATCCGATGACGCACCTGGACCCGCTGGGCACGCTATTGATCCTAACCACCGGTTTTGGTTGGGGTAAAGCTGCGCTTGTCAACCCGCACCGCATGTATAAGGCTCCCAGCCCCCGGATTGGCATGGCGCTCACCGCGCTGGCCGGGCCGTTTTCCAACTTCTTGCAGGCAGTTGTTCTAGCCGCCGCCGTGAAATTAGGCGTGCTCCAATTAGTACCCGCCAGCCTGACCGCAGCCGCAGGAACTTTTTTCTTCTACGCGATTGCGATCAATATCGGTCTAATCGCCTTCAATATGCTCCCCTTCCCGCCACTGGATGGTTCCAGAGTGCTGGCCGGGATCGCCCCCCCGCCCTTAGCAGATTTCCTGGAGAGTTTGGAGCCTATCGCCCCCCTCTTGCTTCTGGTGCTGCTCTTTCTCCTGCCCCGCATGGGCATTGACGTTATCGGGTGGCTGATTACCCCCATCTACACCTTCCTCTACCGCATCCTGTTCTGGTGAATTTCACGCGTGTGCGATACCGGATCGCCCAATTCTTCCAGGCTGTGGGGGCGTATTTTCGGCCGGTGGATTATGAGTATGCGCGTCGTTATCTCTCCCCGCCGCTCCTGAGCCTTTTCCAGCGTATGTCGCGGGTGGAACAACAACATAGCCTCGCGCTCTGCCAAACGCTGGCAGCGCAAGGCTACCACGACCCGGAGTTACTGCTGGCAGCACTGCTACACGATCTGGGCAAGGTGATAGCGCCGCCTCGGCTCTGGGAACGGGTCTGGGTGGTATTAGGCGAGCACTACTTCCCCGCAGCGGCGGCCCGCTGGGCGCAAGGCCCCGCACGCGGAATGCGGCGCGGGTTCGTCATCCGCCAACAACATCCAGCCTGGGGAGCGCAGTTAGCGGCAGAGGCCGGCGCGCCGCCGCGCACAGTCTCCCTAATTCGCCGCCATCACAGCCCGCCAGGAGATGACAAGGAATTGGCCGCGTTACAAGCAGCCGATAATCGCTAATGGCTAACAGCCAATCGCTAACTGCTAACCGCCTAAACAAGGAACTAACTATGACTAAACGACGCATTACCATTATTGGCACCGGCTTCATCGGAGCCTCATTAGGACTGACATTGCAAGCCGTGGTGGGGGACGAGGTGGAGATCGTCGGGCACGATAAGTATCCGGAAATCTCCCAACAAGCCCAGAATATGGGGGCAGTGGATCGCGTGAGCTTTAACCTGGATCTGGCTTTACAGGACACGGGGATAGTGATCATCGCCGTGCCGCTGGCCGAGATGCGCGGCGTGTTGGCGGATATGGGCCGCTTGTTGGCCCCAGATGCCGAGCTGATCGTCACCGATACCGCGCCGCTCAAAGTTCCCGTGTTGGCGTGGGCCGATGAGCTATTACCTCCGGGGGCGCACTTTATCGGCGGCGATCTCTTCCTGGCGCCCGGCAAGGACGAGCTAGAATGGCGTCGGTTGCGGGGCGTCGAGCACGCGCGCGCGGATCTGCTCAAGGATGCAGTCTACGCCATCACCGCGCGGCCGGAAGATGATGCCGGCGCGGTAAAAGCCGTGGACAACCTGGCCCGGCACGCCGGCGCCCAGGTGCGCTACACAACCCCGCTGGAACATGATGTCGCCCGCCTCCTCACCACCGCGCTCCCCGAGCTGGCAGCCACCGCGCTCTTACAAACGACCACCGAGAATCCTGGTTGGGGCGATATCCGCCAGGCCGCAGGCTACGAATACGCGGCGGCCACCGCTCCCGCCGCCGTTGACGCGGCCTCGGCAAGTTTGATGGCGTTACAGGGAGGCGAGACGCTGCTGCGCGGCTTGGATGGGATGATTGCGCGACTAACGAACCTGCGCGCCCTGCTCGCGGCCGGAGATACAGAGGGCGTGAACTCCAGCTTGCAAGCCACCGCCACCGCGCGAGAGGAGTGGTTGACCGCCAGCCGCGAGCGCAACTGGCATCCACAACCTCAAATGGTAGAGGTTCCCGGCGCTTTCCAACAGCTAGGCCAACTCTTCTTCGGCCAGCGCAACAAATAAGCAAATGACTAAGACTAACCGCCAATCGCTAACCACTAATGACTAAGCCTAACCGCTAAAAACTAATGGCTCAAAACTCCTCCCGCCGCGTATTGATGATCGCCCCCACCTCCTTTTTTCTGGATTACGGCTGTCACGTCCGGATATTGGAGGAAGCGCGCGCGCTGCTGGCGGAAGGTGTGAGCGTGCGCATTGTAACCTACTACCTGGGAGACGATTGGCCGGGCCTGGATATCGTCCGCTCCCGACCCACGCCCTGGCACGCGGATTATGAGGTCGGTTCTTCGCGGCACAAAATCACCTTCGACGTGTTGCTCGGCAGTCGCGCGTTGCGCACGGCCCTCAACTGGCGGCCACACCTCATCCATGGACATCTGCACGAGGGCGCGCTGATTGGCGCGCCCATCGCCCGGCTGCTACGCATCCCCTTGGTCTTTGATTTCCAGGGCAGTTTGACCGCCGAGATGGTAGCCCATCACTTCATCAAACCAACAGGAGTAGCGCACCATTGGTGGCGCCAGTTGGAGCGCCGCATCACGCAACTGCCGGAGGCTATCGTCACCAGCACTGTCCACAGCACAGAACTCTTGGCGCGCACCTTTGGCCGGGAAGAGCAAGTCTATCCGCTGCCCGATTGCGTGAACTTGGATTTCTTCTCAGAAGATAGCCTCACGGTCTCTGAACGCTCCGCCATGCGCGCCGCGCTGGGCGTGTCGCCGGGACGTAAACTGGTCGTCTATCTGGGGCTGCTCGCCGATTACCAGGGCATCCCGCAGCTATTAGGCGCGGCGGCCTACCTGCGGCAACGTGACTATCCCGTCTCTTTTCTCATCATGGGTTTTCCCGGTGAGGCAGAATACCAGGCGCGCGCAGCAAAGTTAGGACTCACCTCCACCGACGTCATCTTCACCGGGCGCCTGCCCTACGCGGAAGCGCCGCGTTATTTATCCCTGGGTGATATCGCCGTCGCGCCCAAAATTTCCGCCACGGAAGGGAGCGGAAAAATCCTAAACTACATGGCTATGAAGTTACCCGTGGTCACCTATGATACCCCCGTGAGCCATGAATACTTAGGTCGCTGGGGAATTTATGCTAAACCAGTGGGCGAAGCCCAGTCTCTGGCCCAAGCCCTGGCTTTCGTCATCCGCAATCCGGAGGTAGCCCGCATTATGGGAGTGGAAGCGCACGCGCGCGCCACCAGACACTTCTCCTGGCAACGTACCGGGCGGCGATTGTTACAAATCTATGATAAACTGTGGTAACTTCGCTATGTCGCTACGTCGCTCTGCCGCTAACACGCCGAGACGCTATGCCGCCAAGAAGATAATTATGAAAACAAAATTCAGAGCACTTTTACATCCCCGCTGGCGGGGAGCCATCTTTTTCTTCTTCTTCTGGGCGATGGTAGCTTCCTTCGGGCCTTTCAAGAATGTTTATTACCAGCAACTCGGTTTAAGCGGTTTTCAAATCGGGATCTTAGCCGCCATCCCGGCCCCCACTATACTCTTCGTAGCTCCCTATATTTCCCTGCTGGCCGACCGGTATCGCTGTCGCCGCACTATCCTTGTTTGGGTACTAGGGCTAAGCGCTGTCTTGACTGTCCTCCTGGGTATCCCCCAAACTTTTCCGGCTTTACTACCTCTCTCCATCCTGCTAGCTTTAACCACCTCGCCTTTTGGGGCCTTGAGCACCGGTCTGATTTCCCACATGGCTACCCGGCACCACACCGATTTCGGCAACCAACGGCTCTGGGGATCATTCAGTTACGCGCTCGTCGCCATCATCTGCGGCGCAATTTGGGGCGGGTGGGGATACCGGTGGATGTTTATCGTCGGGGGAGTACTAGCCCTCCCAGTTATAGGCATTGCCTGGACGTTGGAAGAGATTCCTCCCGCAGAAATCACGGAGCAGGCCACCCCCTCGCTGCGGCGAATTTGCCAAGATCAAGGACTACTCGTGCTTCTGGTCGCCACCTTTCTGAGTGGCATCGCCGAAAGCCTCTATATCAATTTCTCCGGAGTTTACATGGCCGGCTTAGCAGGCGGGCAATTGCTGGTGGGAGCCGTCGGGGGGTTAGGCGCACTGGTCGAAATGCCTCTGATGCACTATAACGATGCCATTGCGCGCAAGATAGGCCCCGTCCGCCTCATCATTTGGGGATACCTGATCGAAGCAATAGTTCTCGGCGCTTACGCACTCTGGCAACAACCCTGGTTATTGCTCTTCTTCGCCACCCTCAAAGGGGCCGGGTTTGGACTCTATTACGTCGCCACTGTACGCCTCGTCGATCTGCGCGCCCCCGCGAGCTGGTCGGCCACTCTCCAATCATTGGTGACGGCTGCTTGGTGGGGACTCGCTCCGCTCATGGCGATGCCGTTGGGCGGGTGGATGGCAGATCGGTGGGGACTACAGTCCCTTTTCGCTGTTGGGGGAATCGCCGCCCTCCTGGGCATCTTACTCCTCGGCATCGCCGATCTGAGCGGTAAATTTGATGAAACCCCGCTCTTGAAATCGTGAAGACTTCGCCTCCTCACTATGCCCAGGTACTAATCTTCCGGCCGGTCTTTGCGAAAGAGACGCCTTTTTTTGATTATGAGATACCGGCCCAGCTGCAAGGCCAGATCAAACCGGGCATCTTGGTCGCTGTACCATTCCGCGACCAGCTTTTACCGGCGCTGGTAGTCACGTTAGCAGCCGTTCCTTCTGTGCCCCGAACTCGCCCTCTCAAGGAGATTTTGCAACCAGAGCCGGTTTTGAGCACTACCTTGCTCGCCTTAGCTCGCTGGATGGCGCGCGAGACCTTGGCCCCGCTGCACGAATGTGTGAAACTCATGTTGCCGCCCGGCATGAAACCTGCATCGTTGGAAACCGTCGCCCCGCCCCAATCGAAAACTGTGCGTCTGGCCGCCCTCTCTCTGCCGCGCGCCGCCTGGGATGAAAAACTAACCGGTTTGCAATTGCACTCTCTGTACCGCGCCATCCTCATGTTCCTGGAGCAAGAAGAGGGACCGGTAGAGGTCAGCGTCATCTATGCCGCCACCGGCGCTAAAAATCGCCACCTCAAGATGTTGCAGCAACGTGGGTTGCTCACCTTCCAACAGCAAAGAAAACTCCGCGATCCGCTGGCCGAGGCGCATTACACGCTGGAGGCTGCCCCACTCCTTATCCCCGATCAACAGGCAGTTTGGGATGAGGTGGCCGCGCTCTTAACCGCCGCTACATCCACCCAGCCACCGCCGCCAGTACTCCTCCTTGGCGTGACAGGTTCCGGCAAGACGGAAATCTACTTGCGCGCCACGGAACTGGTGCTTTCCCAAAAAAAACAGGCCCTGATGTTAGTCCCGGAGATCAGTTTGACGCCGCAGACGGTGCGCCGTTTTATGGCACGCTTCCCCGGTCGAGTGGGTCTCTGGCATAGCGGCATGACCGGGGGCGAACGCTCCGACACCTGGCGGCGAATACGCGAGGGCGAGCTCACGGTTCTGGTGGGAGCGCGTTCCGCGCTCTTCGCGCCCTTCCCGCAACTGGGCCTCATCGTGATGGACGAGGAGGAGGAGAGCAGCTACAAATCCCTGCGCCGCCCCTACTATCATACCCGCGAGACGGCGGCGGAGTTGGCCCGGCAGACCGGCGCGCTCCTGATTATGGGCAGCGCCACCCCCTCGCTGGAAGCACACGCCCGCGCCTTGCAAGGTCGCTACCGGCTACTCCAGATGCCAAAGCGCATATTGAGCCAGCGTCAGCAGTTGGAGGGTTGGCAGGAGCAGCTGCACCTTTCCGAGAGCCACTACCACGCGCTGCCGGAAACGCCGGATGTTTGCACCATCGAGCTGCCGCCGGTCCAGATCGTGGATATGCGCGCGGAGTTGAAGACAGGGAATCGCTCCATCTTCAGCCGCCCCCTGCAACAAGCCCTCGAACGGGCGCTGTCCCAAAAGGAGCAGATAATCCTCTTCCTCAACCGGCGCGGCACCGCGACGCACATCTTCTGCCGCGATTGTGGCTGGGTGGCGCACTGCCCGCGCTGCGAGATCCCGCTCACCCATCATCGCTCCCTGGGGAGTCTCTGCTGTCACCGCTGCAACCACCGCGAACCAATGGTCAGCCACTGCCCGCAATGCGGTTCGCAACAGGTACGTGCCTTTGGGCTGGGCACCGAGGGCTTAGTAGAGCGCGTGGAGAAACGTTGGCCGGACGCTAAACTTATGCGCTGGGATCACGATGTGGCGCGCAATCACAAAACTCACCGCTCCCTGATGGCCCAGTTTGCCGCCGGCAAAGCCGATATTCTGGTAGGTACGCAGATGATCGCGCGGGGCCTCGATCTCCCTGCCGTGACGGTGGTGGGGGTGATCTCAGCCGACGTGGGGTTGCACTTGCCGGATTTCCGCGCCGCCGAGCGCACCTTCCAACTGTTGATGCAGGTCGCCGGGCGGGCGGGACGCGGCCTTTTAGGCGGCCAAGCGCTTATACAGACCTATCACCCGGACCACTACGCCATCCAGTACGCGGCGGCGCATGATTACGCCGGGTTTGCCCAGTACGAGAAAGAGTTTCGCCGTCGCGCAGGTTATCCGCCCGCCATTCGGCTGGCGCGGCTGCTCATCCGGGGTCGAGATTCCCGCCAGGCCCAGGCGCAAGCCGAGGCGTTGGCGGCGCGGCTCAAAGTGGCCTTGCAAATGGCCGGCCTGCCATCCAGCGACCTTATCGGTCCCGCGCCGGCCTTTTTTGCCCGCGTGCGCGGCTACACGCGCTGGCATCTCATCCTGCGCCACGTCAACCCCGCTGCCTTCCTGCGCGCCATCACCATCCCGCCCGGTTGGCGCGTCGATATCGACCCGGTAAATATGTTGTGAGAGCAGTGGAGAAGTAGACTGTAAACAGAAAGCGAGAAAGCGAGAAAGCGAGAAAGCGAGGGAACGAGGGTTACAGGGGATCGGCTAATACCCTCCTCCCCCGTTGAAACACATAATTTGCTACCAGGAGTGATAAGAAATGTCTTTCAGAATGGGATATACTACATCCTGGGAAGTATTGGGTTAAACATCTCTCCAAACGTTGTTAGCCTACGCAGTTAGAAGTGGAAACTCTACGCACGCGGAAGCCAATTTATACAGTTCTAATCGCCATCATCGCTACGCCCGCCGTCTCCATCTCGGAGACGGCGAGAGTTTTATGCCCAGAACGTGTTAGAATTGGGTGACTTAAAGAAAAAGGGATTCGAGGAGAAAATTACTATGAAGCAAGAGGATGTGGCGGAGGCCGTCGCCGGGATTTTAGTTGAGCGGGAGTTGATGTTGGGCACGGTGGAGTGCGGCGTGGCGGGGGCGGTCAGTCGCCGGCTCTTCAACACTGCTGAAGGGCCATTAGTGCTGGGCAACAGTCTGGTCGTGGAAGAACCAGCGGAGGCCATTACGATTATGGAGTTGCCGCGTCCGCAGTTCAAGAAGGCTGGGGAGTTCTCGATGAAGGCGGCACGCGCGGGAGCGCGGCAGGGATGCGCGTTTTTGGGGGTGCAAATCTCGCTGGCGATTTGGGGGCAGGGGCCTACGTTGGAGGAGAGCCTTTTGCAGCCCCTCTATCTGGCGGTGGATGGGGGTCGCCAGCGGGCGGAACGCACGGTACAGGTGGTAAATGAGGAGGCGTTGGCGCAGCACGCGCTAACTTTGGTGTGGGAGGTTGTGGAAGCCAAGCGTAGTGACTGGTGATTAGTCAGGTGGGCGGTAGTCAAGCCTGACGACGGTCGGGAGACCATCCGCAGCTGTAATAAACCAAACAGAAGAGGTTAAAATGGGTAGAAAATATGTACGCCGTATCAACGAACTGTTACGTCGCAAAATCACATTGTTATTATTAGAAGAGAGCAAGGATCCGCGCTTGAATGATGTCTCCATCACTGGCGTCCAGGTGAACCGGGATACTAGCCGGGCAGAGGTCTATTACAGCATCCTCCCGCCGTTGGTAGCTGGCGATGTAGCCCTCTCTGATCTCGGTACCGGAGGAGGGGTAAAGGAACAGAAGCAGAGGAAAGAGGATATCCAGGAAATCTTGGAGGGGACTGTCGGCTGGCTGAGAGGTAAGTTGGCCCCCACACTCCACTTGCGGCATATCCCCAAATTAACTTTTATCTACGATCCATCTCTAGCCGCGGGCGCGCACATAGATTCTCTGTTGAAGCAATTACGGGCAGAGGAGGCACGCGAATGAAGATCAAGCCACGCTTATTAGCCGCAGCCAGAGAACTATTGGGGAAAAGCCAGCGGCCGCTCTTACTCGCCCATCCGCGCCCCGACGGCGACACTATCGGTTGCACGTTGGCCCTCCGGTTGGCTTTACAACAGCTGGGCAAAGAACCACAGATAGCTTGCCCGCACCCCATCCCTGCCACGATGTCCTATCTCCCCGGCGCGGAGGAGTTTCGCACCGCGGCGCCAGCAGATGCTGATATTGATCTGGTAATCGCCATTGATATGAGCGACCTTAAACGGACCGGCGGCCTCTATCACGAATCCTGGCGCGGGCGCATTCCGCTTTTGGTCATTGATCATCACGAGACCAACGACGGCTTTGGTGATGTGAGCATCATCGCGCCGGAGGCCGCCGCGACAGCGTTACCTATGCTGGCCTTGATCAGAGCGTTGGACGTGCCGCTCGGACGCAACATCGCCACTTGCTTGTTATTGGCGACCCTCACCGATACACGCGGGCTGCGCACCGAGTCCACCACGCCAGAAGTACTGGCGCTGGTGGCCGAATTGATAGAGGCGGGGGGCGACTATCTGGGCATCATGCAGAAAACGTTAGATTCCGTCCCTTACCTTCAAATGCGCGGTTGGGGAGTGGCGCTGAATCGGTTACAGCTAGAAGAGAAACTGGCTTGGACTACTTTCCCTCTAGCGGAGAAGGAGGCTCTGGGCATTGAAGATCACGACGATCTGGGCCTGGGCAATTTGATCAGCCGTGTAGCAACAGCGGATATTAGTGCGACTTTTTTGGAGATGCGCGATGGGAGCGTAAAGATCAGCTTTCGCGCGCGCCCGGGGTACAACGTCGCGCAGATCGCCAAGTACCTGGGCGGCGGCGGGCATCGGCAAGCCGCCGGCTGTTCGGTCGAGGGCCCGCTGGAAAGAGCCACTGAGCAAGTATTGCCGTTAGTGCGGAAAGAGCTAGCCGTTAACAGTTAATGAACTGGGGTAACATGATGGGATTACACCGGCGACTGGGCTTACAAGTAGCGCTGCTGGCCCTCTTGTTCATGACAGGCTGCGTGGATCGGATAGATTTGGACGCCATGCAACCGCACACCGAAAGCGACGCGCCCCCGATCTATGGAACGCAAGTTGTAGGGCAAACCTTTACCGTCACCAAACCTAATCTGAGCGGCATCACGGTATTGGGACGTCAAACAGAAGCGGCTAACGGCCCCTTCATTCTACATCTGCGGCAGAGTCCCACCGCTACCCATGATATTCTCCGCGCCACTCTGGATTCTGCCTCTCGGCGAGACCCGGCGACCATTCATTGGAGTTTCCCAGCTCGGGATACCATCCCCGGAGAATCTTTTTACTTTATCATCGAAGCGCCGCAAGCGACCGAGGAACAGCCATTGCAACTCCGCGCTGTGCTGCGCGACCTCTACCGGCCGGGTCAAATCTATGTTAATGACCAGGCTCAAACTGGGGAGTTGGCCTTCCACGCCTATTACAGTTACAATTTCTAATGTTTGTTCACGGATTTACAGAGCAGCTGGCAAAGGCTCTGGCTAGCATTTCCACTGCTTGCCTTGTTTTGGGCGCCTGGCTTTCTCTTATTACAACTCTGGCCGCAAGCCCGGCAGCGCTACGCCACCGGGGAACAGATAGCGCTATCCCTGGGATTGAGTTTGGCCTTCATCCCCTTCTCGTTATTATGGATTACCCAATTGGGTGGAAAGTTAGACGCATCCAGCACCCGCTATCTCTACTCCTTGTTGGGATTTACAGCTCTTAGTCTGGGTTTATACCGCCGGCGACAACAGAAGAAAATTGGCAATCTTGCCACGTCACCTAGATGGCAGCTAGGTCTACTCACCATCATTCTGTTGCTCGGCTTTGGGGTGCGTTTGCTGACCATCCGTGATCTGGCATTGCCGGCCTGGGTCGATTCGGTACATCACGTGACGTTAGCGCGCCTCATCGCCGAGCAAGGACGGGTACCAGCTACCTACCAACCTTATGTGGATGTCGCGCAAGCGACTTATCACTACGGATTCCACGCCGCGGTAGCCTATTTTAGCTGGCTCAGTGGATTAGATATTCCTCAAAGCACTCTCTTGCTAGGACAATTCTACAATATCGCGATGGCTTTACAGCTATACCTCTTTACCTACTGGCTCACCCAGCGACGTAAGACGGCGCTCTTTGCCGCGTTGCTCGTCGCCCTGGTCTCTAATATGCCAGCTTACTATGTCAGTTGGGGACGTTATACACAGTTGAGCGGCCTGTTAATTTTGCCGGTAGCCATCATCTTGAATACCGAGACTGTGGAAGAGCACAACAAACGAACTTTAGCTTTAGCCGTCTTTACTTTGGCGGGATTGATTCTGACGCACTACCGCGTGTTAGCCTTCTACGTTGGTTTTCTGGTCGCGTGGTGGCTAGTCAAGTTTTGGGATACACGCCGGGAGTGGCGTCTGCGGTTACGAGAAGTTCCACAATATCTGGGAATAGGACTCCTGGCCGGATTGGTACTTATGCCCTGGTTGTGGGAAACGGCCATCGCCTTGTGGCTCCGGGCTTTCTTGCACTGGGGAGGCTCGCCATCCGCCAGCACCGTGCTGATGGATTTCTCCTGGTACTATGTCAGTCGCGGGTTAGACCGCTATCTGCTCACCGTAGGAGTGCTGGGCGCACTGGTAGCCTGGTTTGAGAGGGAGCGTTTTACCTGGGTGTTACTTATTTGGCTAGGAGCGCTATTTATCATCACTAACCCCTCGCTAGTGGGGTTGCCTGGGGAAGGACTGACCAATAATATCGCTATGTTGATCACCTGGTTCATCCCCCAAGCTATCTGGAGCGGATTTGTTTTGGATACTCTCTTGGAAGCCTGGCTGGCTGCTCTGCCCGGCAAAGAGAAATGGTGCTATGCTACGTTGACTATCTTGCTGAGCGCCCTTTGTCTGGTGGGGGCAAGCTATCAGCTAGTCGCGCTCAATCCTGACTGTGTCCTGGCTCTCCAAGCAGATAGTGAGGGCTTGGCCTGGATTGAAGCTCATACGGCGTCAGAGAGCTACTTTCTGATCAACAGCCGGCGTTGGCAGGGAGAAATCTACATGGGGACCGATGGCGGCTACTGGATTACGCCGCTTACCGGACGGCGCACCAACGTGCCGCCCGCTCTCTATCCTCTGGGAACCAGAGAGGCAACCGCGGAGATCAAGGCTTTGAACGAGGAGCTCCAATCGTTATACGCAACTCCCGCAAGCTTGTGGCAACGCTTGCGGGAGCTAGGGGTAGATTATATTTATCTAGGGGCGTTAGGAGGGCCGTTGGATCCCCAAACCCTGTACGCTACACCAGGATTCCGATTACGGTATAATAACGCACGGGTGCAGATCTACGAAGTTACAGCGAAATGACGCCTATGGATACGCCCCAATCTTGATCTCATGCTCGTCTGTTGCTGACCCACAGCTATTGGATACCGCAACGGTTAGCGTATGAGTCCCATTGCTTAACGTGCGGGTAGTAGCCGCAGTTGTATCGCCATTGTCCCACAAATAGCTGGGCGTAGTAGCATCAGCGGGTACCACGCTGGTACTGAAAGTATATTCGCCAGGTTCTCCGCTCGTCTCGCCGGTGATCGTCACCCCGGTCACTGCGATGCAAACAGTCCCTTTAGTTACAAATGGCACAAATACATGCGCCCATAAGTATCCCGGAGGATAATAAGCCGCCGGTTTTATAGCCGCTGCGCCAGATGAACGTTCTGCGCGCACCCAAGATAGAGCTTGCGGGCCAATCGCCGTCCCAATGATTACCAACGCCAACATCAATGTCAATATCACAGTTCTAGACCGCATATCGCCTCCTATAGATCAATATGAACCTTACTCTAACTTAATCTATAAAGAGTATATCTCCATTCCATACTGCTGTCAAGTAACAAAATTTGTCTATTTATATAGGAGAAACTTCTATGAAAGATGAACAGAACCACTCCCTCAGAACAACCTTGCTCTGGTTGCTGCTTATCCTCTCGCTGCTCCTCAATAGTGGGGTGCTCTACGCTCTCTATTATGTTCGCGCCGAGAGCCTGGAGCTGCTGACGCAAGCCGAACGAACCGTGGAGCAATTGAGCTCTCAGCCCATCAAGACCATCATCGAAATTGATCAGCGCATCCCTCTCTCCGAGACGTTCCCCTTCGCTCATTCCTTCCCGGTACCGATAGATACTACCTACTTCCTTTCTACCGTGGTGCAGACAGAGGTCTCTCTGCCGCTGCTCGGCGCCCGGACAGTTAATATCCCTATTCAAGCCGATATCCCCCTCCAACTGGAGCTGGATATTCCGGTGCAGACCAACATCCCCCTCTCTTTCACCTATCATCTCCGCACCTCGCTGCCCATCGAGGTGTCGCTGCCTCCAGAAACCCTCGTGCCAATCTCAGTCCTACTTCAGCAAGCCATCGCCGCCTTGAAGTGAACTTCTTCAGTAGGGGAAGTGACACCTCCCACTTAGAGTTGGCGCAGTTAAAAATCTATAATGGGACTGGTTAGTGTCATGAAATAATATGATCTCGTCAATTATCAGCCAAGCATTAATTACCTGTTAGGAGGAAGAATGAAGAGAACAATAGACCCGCGTCTTGAGATGTTGCGCGCTAAACAGAAAGCGGCGCAACTCGGCGGTGGACAAAGCCGCATTGATAAACAGCACGCTAAAGGGAAATTGACGGCCAGGGAGCGCATCGAGATGTTCTTGGATGCGGGTACTTTCCAAGAATTGCAACCCTTCTCCATCGTCGTTGACGCCAAGAAATCCCTCCCCGGCGATGGGGTAGTGACCGGTTATGGTGAGGTTGACGGTCGCACCGTCTATGTCTACGCCCAGGATTTCACGGTTTCAGGCGGCTCGGTCTCGCTGGTACACGCCCGCAAGATCACCCAGGTGCAGGATCTGGCTATGAGTAATGGCGCACCCATTATCGGGATGTTGGATTCCGGCGGCGCGCGTATCCAAGAAGGGATCCTCTCTCTCCAGGGCTACGGCGAGATTTTCAAGCGCAATGGGATGGCTTCGGGCGTGGTGCCGCAGATATCGGTGATGTTAGGGCCGTGCGCTGGCGGGGCGGCCTACAGCCCCGCGCTTACCGACTTCATTGTGATGACCGAAAAGACCTCCATGGTTTTCATCACCGGCCCCAGCGTGGTGAAGAGCGTGACCGGAGAAGAGGTCAGCCATCAGCAGTTGGGCGGCGCGCAGGTACATTACGGGGCCAGCGGCGTAGGGCATTTTGTAGGACGCGATGAAAAGGAGTCGCTCGCCATTACGCGCAAGTTGCTCTCTTACCTCCCTTCCAATAACGTGGAAAGCCCTCCTGAGATTCCGACTAATGATTCGTCGCAGCGCACCGCTGAGGTTCTTAATTCTCTCGTTCCTGAAGACCCCCGTATCCCTTATGACATGTGCGAGGTCATCCAGAACATAGTAGACCGGGACACTTTCTTCGAGGTGCAGGCGGGGTGGGCGCGCAACGTCATCGTCGGCCTCGCCCGCTTAGATGGACGTTCGGTCGGTATCGTGGCCCAGCAACCGATGGTGATGGCCGGAGTGTTGGATATTAACGCCTCCGATAAAATCGCCCGCTTCGTGCGCTTCTGCGACTCTTTCAACGTTCCGCTGCTCACGCTGGTGGATTCCCCTGGCTTCCTGCCGGGCGTGGCGCAGGAGCATAATGGCATCATCCGCCACGGCGCGAAAATTCTCTACGCCTACATCGAAGCCAGCGTACCCAAGATCTCCATCGTCACCCGCAAAGCTTACGGCGGCGCCTACATCGTGTTGAGCAGCAAGAGCATCGGCGCTGATCTCCATCTGGCCTGGCCCTCCGCCGAAATCGCCGTGATGGGCCCGGAAGGCGCAGTCAATATCCTCAACCACCGTGATCTGGCTAAAGCAGAAGATCCAGCAGCGCTACGAGCACAACTGGTGCAAGCCTACCGCGACAAATACGCCAACCCTTACCGGGCCGCTGAGTATGGCATCATAGATAATGTTATCGAACCAGCCGAAACTCGACCCATTCTCATCGCCGCTCTCCGCGCCATCCGGAACCCCAGCCACGAAATGCCTGCTAAGAAACATGGCAATATGCCCGTCTAAGGAGCTTAACTATGAGTGCATTGCTAACAGAAGCTTTAGGTCTCACCGTGGTGGGGATGGGCATGACCTTTGCCGCTCTCGGAGTATTGGTTTTGGGAATGTATCTTCTCACCATGCTCACCGCTGAGAAAAAATCCGCCGGTAAGGGACAGGAGGAGTGTGCTGCCCCTAGTCCCATAGCCGTCGCCCCCTCCGTCTCCACTACGGATGAGCGTTATCTAGCCGCCGTGGCTGCCGTGGCTGTCGCGGTGTCCCAAGCCGCGCCCCAGCAACAACGCCAACGGAGCCAACCGGGAGATCAATGGGGACTCTACGTCCGCAGTCAACAACTTAACGCGCGGCGCAACCACTAAGGATAACTTGTCAAGAGATTAATCCACTTTAGCCAACGGGACGAGAAATCATCCGCCTCACCCGCTAACCAATTTTTGGAATGGAGAGAATAACAATGCCAATTTACCATGTCACAATCGGTGATAAAAAATATACCGTAGAAATAGCTAATCCTAATGCGCGCCCGGTGCAGGCCATCGTAGATGGTGAAACCATCGCGGTGCAGATTGAGAACTCAATGCCCCCGGTAATCACGGCTCCCACCACTGCCCCCGTACCGGCCTCGGTGCCTGTAGCCGCTCCTCCCCCCGCCGCGCCACCGGCCGGTTCCGGCGATGTGACGGCTCCGTTGCCCGGCGTATTGGTCGCCATCGCGGTGCAAGTAGGCGAGGCCGTCGCCGTAGGAACTGAGCTTTGCGTCCTGGAAGCCATGAAAATGAAGAATCCCATCAAGGCTACCCGCGCAGGTAAAGTTACCGCCATCCACGTCACGGTGGGGCAACAAGTGCCGTACGGCGCGCCTCTCTTGACGTTGGCAAGCTAATCGACCGATGAAACGCTCGCCGCCTGCATTGCAGCTCAATCCCGTGCTAAATTGCCAGAGTGAAGTGCAAAAACAGGATCTGAATTGGTCCCTGGCGCACTTCACTTTTGTGGCCGATAATACCACGCTGGCTGCCAGATGTGATATTGTCTGTTCACCGGAGATGTCCGTGGCCGTTTACCGCGAGCTCCCCTTCCCGGCCCTCTCTTTTCTGGGAAATTCTACCGAGCTGCTGGCCAGTTATGCAACTTTCCTGGTGGGAGCAGAGGAAAAAATCACGTTGCTGGTCAACGCGGCGCAACGCGCTATCGTGGAAGAGGCTTTTATTGTTTCGGAGATCATCCCCGAATGGCAACTGGTCTATCGCGGCGATCCCACAGAGCTGGATTCTGGAACTGCTGAACCGCTGGTATGTAAGCAACTGCCAGCCATGCAAAAATTAGCCCAACTCGCGGGCCTCACCGCCCTGGAGAAAAACCCCCTGGCCCAAGGCCCCGCCTTTGGGATCTGGGCCGGACGCACCTTGGCGGCTATGGGCAGTACGCATCTTGAGCTTTCATCAGCCGTGGAAATCGGGAATATCGCCACTCACCCGCAATATCGCCGGCAAGGTTACGCTGCACAGGTAATCGCAGCGCTGGTGCAAGCACATCATACCGCGGGCCGGACCGTTTTCTTGATGAGCTATCAGAGCAATTTAACTGCGGTACAACTTTATGAGAAGCTCGGCTTTGAGCGCGAGCGGGCCATGTACCTGATTCGTTGTTTAACTTGACCACCAGACTACCTAACTATTGGACTAACAAGGAGTTATACGTGAATGGAATAGATCTAACCGACCTATTTGCAGGAGTAATCCACCTCACCTGGGGCAGTGTATTTATGATGATTGTGGGGGGCATCCTCATCTATCTGGCTATCGCTAAAGAATACGAACCGACGCTCTTGCTCCCCATTGGCCTCGGCATCATTATTGGCAACCTGCCGCTTTCCTACATGATCAACGCGGGGGAGCACGGCATGTTAGCGGTCCTGAAGAAAGCCACCATTGATAACGAACTGCTGCCGCTCTTTATCTTCATTGGCGTCGGCGCAATGATGGACTTCCGCCCGCTGTTGGCCGAACCCCTCTTCGCCTTGATGGGCGCAGCCGGACAGTTCGGCATCTTCGGCACCTTGATTTTAGCGATCTTGCTCGGCTTCCCGATGAACGAAGCCGCGAGCATTGGTATCATCGGAGCTATCGACGGCCCGACCAGTATCTACGTCGCCAATAAACTGGCCCCCGAGCTGCTGGGCATTATCGCGGTGGTGGCCTACTCCTACATGAGCCTGGTGCCCATCATCCAACCGCCCATCATGCGCTTGATGACCACCCGCGAAGAACGCATGACCCACATGGAATACTCCCCTCGGCCGGTCTCCAAACTGGCCCTCATCATCTTCCCCGTCGTTGTCACCATCGCCGTGGGTATTTTAGTCCCGCAAGCCGCGCCGCTCATCGCCGCGTTGATGATTGGGAATTTGCTCAAAGTGGCTACGGTAGTGGAGCGCCTCTCCAAAGCCGCTGAAAACGAGATTATCAATATCTCCACGCTCTTCCTAGGCTTGATTATTGGCAGCACTATGACCGCCGCTAAATTCTTGCAGCTAGATACGCTCTTCATCTTACTCTTGGGACTCTTCGCCTTTGGTCTAGATACCGCTGCCGGACTTCTCTTCGGTAAATTCCTCTACGTGGTTTCCGGCAAACGGATCAACCCGCTCATCGGCGCGGCCGGCATCAGCGCGTTTCCCATGGCCGGGCGGTTGGTCCAGAAAGTTGCCCAAGAGGATGACTTCTCCAACTTTATTTTAATGCACGCGATGGGCGCTAACACCGCCGGACAGTTAGGTTCGGTAATTGCAGGCGGTGTGCTCTTAGCTCTCTTGGGAGCATAAAAGATAACTCCGCTGAAATAAGCTAGTTTGCCGCTAAGACGCCAAGAAAAAAATTGGTGTAAGTCAGTAGACTCGACTTGTAACTTGTACCCGATAACTCTCACCCTCAAAGGAGGTTTCTATGGCTAAAGGCATGGTTATTATTGATGTGGAGCGGTGCAAAGGTTGCGGCCTCTGCACCCACGTCTGTCCCGTCAACATCCTGGAACTTTCGCCGGATACTTTTAACGCGAAAGGCTATCGTCCGGTGACGGTGACGGATATGGATGAGTGCATCGGCTGCGCGGCTTGCGCTACGATCTGTCCTGACGTGGTCTTTACCGTATACCGCCAGCGACGACAACGCGCTACGGCGACCGCATAACAAAGGAGAAGAAGCTAATGACAAAAGAATTACTCAAGGGGAACGTCGCATTTGCCGAGGCCGCCGTGCGTAACGGTCTGCAAGCTTACTTCGGCTACCCCATCACCCCGCAAAGTGAGGCGTTGGAGCACTTCTCCGGGCGCATGATTGAACTGGACCGCGTCTTCCTCCAAGCTGAAAGCGAAGTGGCGGCCATCAATATGGTCTACGGCGCGGCTTCTTCCGGTGTGCGCGTGATGACTTCTACTTCCGGGCCGGGATTGGCGCTGATGGCAGAGGGACTTTCCTACATCGCTGGCTCTGAGATTCCGGTGGTCGTCGTCAACATGATGCGCGGCGGTCCCGGCTTGGGTAACATCCAGCCGTCGCAGGCCGATTACAATTTTATGACTAAGAGCGCGGGACATGGCAACTTCCACCCGTTGGTCTTGGCGCCGGCCAATATCCAAGAGATCATTGATATGGTGGGCTTGGCCTTTGAACTGGCAGAAAAATACCGCACGCTGGTCATGATCGCGGGTGATGGCAGCATCGGCCAGATGATGGAAGCGGCCGAGCTCCCCCCCATGCAGGAAATTTCCACCGCACGCCCTGCCTGGGCCGTCACCGGCGCTGTGGGACGCGCTCCCAACCTCATCACCTCCCTCTACCTGGGGGCCGAGAAGTTGGAGAAGGTAAACATACGGCTTCAGCAGAAACTAGCCACCATCGAAGAAAATGAAATCCGGTGGCAGGAGTACGAAACCGAAGATGCCGAGCTGCTCTTGGTCGCCTACGGCACGGTAGGCCGCATTTGTATCAGCGTGCTGCGCGCAGCACGTCAACAAGGTCTCAAAGTGGGATTGTTACGCCCGCAAACCCTCTGGCCCTTCCCCACCGCCCGCATCAATGAGCTGGCCGCCCAAATGCAGGGGGTCTTAGTAGCCGAGATGAGCGCGGGTCAAATGTTGGTGGATGTGGAACACGCTGTGGCCGGAAAAACCCCCGTGCGTTTCTACGGCAGGATGGGTGGCGTAATTCCCATGAGCGCCGAAATCCTGGAGGCAGTCAAGCAAGTGCAAGAGGAGGTCTCTTAATGAACACCACTACTCAAATCCCTGAAAACATGGAACTCGTATACCAATATCCAGACTCCATGACTAAGACTTACACTCACTATTGCCCCGGCTGCGTCCATGGAATCGTGCATCGTTTGGTGGGCGAGGTTTTAGACGAGTTGGACTTACGTGAAAAGAGCATCGGCGTGGCGCCGGTCGGTTGCTCTGTGCTGATTTATAATTACTTCAACGTGGATTTCGTCGAAGCCGCACATGGTCGCGCCCCGGCGATGGCGACCGGTCTTAAACGCACCAATCCCGATAAATTTATCTTCACCTACCAGGGCGATGGCGACTTGGCCGCTATCGGCACGGCGGAGATTATCCACGCCGCCAATCGCGGCGAATTAATCAGCACCGTCTTCATCAACAACGCTATCTACGGCATGACCGGCGGGCAGATGGCGCCCACTACTCTGCCCGGCATGAAAACCACTTCCAGCCCCGGGGGGCGCGATTGCAAGATAGCCGGTTATCCCATCAAAATGTCCGAAATTTTAGCGCAGACTGAAGGCGCGGCCTATATCACCCGCGAGGCCGGCACCGATATCCGCAGCATCCGCAAACTCAAGAAAGCGATCAAGCGCGCGTTCCTGACGCAAATCGAGGGGCTGGGTTTTTCCTGCGTGGAGGTACTCGCTAACTGTCCCACCAACTGGAATATGGATCCGTGGGAATCTATGCTGTGGAGCAAAGAGCAGATGACACCGTATTTCCCCTTAGGCACTTACAAGATGAGAGAAGAGGTCAAAGCGCTGAAGGTCTGAAAGCGAGAGAGCGAGAAAGCGAATTAGCGAGAGAGTGAGGGAGCGTCAAAGCGAAGCAGTCAATGAGTGCTGTTGGCGCGCAGCGACTTGTACTCCAAAGGAGAAATTAAAATGAAACATGAAGAAACCATTTTTTCCGGTTTTGGCGGCCAGGGAGCACTGTTTGCCGGGCAGCTACTGGCCTACACTGGTATGGCCGAGAACCTCTATGTAACCTGGATTCCATCCTATGGCCCGGAGATGCGCGGCGGGACCGCGCATTGCACAGTCATCGTCTCCGCAGAGGAGATTGGCGCGCCAATCGTGCAGCGTCCCAGTGCCGCCGTGGTACTCAATCTGCCTTCCATGGAAAAATACGAACCACTGATTAAATCTGGGGGCTATCTTGTCGTCAATGAATCGCTGATCGATATCAAGAGTGAGCGGGAGGACATACACGTTCTCTACTTGCCGGCCAGCGATATCGCCACCGAGTTGGGCAATCCCAAGATGGCTAACATGGTCCTCTTGGGTGCCTTTGTCACGGCTACCGGCTTGGTCTCGCTAGAGACGATAGCAGCGCAACTCACCGCGCATCTCTCCGGTCGCCAGCAGCAGTGGTTAGAGCCTAACAAGCAGGCCCTCCAGAGAGGCGCCGAGTTAGTTTCGGCGTAAAAGCGTCTTCATCTCAGCTGTTCGTTCTAGCCCGCCAAGAGTTCCGCTTTCTTTAAAGAAAGCGGAACTCTTCGGGTATCTGCTCAAGAAGTAGGAACGAATAGCTGGGGCCGGTCTCCTGACCGAGCCACCATTGCATTGAAGATGGCAAGCCGCGCTTCGCGGGGATTACAATCCCCGCAGATAGTGAGGTATTAGTCATTTTACGCTTTACATTACATACCCAAGAGGATCTTATGAATAAACCCAAAATTGGCTTAGCGCTTAGCGGCGGCGGGGTGCGCGGCTTAGCGCATATCGGCGTCCTCCAACTATTGGAGGAGAGCAAAATTTCCATTGCTTATCTGGCAGGCACGAGCATGGGGGGGATCATCGCAGGATTGTACGCTGCCGGCATCTCGGCCCCAGAGCTGCGCGAGCGCGGCCTCCACACTAACATTTTGGAGTTATTGAGACCAGCTCCTCATCACTACGGGTTGTTGGGGCATCAAAAGATTCGAGAGTTCCTTATCAAATTGCTGGGTAGCGCAGATATCACCTTCAGCGATCTCCAGATTCCGGTAACGGTCATGGCAACCGATGTGGAGACCGGGGAGCTGATCGCTCTCAACAACGGCCCGCTTATTCCGGCGCTGCTGGCGACCTCCTCCTTCCCTTTCGTTTTCGGGCCGGTGCGCCATTGTGACCGCTGGCTTGTTGATGGCGGCATACTCAACAACTATCCCATTGACATTGTCCGCCAAATGGGCGCCGAGCGCGTCATCGGTGTCGATACTCCCCCCAGCATCCAGTTGGCTGTACCTGGCGAAGCGGATTTCCCTCGGCTTTCCTTGAAAGCCTTGATCGATCGCAAGATCAATCTGGTGGATTGGAAGACCCCCTTCTTGATTGCCGAGAGCAGCGCCATCTCCATGATGAGCCTCATAAACCAGCAACGTGCGGAGCTATCGCCGCCCGACTTCCAACTCTCCATCTCCTTGCCGGGTATTGGCACCTTTATGCCGGGGAAAAATAAGGAGATCATCGATGCCGGGTACGCTGTCGCCCGGAACCATCGCGCGCAGTTACGCGCCCAGCTGGAACAACCGGTGCTCGCCGCCTCGCTGCGCCGTGGGCTGAATTTTGTGCGCCGCCTGCGCCGTGCTTGGAACGCCTATCACGAACCACTCTACTCACCGTTCCCGCCCATCCGGGAGCTGCCGGCCCCTCCACAAGTTACGCCGCCAAGCTGATGGCCTAAATTCTCTAATTGGTATTCCACAACCATAGTGTTCTGTCAAGTGTAAAATGAGCAGTTGATTACCATCCGCCGACCGCTCACTAGTCCCCGGAGGTGGACTGCGCGAGGGTAACCGCGACTTTAGTCGCCAGGCTAACTAACATTACTGGCCACCACTCAAATCAGGGCTTACAGAACCCTAGGTTGAAGCGCCTGTGGATAATTTACGGAAAATGGGGGATAACTTGAATAGTTATCCCCCATTTGAGGTTAAGAAATAGCTAATCAAACCGGGAGGGCGTTTTGGGGCATAGTTTCAATCTGGGGACGGCTAGAGTTCGGAGGGCCGAGAGGGGGAAGCGCCGCAGCCAAGAGCCAAATTTATTAAGATCTAGCCGAAATCCTCAAGAACCGTTACGATTTCTTAGCCACGGCTTGATAGATCAGCAGTGGCTGGCTCTTCCCCTTAAAAAGCAAGGGGGTTAGGGGGACAGTAGTGATGGCCCCACGCAACAGGCGCTGAGTAACTGGGCCTAGCCACACCTCTTGTGGTTTAGTAGCATTGCAGATGCGGGAAGCCACATTGGTCGTATCGCCAATGGCGCTGTAAACGTAACGCCATTGAGAACCTGTATTGCCAACCAATGCCGGACCACTGTTAATCCCTACCCCAAAATGCAAAACCGGTTTCTTGGCAGCCATCTGCGGTGCATTATAAGCGGCCGTCTTGTTCTGAATTGCTAATCCCGCCCGCACGGCCCTTTGTGCGTGATCTGGTTGAGTGTTGGGAGCGTTAAAGATGCCAAATACTGCATCACCCATAAATTGGGCTATGATGCCGCCAAATTCATTTATGGCCTCGCAGGCTAATGCTAGATATTCGTTGAGTAACTCTACCATGCGAGAGGGGAGAATTTGCTCAGAGATATGAGTATAGCTACGTAGATCGGCAAAGAGCACTGAAACTTCGCGCAACTCTCCCCCTAGTTGAGGCAGTAACCGTTGCTCTAGTGAGGCTTCAATTACATCATGTGGCACGTAATGACGAAACAAATGATCCAGTTGTTGATTGGCCGCGATCAGTTGGCGACGCAACAAGCGTAATTCGTTGCGCTGTTGAGTCAACTGTTGTGCTTGCATTCCCTCTGTAGTAGTATCATTAATTAGTACTAATAAATATTTTTCTGATTCTTTGGAGGCGTAGGGGAGCAATGTGATATTCAAATAATAGGTACTCTTTCCATCTGGGGAGACGCGATTGATATGTTCCAAGTGAAAGGATGCTTCTCGACCGGCTAAGATGTCCTTTAGCAAGTCCTCATTTCCTAGTAATTCCGGAACCAGGTCTGGTAATGAGCCAGCCGCTTTCATAGCTCGCTGCCCCGTAAAAATATCCGCGAGCAGGGGGCCTTCCATCCGGACTACTTGGAGTTCCTGGTTGGCCAGTAGATAAGTTGTTTGGTGAATTTGTGAAATCAATTGGGCTATGGCAGTATCCATTGTAGGCATCTCTCATTTGTTAACGCGGGAAATGTGTTTTTCATAGCTGCGGGCGTTCTCCCGACCGAGCTGACTTGCTGAACCGACTTACGTTACGCGCACTAGGTTTCTAAGGAGTCCTCTTGTGTCAGGTGGTCATATCAACTGTTTCCCTAGCCGGCGGAACATCTTTTCCACCGCATCTCCAGTTTTAGCGCTAGTTAGATAATAAATCGCATGCAACTCGTCTGCTACCGCCTTGATCTCTGGAATGGCTAGCTGTTGTTCGGTAACCAGATCGGATTTATTAGCGGCCACTACAAACTGCGCTTGGGGATTGATGCGCAGTAAATCAGCCGCGTAGGTGCGCAAGCTGTCCAACGTCTCCGAACGAGTTAGATCGCAAACGAGCAAAGCGGCAACCGTCCCCCGTAAGTAATTCGTCCGCATCCGGTCAAAAGTCTCGCTCCCGCTCAAATCCCAGAGCAGGAGCGTCAGTTGCGTATTCATCTCCGCTTGAGGATAGAGGAGAACTTTGCGGCTGACTTTAACTCCCAGCGTGCTGAGGTAATCGGCCTCAAAGAAATCATAGATAAAACGGCGCACTAGGCTGGTTTTGCCAACTGCGAAGTCGCCCAATAAACTAATTTTTTTCTGAACGTTACGAGTTTTTATCATAGTCCCTTTTTTAAGTATAGTAGAGTTGTTGCGCAATAAGAAATCTAGTACAATGGGGGCATGAATACACACGTATACGCCAGATTAAGTCGTCGTCCCGCTGCGTTTCGCAGTCTGACTGGTATGTCGGTAACTGAATTTGAGCGT
>DUEJ01000022.1 GCA_011192175.1 Thermoflexia bacterium
ACCAGGCAGCTTGGGGCATGGGGATATGCTGGGGGCTGCCCTCGCAGATGGTGCAGGTGTTGGAGTAACCATCTCCCACCAGCGCGTAGAACCCCTGCAACCATTCATGTTCACCCCCGTTGATGTCGCTGTAGGTGAGGCGGAAGATCACCGGACATTCGGTGCCGGCCACGCCGCAGACCGGGATCTCTTGTTCTGAGACCTTTAAGCGGGCGCTGAGGCGGAGTGATTGCGCGCCCTCGATATTCTGATTTACCTGTTGGCTAATTCCGACTTCGATATGGCCAACTCCCGCGCGCTCGAAAATGATACTCTGCCGCCCATCCTCTGTCTGCTGGATGCTGCCGTCGCTCTCGGTGTTGTACTGCTTGCGGTGAGTAAAGGGGAGCCAGTACGGGGACAGCTCGGTGCTGAAGTCTCCGTTACGGAGCACATCGCGGCTCTGACTGGAAAGTACTTTGCCCCGTCCGGCGGCGGTCAGTTCGGTGAGTTGCGAGTCGGTGAGGATGATGGTGTTGTGGGCCTGTTGCGGGTCGGGAACCCGCGCGCGGCCTTTGCTCACAATGATCTCCGTGCGCTGCGCATCTACTACCAGCGTGTAGGAACCTTCTGCTAGTTCCAAACTCCCTTGGGGCGTCTCGATTTGAAGTATTGAGTCCCGCCCGCCACCCCCGACGGAGACGCGCAATTTTTTGCTGGTGTTTACCTGGAGTGCGATGCGATAGGGGAGGGTGCTGCGCTCAAAGACGGGGGTGCGCGCAGCGCTGAAAGTAACATTGGTCTCCCCGTAGAGTTGCAAAGTGCTGACCGGGGTATTTGGCTTTGTCTCGCGGTAAAAAAGTAGGAGAGCCTCGGCGTCGTCGGTAGAGAGCACAATTTTGCTATTGGAGAGTACTTCCTCCGGCGAGGTGGTCACTTCCAATGGCCCGCGGCCCTTTGATTGAAAGGTCACGATCCCCTCGCGTGGTTCTAGTTGCACTTTGAGCGAGCGCGTGGCGTTGAAAATCAACCAGCGCGTGCCGTAAGGAATACCAATAGCCAGAATCACGCAGACGACGAAGGAGAGCGTCATAATTACCCAAGCAATAGTTTCTGGATTTTTACGCATTTTTCTAGTACCTGATGCCGAAGGTGTGAAATTGGCCGGTGCTGTTCTGCCAAGCTAGCGCTAATTTAGTCACATGTGCATGGCCGGGACCTTGCCGCACCTGATTGATTAACTGCTGGAGCTTGACTTGCGTCCCTTCCGCCTGAATCTCTACCGTACCGTTGTATGCATTACGCACCCACCCTACTACTCCGAGCCGGCTGGCGTTCCTACAGGTGAAATATCGAAAGCCGACTCCTTGGACAGCGCCATGCACAATGATTTGGACGGCTACTTGCTCTTGCTTTTCTGTCACTTCTGCCTCCCGCTAACTATCTCTCCCCATTCTAACGCGGAAGAATAAGCTGACAAGTTCCGTTGATGGAGGGGGAATAGCCACGGCAGTCGTTTTTAACGGCCTTGTGCTTCTCGCATCCGTGCCGCGAGGCGATAAACCCAGAGTCCTAGTAGCGTCACCGTTGCCAGCAACCACCAGACAATCGCTAAGGGGGTGAAAAATTTGAGCCATTCGCCAGAACGCAAATAGTAATATGGATCGGCGGTGGTAACTACCCAGCGACCTTGTACTGGTTCGATGTAATACGGGTAGCGCCGGTAACTATCCATATCAAAATAGAGATAGGTGTAGTACGGGTCATTTTGCTCCCAGAGCATGATAAAAATCATGCTGGGGCCAGTCTGGAAAGTGCTGGGATGGGAGCGGCCTTGTAGCTCGGCGAGCAGAGTTTCATCAGCTTCCTGCAATGCTGGAGCCAGAGCGCGGGCCACCATACCTGGGGCAGCATATTTTTCTTGATATTGGGGAGTGAAGTATTTCTCATCGTAGCGGACTAGACCATGCAAGCGTACGCTTCCTCCAAAGAGCAGGCCGGCTAGCAGCGGGAGGAGGGTAATCAATAAAATCCAACGCCAATCTAAAAGGTTGATTTTCATGGTAGTTGCCTGGGTATCAGCAGTTAGCAAATTAGTCGTTAGTGTAGTAGGTGATTTATCGCCGTAAAGTGTCGTTCTATTTGCCTAAACCTATAAACACCCACGCCCAACTAACTTGAGAGGCGTGGGTGTTTCAGGCCAGAGGTCAAACCACCTGACTCAATTTATATTTTGTGACACGCTACAAAGTGCTGGTCCCCCTTATCTTCTAATTCGGGATGGGGGTTATCACGGCAAGAATCATCGGCCAGGGGGCAACGGTCATAGAAGCGGCAGCGCGGTTCCGGGTTGATGGGTTTGCTGATGCCGCCCTTAATTTCCACCGCGCTGCGTTTGTAAGTGGGATCGGGTACCGGCACGGCAGATAATAGCGCTTTGGTATAAGGATGCTGCGCATGTTGGAGCAGTTCTTCCGTCTCCGCCAACTCCACTAGCTTACCCAGATACATCACGGCGATCCGGTTGCACATGTACCGCGCCACCGCTAAGTCGTGGGTGATGTAGAGATACGTGACGTTCAGGTTGGTAGCCAGATCCTGCATCAGGTGCATTACCCCAGTGCGCACGGAGACATCTAACATCGAGGTCGGCTCATCGGCTACCACGAAGAGAGGCGAGATGATCAGCGCACGCGCAATTGCCACGCGCTGCCGCTGGCCGCCGGAGAGCTCGTGTGGATAGCGGAAGAGGAAACTTGCGGCGGGCGTCAGCCCCACGGTTTCTAAGAGTTCCGTGATACGCGCTTCTCGCTCGGTGATCGTCCCGATTCCTTGCACGTTCAACGGTTCCGCCACCGTGTCGTAAATGGTCAAACGCGGATTCATGGATTCATAAGGGTCCTGGAAAATCATCTGCACGTTGCGGCGGAAGGTCTTGAGCTTCTTCCCCCGCAATGAAGCGATATCGATTACGCCTTGTTCGCTGGCTATCTCGATTTTGCCTTCTGTGGGATCAAGCAAGCGGGTCAGAAGTTTGCCAGTGGTGGATTTCCCACAACCGGATTCGCCTACCAGTCCGACACTTTCACCACGTTTGATCTGCAAATTGAAACCACTGACGGCATGTACAAACACATCACTGTGCCTGAAAATGCCGCCTCCCACCGGGAACAACTTTGAAAGGTTTTGGATGTTGACTAGAATATCTGAATGTTCCATTAGGCCTCTCCTCCCGGGTGCCAGCAAGCGGCGAAATGCTGAGCACCATGCTCTCTGTATTCTGGGGCTTCTTGGCTACAAATAGCGGTGGCATACGGGCAACGCGGATGATAACGACAACCGGTGGGGGGATTGAGTAGATCCGGCGGTTCACCTGGCAAAGTGACCAACTTGGTTTTCTCCCCAACGATGCTGGGGAAAGCGGACATCAAGCCGCGCGTGTAGGGATGAATAGGACGATGGAAGATAGCTTCGGTAGAAGCCATCTCTACCAAATTACCGGCATACATCACGCCTACTCGATCGCTAACTTCTGCAATGACCGCCACGTTGTGAGAAATGTAAATCATCGCCATATTGAGTTTTTCTTGAATCTTGCGGATGCGTTTCAGGAGCGCATCTTGTACAATTACATCCAGGGCGGTAGTTGGCTCATCGGCGACGATAATATCTGGCTCACAAGAGAGCGCCATGGCGATCACCGCCCGTTGGCGCATCCCGCCACTGTACTGGTGCGGATACTGGTTCTTGAACTTCGGATCCAAGCCCACCAGCCCGAAGAGCTCATCTACGCGCTGGTTCATCTCGGCCTCGCTTAGATGCGGCAGATGTTCTTGCATCGCTTCTAGGATCTGCTCCTCGACTGTATAGACGGGATTGAGCGCGTTCATCGCCGCCTGGAAGATCATGGAAATTTGCTTCCAGCGGAATTTACAGATTTCTGCGTAGTTAAGCGGTACAATGTTTTTGGAGTTGATCAGGATTTGTCCTTGCTTGATATCCGCGTTATCCGGTAATAATTTGAGCAACGAGAGCGCAATAGACGTTTTACCACAACCCGATTCCCCCACCAATCCCAGGGACTCGCCACGCGCTACGGAGAAACTTATATTATCCACCGCAGAGACAGGGCCTTTGCGGGTCATGTAGTGCATGGTGAGGTTCTTCACTTCAAGTACATTATCAGTCATAATATCCTTGCTCCTCATTCAATCAGTTGGACTTAGCAGCTACCGGCTGCGCAATCGGGGATTCACAACTTCATCTAACGCCCGGCCCACCAGATAGAAAGCTGCACAGAGTAAGGTAATCGCCAGACTGGCCGGGATCAGCAAGTACCAGGTATCAAAACGCAACAAGTAGCCTTGTGTTTGCGCCGTATTGATCATAATCCCCCAACTCATCTTGATGGTCGTCAGGCCAAAATATGAGAGGACCGCCTCTGAGAAGATGGCGCTGGTCACTACAAACATCATGTAGAGTAGGGCGATGGGGAGGAGGTTCGGGATCAGATGGGTGAAGATAATATGAAAATCGCTCCCTCCTGCAATGCGCGCGGCTTCAATAAAAGGTTTAACTTTAACCGAAAGCGCCTGCGATTTGATGACGATGGTATTGCCGCCAAACCCGGAGAGGAGGCCAATCAAGAGGGCTAACTCAAACATCCCTACCTCGGTGAAGCTGCTGAGGACAATCAAAATGGGGAGGAAAGGAACCATGATTACCAAGTCGGCCAGCCGCATCAGGAACGCGTCGATTAAGCCTCCGTAATAAGCGGCGACTGCTCCGATGGTGGTGGCAATTACTACCGTCACCACTGCGGAGAGAATCCCCAATACGAACTCGTAGCGCGTGCTATACATTAACTGACTAAGTACATCGCGCCCCAGGGGATCGGTGCCCAGTAAGTGCCGCACTGAAGGGGCGGCGGGATGGAAGGCGATCTCCATATCATAACCCATCTGCGGATCGTAGGTGGCGGAATCCCAGACTGTATGCATCAAGATAGGGTGCGCCAGCGCAAATAATCCAAAGAAGATAATTACGCCTAGTCCAATTAGACCGACGGGGCTTTCAGCGAAGGTAGCCCAACTGCTCTTAAAAGAACGCCAGGCGAGTCTCAGGCGTATTCTCCAGAGCGGAGCATGGGTCGCAGTTGAAACTGTAATGCCGTTAGTTTGCATTGTCATAATTTACTCCTTTAATAACGGATGCGCGGGTCCAAGAATGCGTAGCCGATATCAGCAACTAGGTGGCTCACGAGCGTCAGGATCGCAATCACGGTCAACGTGCCCATAGCCACCGGTATATCGGCCACCAGGGAGGCATTTAAGAGCGTTAAACCCAGTCCTGGCCAGGAGAAGATCGTCTCGGTGATGATGCCGCCACTGATGGAGCGGCCAATGCTGAAGACCAGCCCGGTCCAGACCGGGAGTAGCGCATTGCGCGCCGCATGTCTATCGCGCACCACTTTGTCGGGTAAGCCCTTGGCTCGTGCCGTCAGGATGTAATCCTCACGTAGCGTTTCGAGCATACTGGTACGGGTCAGCAACATATTGCCACCATACGCGATTAAAGTCACTGTCAACACGGGGAGTACCAGGTGTTGCAACATATCCCCTCCCCAGACGCCCAAGCCATTTAAGGTCCAATAGAGTAACGCGCCGCTTAGCGGGACGATGATACTGGCTACGCGCAGCGGTACGCGAATTTTGCGAGTCACTTTATTGGAGATGATAAAGCCGGCCAACATTACCGTTAGCCCGACAAATCCTGTGCCTATCAGGCGGCTAAAGATGGCGTTCGCTGAAGCTGGAGCGGTGATCCAAACTTCGGGGCTTAAAAATTTGCCGGCAGGCAACCAGCCTAATTGAACCGAAAAAAGCCAGATCATCATTAAGGCAAACCAGGGGGTAAAGACAGTGTAGAGCGTCACCCCCACAATCGTCGAGGCATACTCCACAAAGCTGCCCCGGCGCCAGGCTAATATTTTGCCACTCATAAAGCCGGCCCAGAAAGAGACTATCGATGCAGTGAAGAATAAGACCAGGGTGCGCGGCAGCCGTTCTTTGATGATATCCGTCACCTGGCGGGGATATTCGTTGAACGAGACGCCCAGATTACCCGTGTAAAAGTTCCCAATATACTTCACGAACCGTTCCACTGGGGGGCGATCTAATCCTAACTCGGCGCGCAACCGGTCACGTTCTCCCGGAGGGATACTGGGATCATGGGCCAGTAAGTCGGCAATATCGCCAGGCTGCGCATCGATCAAAAAGTAAGTAACCGCCTGAAACAGCAACAGCGTAAAAAGCATCTGTATCAAGCGTTTGCCTAAGAATTTCCACATATTAGTTACTCCTCTGGGCAAATCAGACCCATCTGCTGACTAATTTTCCTCGTCGTCGGTGTGGCACACCATCTGGCGACACCGCTTAGGATTGTGCTACGTGTAGTAAATCCCATTTTTTGACGTGGAGTTTCTCATCGAGGATAAAATATAGCTAAGGAGCGGGCGGACGAACCACCCGCTCCTTGTTGAAAGATGCTTCAGTTATTGTTACTGGGCTAGGGGGATGGTATCCGTCTGCATAGCGTTCTCATTCTGGATGCCGCCCAAGACTTCCGTGTAGGGGAACTGCACGTTGCTGCGCGCCAAGTCGTAGACCTGTTTGTAGAAGAGGGGGATGTAGGGGCGCTGTTCTGCCAACATCACCTGCGCGGCGAAAATCTTCTCGCGTGCGACGTCCAAGTCCGTGGTGCTCATGAACTCGTCGATCATGGCATCGTACTCGTCATTCTTGAAGCCGGGGGTGTTGAAGTTGCCGGTGGTGGCGGTGTCGTTGCGGCTGTGCCAGAAGGATTCGTAGTAGTCAGGGAAGGCCACGTTGCCAAGGCTCCAGCCCAAGATGTACATATCAAAGTCGGCGCTGACGAAAACCGGGTCCAGCATGTTGTTGAAGCCGGTCAACTCAGATTTAATCGGCATCCCCATCTCCCGCGCCCACTCAGAAATCCACTGGTTAAAGGTCGCGCGGAGGGGGTCGTAAGCCGGCCCAGGCCCCAGGATGGTGATTTCGGGCATGGCTTCGCCATTCGGCATAGTCAGTCCTTCACCGGGGATCACGTCCTGCTGGTCATCGCTCCACTCAGGTTCCTGCGTCCAGTTCCAACCGGCTTCTTTGAGGACTTTGATGGCCTCAGCTACCCGTTCCGCACGGGTGAAGTCTTTGTAGGGGGTGGGGACGTCGGGGTTGTGCCAGTAGCCATTGCCGGGGGGCATGGTCGAGTACATGGGGAAGACGGTGCCCTGCAGCACCTTGTTTACGACGAATTCTTTGTCTACGATGATGTCAATCGCTTGGCGGAACGCGAAATCGTCCATGGGTGATTTGCGCATATTGAAGGCCACATAGTACATGCCGTAGTCAGCGTTGACGTAAGTTTTGATGTCGCCGCTGGTCTGCGCTTTTTCGCGCAACCCACGGGAAACGCCGGTGGGGGCAATCACGTAATCCACTTCGCCGTTTTGCATCGCCAAGAAGGCCGCATCCTGTGACCCGTAGATCGAGAGGAGGACGTTGGGTGCGTGGGGGCCAGAGACGTATTCTAACGTCTTTTCGCCACTCGCATCGCCAAAGAGTTGCCTCGTTTCGCCAGTGGGGAACTCCACCATCCAGGTGCCGTCATCATATTCACTGATAGTGGCGCCTTTGAAGAAGTAGTTATCATTTTTCGTGCGCTGCACGAAAGCGCCCGGTTCGAATTTATCCGTGGTGAAGCCGCCATAAGCGGGGGAACCGGTCGGATCTGCCTCGTAGAGCGTCTTGCGCGCGTTCTCGAACGCTTCGTCATAGACGGTCCAAGCCTCGCAAGCGGCTTTGCCGGCATCATCAAGATCTTCGGCGTCGCAATCTTCCGGACGCTCGGCTTCTGGCATCTCGACACCTTCGATAAACCCATAAGCCTCTTCCACCTGCCCCTTCCAGAAGTGCTCAGGTAGAATGGCGGCCAGTGCGATACCCGCGTTCCAGGTCGCCAAACTAGGTTCAACCGGGAAGATGTATTGGACCGTGTAGTCATCGATCACTGCGGCCTCAATGCCTTCTACCCCGTTCGGGCGGCAGTTGGAGGGCCAGTTCTGGGTCAACTTCAGGTCTTTGCAAGCATTGTGGGTGAAAACCACGTCGTAGGCATCAATGGCCTCGCCATCGCTCCAAGTAGCGGTCTCCACCATCGGGACGGTGTAAACCCAAGTATCGCCCTCTTTCACCGGTTGAACCAGCTCTTTCGCCAGGGACGGCACGAAATCGAACCGCTGATCGGAAAGGCTATAGAGATTGGCGGCATAACCATTGACCACATAAGCAGTCCAGACAGAGCTGCCAGGCCCTAAATAGTTCCAGTAGTTGAGGGTTTTCGGATCTTCGTAAATACCAATACGATAGACATCTGCCTCTCCCCCGGTCGCGGCTTCTGCGGCGGCTTCTGGGGTAGCGGTTACTACCTTCTCAACTTCAACTTCAACTTCTTTCTCAACAATCGTCTCAACCGTGACGACTTCAGGTTCACAGGCTGAAATCAACATACTCGCTACCACAATTAGGGCAGCCAGGGCCAACCATTTCTTATTCCACATATTTCTCCTCCAAGATATTAGTTTTACCAATCAATAGCGCCAAAACGTCTAAGCTAACTTACTTTATCCAATAAACATCACCTCCTTTATCTGTTGCCGTAAAATAAGTTGATGTAGTTACAAAAGGTGAGTGCTGTAACCCAGTGAGAGGGAATGCGCACGCGCTTTTTCTAGCGCAGGAAGGAATAGCTGCCAGTGTAAAAATGATGGCGGAGCAACTGGATATAGCTGGCGCTTGATCCGCCACCAGAGCAATGGGGATGGATGGATATTTATCACACGTTGAGAGAGGGCCGTGCGTATCAGATTGTCTAATTCTTTTTCTGCTGCCACATATTTTTTGATGGCACCCATACTATACCTTAAAAGCAGTGAAGTGATTAATGGAGCAGCTAGGTACTTGCTTATTATACACATTCACTTATACCCTGGCAAGTGCTTGCTGGTTCAAATTCATTTATATTCTTGATTTCGTTGGCTTTCGCAAATTTTATGAAACCAAGTATACTTTGATTCCACTGAAATAAGCTAGTTCGCCGCTAAGACGCCAAGACGCTAAGCAAAACAATTTAGTATTGGATTGAAAATATTTGACAATACTGGTCAAAAAATTAATTTTCTAAGGGTTCACTTAAAATCTCCGTGCTCTCCGTACCTCCGTGGTGAAATCTTAGGTCTTTCAGTAGACTCAAACTATGGAAAAACCACAAATTTTAATTATTGACGATGATCCCATCATGTTGGAGATGGTGCAGGAAATTTTACAGACTTTCCCTTGTACCGTGCTAACTGCCCCCGATGGGGAGAGGGGGTTGATCAAACTGCGGCAGGAGACGGCCGCGGGCCGAGCCGTGGAGGCGGTCTTGCTGGATGTTAAACTGCCGCGCTTTGACGGTTTCCATATTTTGCAAGAGCTAAAAAACGAACCGGTCTTAAAACAGATTCCCGTTATTCTGGTCACTGGGGTAAATGCAGTGCAGGATAAAGCGCGCGGGTTGCGGATGGGAGCTGAGGATTACATCACCAAGCCATTTGATCCGCAAGAACTTCTGGCGCGGCTAAATGTGGTGCTCCGCATTCGGCGGACAGAACGGATGTTGCGCCAGCGTAATCAGGAGCTGGCCGCGCTCAACGAGATCAATCGCATGATCTCTACCAGTCTAGAGCTGGATGATGTGTTGGTCTCCGCGTTAGAGGGATTAGAACGGTTAATAGCTGCGGAAGCTTTCTTGATTGTGTTAGAAGATGAAGAATCGACGGATTGGATCATTCGTACCGCTAAAAATCCCGCCGGCACTTGGTTGGAGGGGCGTGTGGTTCCTCCTGTTAACGGGCGCGCGAGTCGGGCGATAGCCGAGAGAAAAGCGATTCTGCAAACTGCTATTACCGGTGATTTCTGGTTCGAGCTCTTAGGGATAGGGCCCCTAGATCAACTTTATATCCCCATCGCAGCGCATGAGGGCCCGGTCGGATTGTTAATTGTGCTGGGGAAGAGTAACACTTTGAGCCGCGACAATTTGCCGCTCTTTGAACGGATGGCCGCGACCGTCTCCATCGCCGTGGAAAATGCGCAACTTTATGGGGAGCTGGCGGCCTTCACTGGGGCCCTAGAACGCTCGCAGAACCAACTCCTACAGGCGGGAAAAATGGCTGCGGTGGGACGCTTGACGGCCTCTATTGCCCATGAGATCAACAATCCCTTACAAGCTATCCAGAACAGCCTGCATCTGGTCAGCCATCCCAATATGGATGCCTCCGGACGGCAACGGTATCTGGACATGGCACAAGGAGAGGTTGAACGGTTAGTGCATATCGTGCGCCGGATGTTAGATTTCTATCGCCCGGCTTCCAGCACTTTGGAGCTGCTCCAACCTAATGCCGCGGTAGAAGACGCCTTAGCCCTGACCGGCAAACGCTTGAAGCAAGCGCATATCGAGACGCTCACGCGCCTGGCCCCTGATTTGCCTCTCATAAGGGGCTCTAATAACCAATTGACCCAGGTCTATCTGAATATCGTCATCAATGCTATTGAGGTCATGGGGAAGGGTGGGGAGCTGCGCATTGGGTCCGCCTACCATGCAGAGTGCGGGCAGGTTGTAATAGCTTTCCGCGATAGCGGGCCAGGGATTGCCCCTGAAGTTCGGGAACATCTTTTTGAACCTTTTCATACTACCAAATCCACCGGGACCGGGCTAGGGTTAGCCATTAGCTACGGAATCATAGAGCGGCACGGTGGCGAAATTGGGGTAGAGAGTCCAATTGAAGGAGGCGCCACTTTTATTGTGCGCCTGCCTCTCGCCTCGCCGAGTAGGAGGTAAAATGCACCAAGAACATATATTGGTAGTTGATGATGAAGCCGCAGAGCGTATCACGTTGGGTGAAATTTTGCGCTTGGAGGGATATCAAGTTACTCTCGCCGCTTCTGGGGAGGAGACTCTGGCGCTCATTGATGCGGGCGGGCCCTTTAACGCTGTTATCTTGGATCTACAATTACCAGGTATAGATGGCCTGCAAGTATTAGCCGCTATCCAGGAGATTGCGCCGGGGATGTTGGTTATTCTAATCACCGGTTACGCGACTGTAGAGACGGCTATTCAAGCTCTTCGCGAGGACGCTTATCATTATCTGCTCAAACCTGCGCCCCCGGAACAGATTCTCATCACGCTGCGCGAAGGACTGGATCAGGTTGGGCGAGAACAGCACCGGCAGATGTTGGTAGCTAAATTAAAGAAGAATGCGCAAGAACTGGCTAGCATAGAAAAAAACTTGCCTGAACCGCCACCAGTTAGGGATGATGATCTATTGCAAGTTGATAATATCATCATTGATCGGGCGAAGCATCTGGTTGTCCGTGATGGCGAGCCGATTGATCTTACCCCGACGGAATTTCGATTGTTAGAATGTCTTTTAGAGGATGCAGATCAAGTGCGTTCACCCCAAGAGTTGGTCCGTTGTGCGCAGGGGTACGAAACGGATACTCGGGGAGCGCGCTCTATTATTCGAGTTCACATCCGGCGGTTGCGTAGCAAGATTGAACCAGCGCCCAGCCGCCCCCGCTATATTCTAAATGTTCGCGGAGTAGGTTACATGTTTGACTCAACCAGTGAACGTGTCACGTAAATTTAGCCATTCTAAGGGGGAAAGCCATGCGAGCTGAAAACAGACACCCAGAGAAACAAGTAGTGAAGATGCAAAAATTACGCCAAGCTATCCAGCGTATCCGGCGCACCCAAACTAGTGAACAACCTTCCCGGGCTCAGGGATCCTGGTTCAAGTGCCTCAAAAAACGGCTAGGGTTAACCCCAGACTCCTTGCCTGATAAACGGGGATAATTTAGAATCTTCCTAGTACAGCCTAGCGTAAATTTTCTGTCAGTTTTCACCACCGGGCGGAATCCCCAACCTGTTGGTTCCGGTTTAAATTTACTTATCCAGTCTCTATTTGGGGGAGCTGCTGCTACCCCGACAACCGTTGCCGGACTTTGGGCAGGTAGCTGCTTCGAAAATAGGTCTCCCTATCATCATCCTGCGACAGGCTTAGGCCAGGTTCCTGAGCCTGTCGCAGGATCTCGTAGTTAGTACGCGAGAGCCCTCGGCATTACGTTCCTCGGAATGGCAGCTGGCCTGACTTTTTTCTGCCACGAATTTTACGAACTCGCCCGCTCGCTTTAGGAGTCCTCGTATGAGAACCACACCCACCAGACCGGCAAATACCTATTTGACTACTAGACTAAAGACTACCTGACTATCTTTAGAGGAGGTATCAAATGCACCGCATTGCCAACATGTTAGAATTAGCCGCAGCGCAACGCCTGGACGCCGTCGCCTTAGTTCCCGGCCCGAATTTTTTCTACCTGACCGGACTCTCGTTTCACTTGAGCGAACGCCCCACGGTGGGCCTGTTCCCCTTAGAGCAACCACCCGCGCTGATCTTGCCCGCACTAGAGGCCGGCAAGGGAACCGGTTTCACCCTCTTCCCGTACACCGACGCGGCAGGCTACGAAACGGCATTCCAGCAAGCTCTGACGGCATTACAATTGACGGGAGCGCGCCTCGGCGTGGAGACCCGCCGAATGCGCCTCTGGGAAGCGCGAATTTTGGAGCGCCACGCTCCCCAAGCGCAGCTCTTGCCGGCCGATGAATTACTAGCTACCCAGCGGATGAGCAAGGAACCGCAGGAAATCGCGACCATGCGCCGCGCCGTACAGGTAGCCGAGGACGCTTTCCGCGCCTGGCTCCCGCAACTGCACGCCGGCATGACGGAGAAGGAAGCCGCAGCCCGCCTCATCACCGCGCTCCTGACCGGCGGCGCGGATAGTCTGGCTTTCGCTCCCATCGTAGCGAGCGGGCCGCATGGCGCGCTGCCGCACGCCGTTGCCGGCGACCGCGCCTTCCAGCCGGGGGATTGGATCGTAGTGGATTGGGGCGCTAAGGTAGATGGCTACGATTCGGACATCACCCGGATGGTGACTTGCGGCGCGCCCACAGGTAAGCTGGTAGAGATACACCAACTGGTCTGCCAAGCTAACGCGGCGGGACGCGCTGCCGTCCGACCGGGCGTCACCACCGGGCAAGTGGACGCGGCCACCCGCGCAGTCATCACTGCCGCCGGTTACGGCCCGGCATTCATGCACCGCACGGGGCACGGGCTGGGACTGGAAGCCCATGAACCACCCTACATCATGTCCGGCTCTGGAACCGAGCTCATCCCCGGCATGACCTTCACCATCGAACCCGGCATCTACTTGGCAGGATTGGGCGGCATCCGCATCGAAGACGATGTGCTGGTGAGCGCTACTGGAGTCGAAACCCTCACCACCCTCTCCCGCGAACCATTCATCATCTAAGACGCAACGCAAAGCAGCTAGTTCTCCACAAAGGTGTAGTTGACTTCACGAGAAAAAATAATTCATCGCTAAGATGCTAAGGAAAAAAATTTAGTTAAAGGTAACGAACTTTCAACCTGCAACTTTTAACTTTCAACTTTCACCCCCCCCCTTTTCTAATCCTGCACTCGGCGTATAATTAGGCAACATAAAAAATGGTTTAAATGGAGAAGAAGGAACTATGGTACCTAAGAAAAAAGTAGAGAAAGGGGGGTTCTTCCCCAAAGCCCCCCGTGACGTAAAGGAAACCGGCCTCCGTATGGGGTTCCTGACCGAGCTAGCTCTCAAGATACTCTATTTTGAGAGCAATATGTCCGGCACCAATCTGGCCGAGCGGATGTGCTTATCCTTTGCCGGGGTAGTAGATAATGTCCTCCAATTTCTTAAACGTGAGCGGCTCTGCGAAGTGAGCGGTAGCGGCACAGGAGGATTAGGCGGTTTTTCTGGCGCTTCTTACTCTTATGTGCTGACCTCCCGAGGCCGGGATATGGCGCGCGACGCCCTGGAGCGCACCGAGTACGCCGGCGCAGCACCAGTCACCTTAGAGCGGTATAACGAATCTGTTCTCCGGCAGGGATTAAAAGATGTACAAGTTCATCAACGACATTTACGCAACGCCCTCTCACACTTAATCCTCGGCGAAGAGACTTTCGAGCAGATTGGCCCCGCAGTAAATTCCGGACGTTCCATTTTCCTCTTTGGGAATCCCGGCAACGGGAAGACCTCTATCGCTGAGGCGATCGGTTCACTGCTCATGGAAGGCGATATTTACATCCCGCACGCGGTTGAGGTGGAAGGACAGGTAATCAAGGTCTTTGACACTGTCAACCACATCCGGGCAGATGAAAAGGGCGCGTCCCAACACGGGCTGGACACCCGTTGGGTACGCATCCGCCGCCCTTTTATCGTGGTAGGCGGCGAGCTCACCCTGGAGAGCCTGGACTTGGTTTATGATTACAACAATAAATACTATGAGGCTCCCTTCCAGATGAAATCCAACGGCGGGATCTTCTTGGTAGATGACTTTGGACGCCAGCAAGTACGTCCGCGTGACCTGCTCAACCGTTGGATCGTGCCGCTGGAGAAGCGCATTGACTTCTTAACTTTGCACACCGGACGCAAAATAGAGATTCCCTTCGAGGTGCTGATCGTCTTTTCTACCAACTTGGCCCCCAAAGATTTGGTAGACGAGGCTTTCCTCCGCCGCATCCGCCACAAAATCGAAGTGGGTGATCCTACCTGGGACGGCTACCGTGAGATTTTTAAGCGCGTCTGTGGAGGGAAAGGTATCGAATGGAATGACCGCTCGCTGGCTTACCTGATTCAAGAACATTACATCAAAGCCGGCCGGTCGCCGCGCGCCTGCCACGCGCGTGACCTACTGGACCAAATCATTGATATCGCCGGGTATCTCAATGTCCCCCCTTCCCTCAGCCAAGAGTTAATTGACCGGGCGGCAGATTCTTATTTCGTGGAGTTCTAAAATGACTAATTTCCCTACTGAATGGTGGCAAAACCGGCCCCTGATTTTTGGGCATCGCGGAGCACCCCGTCAAGCGCCCCAGAATACGCTGGCCGCTTTTCGCGCCGCGGCTAATATCGGCGCAGATGGTGTGGAGTTGGACGTTCAGCTGACCAAAGATGGCGTTCCGGTCGTGATTCACAATAGGACGGTGGATGAGACGACGAATGGTAGCGGGCCCGTAGCCGAGATGACGTTGTCCCAGGTTAAAAAATTAGATGCTGGCTTCTCTTTCAGCCCAGAGTTCGGGGGCGAGCAGATCCCCACGCTGGAAGATGCCTTGTCCACGTTAGGCCAACGGCTACTCTTCAACATTGAGCTCAAGCCGGCTAGCGAGCGGAGCGTCGAGCTGGTGGCTGCCGTGGCAAAGGTAGTGCAACGTCTACGAATGAGCCGGCGAGTATGGTTCTCCTCGTATGAGCCCTACCTGCTCTACCGTATGCGCGCGCTGCTGCCAGAGATTCCGTGTGGTATCCTTTGCTACCCCCCGACTTTTTTCACCCGCCTATTGAGCTTAATCACTCCCTATGAAGCACTCCATCCTAATTTTCGACTGATTTCCGAGAAGATGGTACGGCGTGTACACCGCAAGGGGATGCGTCTGGCTACCTGGACGGTGGATTCCCTGGATGTAGCCCAACAGCTAGCCGGCTGGGGTGTGGATGTGCTGATTTCCAACGAGCCGGGCAAATTACTGAAAGCGTTACGTTGAGAAAATTCATCACAGAGAGCCACGGAGAACCCTGAGAAAACTTTGGCGGCACTGCAAAAAGATAGTTCTCCGCTAAGACGCCAAGACGCTAAGAAAGAAATTAGTTTTCTGAAGGTTAGTTTTCAAATCTTTGCGCCTTAGCGGCTAAATGTTCGGTTATTTCAATAGCATCAACGTTGATTTATACAACAGCCGCTACCTCAACACAACTATGAAAAAAACTTCGGCTCACTTCACCAAAAATACGATGTTCTATAAGTTTTCCCTCTATGGTTTCCTCAAGAACCTCCGTTTCTTTGAGCCATTTCTCATCCTCTTTTTCCGTGACTTAGATTTCTCTTTCTTCCAGATGGGGATACTCTTCGCCGTCCGTGATTTCTCGGCAAATCTGCTGGAAATTCCTGCCGGGGTACTGGCGGACACCTTCGGCCGGCGCAAATCCATGCTCCTCTCCTTCGGCTCCTATATTCTCTCCTTTATTATCTTCACCCTCTCGGATAGCTATCCCGTCTTCCTCCTTGCCATGTTGCTCTTCGCCTTGGGAGATGCTCTCCGTTCTGGCACTCACAAAGCCCTGATTCTGGAGTACTTGAACATCAAAAACCTACGCCATCTCAAAGTTAGCTACTATGGGCATACCCGCGCCGCCTCCCAATTCGGCTCGGCCATCAACTCGCTCCTCGCGGCCGGATTGGTCTTCTACAGCGGCAGCTACCGCTACATCTTTGGCGTCTCCATCCTCCCCTATCTGCTGGACCTCATCAACTTGGCAAGCTATCCGGCGGAATTAGATGGCGAGCTAATCGGTTTTCGGAAGGAGGGTACGATCAAGCAAATACGCGCCACGGGGCGCATTTTCTTAGCCATCTTCAAAGAACCGCGCACCGTCCGCGCGCTGATCAACAGCTCCAGTTTCACCGCCTTCTTCAAAGTGACCAAAGATTATCTCCAACCCATCGTCACCACGTTGGCCCTCTCTTTGCCCTTCCTGCTAGCTTACCAGGATGCACAACGCTCCGCCGTGCTCCTCGGTGGCGTCTACTTCATCATCTACCTCGTCAGCAGTTACGCTTCCCGCAATTCAGCGCAGTTTCAACAAAAGATCGGCCAGTTACCCCAAGCCATCAACATCACCTTTTTGATTGGGGCCTTCTTTCTCTTCTCCGCCGGGCTAGCGACGCACTATGAACTAAACGCGCTCGCCATCTTCGTTTTTCTGGGATTCTACATACTACAAAACCTCCGCAAACCGCTGACCGTGGCCTTCATCAGCGATCAAATCTCTAGCCAGGTGATGGCGGCCGGGCTTTCGGTAGAATCTCAATTTACCAACATGATTATGGTAGTGCTGGCCCCCGTGGCGGGCGCCTTGGCCGATCTGTTCGGCGTCGGCGCGACGTTGGGGATCTTAGGAGCAGGTATGTTATTGCTCTCGCGGCTGGTAAAAGTCGCCGAGCAGCAGCGGGACTAAACTAAGCGCTATCTTTGCCTGGTCAGGCTAAAATCAACCGCGAATAGACGCCAATGAACGCAAAAAAATCAATGCCCTCTATGGTGAAAAATCCACACCGCGGTACATCTACCCGGAAAAGTCCCAGAATATCTTGGCGTCTTAGCGGCAAGCTAGCTTTTCCAGCAGAGTCAAACCTAACCTTCACCAATTTTTCTCTCAGTGCCCTCTGTGTCTTAGTGGTAAGTTATCTTTTTCTAGCAAATTGATTCTTTTCTCAGTGTCCTCTGTGTCTCCGTGGTGAGACGATCCTAATTTTCCCAACGTCAAAAGGAGCCAAACATGAACCAAAATCAACCTCTCTCATTAGGCCGCAGCTGGCTGTATAGCGCCGCTTCCGCCGGACTCAACATTATGAGCATCACCGTCAGCACCTGGCTGCTCTACTTCTACGCCCCGCCGCCAGATTCCGGGCGTGTCGCCTATCTCCCCGCCGCGTTGGTCGGCTTGCTACTAACCATCGGCAGCCTCTGGGACGCGGCGATCGACCCCTTTATCGGCCATTGGAGCGATACACTCCGCTCACGTTGGGGCCGGCGTCGCCCGTTCCTGCTCTTGGCTGCGCCGGTCGCGGCCTTGTTTCTCATCCTGCTCTGGACACCGCCCGGAGCCGCCGGCAAAACCCCCACGGCCAGCTACTTCATGCTGGTCACGATAGGTTACTTCACCGCTTTTAGTTTGGTGGGCATTCCCTACGACGCCACGCTCCCGGAGATGGCTCCCAATTCACACGCGCGCGTGAAGTTGAGCTACTGGAAAAATGTCTTTGGTCTGGTCGGCGTCTTGATCGGCTCACTGGTCGCCGCCCCGCTCTTTGAGAGCATCGGCCCGGTGGCGATGGGCGTGGTGGTGGGCGTGGTCGGTGTAGGCACGGTCTGGCTCTCCCTCCTCGGCTTGCGGGACGTCGAACCGCCGCCCGGCAAGCCATTAGGAGCTCTAGAGGGTCTCAAAATTACACTGCGCAACCGCCAATTCATCATCGTTTTCATCTCCACGCTCTGCATCCACCTGGCTTACCAGATGTTTTTGGCCAACATGCCCTATTTCGTCACGCTAGTGCTGGGCAAAAGTGAAGCCGATGTGGGCATCTTCCAGGGAGTGCTTATCATTGTGATGGGGCTATCCGGTATGCTCTGGGGGCATTGGGACAAGAAAGTTCCGCAACGCACACTCTTGACCATCACCATGGTGGGCTTAGCCCTCTCGACGGCCCTCACCTTTTGGGCGGGCACGTTCTCCTTTATCTCCCCGCTGGTGCAGGGAATTCTGGCGATGATTCCCACAGCCATCATGTTGGGCGGCTACTTCATTATCATCTATGCCCTGATGGGCAACGTGGTGGATTACGACGAAATGCTTACGGGCCGCCGCCGCGAGGCCATCTACTACGGCACCTTTAGCTTCGCCAATGGGCTGGGAATCTCGGTCGGCACGTTAATTCTCCCGCTCTTACTGGAACGGTTTGGGTACACCGCTCAAAATCCACTAGGAGTCCGCCTCGCGTTCTGGGTGATTGGGGCCGCGGCGCTCACCGGCGCGCTACTTTTCCGGGGCTACCGGCTGGGCGATTCGCCAGCAGCGACCCGCCGCAACTTAGGTCTACCGGAGAATTAGCATGACAAGACCCCCATTGCGGGCCGGCGTGGCGCGCGAGATTATCTCTCCGCCCAAAGGCATTTATCTCATCGGCTACGGCGACCGGACGAAAGGCAATCTCGGCATCCACGACGATTTGACTGCTACGGCGTTGTTATTGGACGATGGAGAACGGCGCATCGCGTTGGTGGCCTGCGATCTGCTCGCTATCAACGAACTGGTGGTGGAACGGGTACAGGAGCGGTTGCGCGGGACGGCAGAGGTAATCATCAGTTGCTCGCACACCCACGCCGGCCCGCTCACCTACGCCGATTGGCGCTCCGGGCCGCGCCGCCGCGCATATCTAAAGCGGCTGGTGGCGCGAATTGTGCGCGCGGTACAACGCGCCGCAGAGCATTTGACGCCGGTGACGTTAAGTTGGGGGCAGACGGTGGCCGATATCGCCGTCAATCGCCGCGAGCGACAGCCAGATGGGAGCCTGGATATTGGCGTGAATCCCGGCGGGCCGCGAGACCGGGAGGTCGGCGTAGTGCAACTCCGCACCACGCAGGGCGTTCCGCTGGCAACTATCGTCAACTTTGCTTGTCACGGAACAGTATTGGGGCCAAAAAACCGCTTGGTCTCCGCCGATTGGATCGGGGCCATGCGTTCACAGGTAGAAAGCAAGTTCGGCGGCTTGACGCTCTTCCTCCAGGGCGCGACGGCGGATCTCAATCCGGTGCGCAACGCGCTGGGCCCAGCCGAGCAACCGTGGGGTGCGGTAGAGACGTTGGGCGCGCAGGTGGCGGGCACGGTGGTGGAACTTTGCGACCAGGGGCTGGCTGAATTGCCGCCCGCGCCATTGGAACTACGTCGCCGTGAGTCCTGGCTCCCGCTGGAAGCGCCGGCCAATTCCGCCCGCCCGCCACGCACCTATCGCCAGGTATTGTTGGCCCAGTCCGACTTGCCGCCGTTCCTCTCCTGGGCCGTTGATGGGTTGCTCTGGCAACGTTACCCCTGGCGCTCGCGGATCGCCGCGCGTCAAGGTCGCTGGGCCGTCCCCTTGCGTATCAACATCCTGCGCGCCGGCGAGCTGGGACTGGTCACCTTTGGGGCCGAAACCTTCACCGAAATTGGGCAGAGCATCAAAGCCGCGGCCCCCACCGCGCATACGCTCTTCGCCAGCGTCACCGATGGCTGCATCGGCTACCTGCCGACCGCCAGCGCACACGCGGCCGGCGGTCCCGAAGTAGATCTCTTCTCTTACTTCTACCGCTATCCAGGCCGCTTTGCCGCCGAGAGCGCGGCCCTGGCGCTCAAGACTGTAGATGAGATGCTTAGAGAAGCATAAGATGCGGAGTTGATTGCAGGAGATGACAGCTGTGCTACACTTGATAAACTGTGTAATCTATTATTATGTGAGGAGCAGAAAAGATGGCGAAGAGTAGAGCAGCAACGCCTCAACGAGTGGAGAAAGTAGCCAGAGTGCTCCAGTCATTTACATCTGAAGAGCTGGCACAACTGGTCAATCTGGTGCCGAGAATTCGGAGAAACAAACCCGCCGCCAGAACAGAGGAGCCGGTCACAGAATACTTTCGACGGGAGTTACAAACCCGGCGAGGGGGGAAACCGCTGGCGACGGATGAACCGTTCATCGCCGGATTGACCTATGGGGA
>DUEJ01000023.1 GCA_011192175.1 Thermoflexia bacterium
AGACCTCCGCGTGCTCAACCGTGATCTGGAACAGCGCGTCGAGGAACGCACCCGCGAGTTGGAGGATGCCAATCAGCGTCTGGAGGTGGCTAACGCTCATCTCCGCGAGCTTGACCGTCTAAAGTCGTTCTTCGTAGCTATGGTCTCGCATGAGCTGCGCACTCCGCTCACCAGCATACAAGGCTTCACACAGATGTTGCTGGTCGGCATTTACGGGGACCTCGCAAACGAGCAACAACAATTACCCCTGGAACGTGTCCTGGCAAATGCCAAGCGCCTGATCAAAATTGTCAACGACCTGCTGGATAGAACACGCATTGAGGCCGGGCAGCTCGCCCTTCACCCCACATCTTTTTCTCTGGCCGAGTTGGTAGACGATGCACACGCTAGTATGAAAGTTCTAGCCCAACAACGCGGGTTAGCATTGACCAAAGAGATAGACCCTGAACTACCAGCTACCCTGCATGGCGACCAGGACCGGCTACATCAAGTGCTAGTCAATCTGGTCAACAACGCCCTCAAATTCACCGATGAAGGCCACGTTGATATAAGGGCTTACCGTTTTGACGACGCTCATTGGGCGATGGAAGTAAGAGATACTGGCATCGGCATTCCTAAAGAGTCTCAAGAGAACATTTTTGAGGCCTTCCGGCAAGTAGATGGCTCGGAAACGCGCAAACACAGAGGCGTAGGCTTAGGACTCTCTATCTCTCAACAACTAGTTAAGTTAATGAACGGTAAAATCGTCGTCACCAGCGAGGTCGACGTGGGCAGTACATTCACAGCAATTATACCCTTTCCCGCATCACATTAAGGAGGCTGCATGAAACAGTTACACGCAATCATTATTGAAGACGAAGTCGATCTGGCCACCATCTTCTCCGAGGCGTTGAAAGCCGGGGGGTTCACCACCGAGGTGATCAACGATGGCGCAGAGGCTCTGGCGCGCTTAGATAGCCTCTCCCCAGATATCATAATTCTGGACCTACATCTCCCCAATGTCGGGGGACGCGAGCTACTAACCCGTATCCGCGCCACCCCGAAACTGGCTGGAATTCAGGTACTCGTCACCACCGCCGATTCGCAGCTCGCCGAGATGATTGAACCGCAAGCCGATCTGGTGCTCCTAAAACCTATCGGCTTCTTGCAGCTGCAAACGCTGGCCAAACGACTAGGCTCTCAGGCAAGAGCAGAATAATAGTATCTTTCGGAGGTTTACATGCTCCAGCAATATATCGCTGCCATAGACCAGGGCACTACGGGAAGTCGCTGCATTCTCTTCGATCACGGTGGCCATCCCGTCATCTGGGCCTACGCAGAACATAAGCAACTCTATCCCCAGCCCGGTTGGGTGGAACATGACCCTCAAGAAATTTGGGAGACCACCCAGAAAGTTGTCCGCCAAGCGTTGACGCAAGGGAACATCTCCAGCGGCGCGATTGCTGCCGTAGGCGTCACCAACCAGCGCGAGACCACGATGGTCTGGGATCGCCATACCGGGGAGCCACTCCACAACGCCATCGTCTGGCAAGATACACGCACCAAGCAGATTTGCGACCAGCTGTCCCGGGAGGGCGGACAAGATCGCTTCCGCGCACAAGTGGGACTCCCCCTGGCGACTTACTTCGCCGGCCCCAAGGTCAAATGGCTGCTGGAAAACGTCCCGGCAGTGCGCGAGGCCACAACGCGGGGGGACGCGCTCTTCGGCACCATGGACTCTTGGATCATCTGGCAGCTTACCGGCGGGCCGCAGGGCGGCGCCCATATCATCGACGTGACCAACGCCAGCCGCACCATGCTCATGGATCTCCAGACGCTCTCCTGGGACGCCGATATTCTGGAGATCATGGGTATCCCGCGCTCCATGCTGCCGGAGATTCGCCCTTCCAGCGCGGCGCGCCCTTACGGCTTCACCCGCAAAGATGGCCCTTTCGGCGAGGTGCTACCTGTCACCGGAGACCTGGGCGATCAACAAGCAGCTTTGGTCGGCCAGACCTGCTTCTCGCCCGGTGAGGCCAAAAACACCTACGGCACCGGCTGCTTTATGCTGCTCAACACTGGCCCGGAGATTGTCGCCTCGGAAAACGGGCTACTCACCACGCTCGGCTATCAATTCGGCAACGCCCCCCCCGTCTATGCGTTGGAAGGCTCCATCGCGATCACCGGCGCGCTGGTCCAATGGCTCCGCGATAACTTGGGTTTCTTTGAGCGCGCTCCCCAAATCGAGGAGCTGGCCCGCAAGGTAGCCGACGCCGGCGGCATGTACTTCGTCCCGGCCTTCTCCGGCCTCTTCGCCCCGTATTGGCGCAGCGACGCGCGGGGCGTGCTGGTAGGGCTGACCCGCTACATCAACAAGCAGCACATCTGCCGCGCGGCCCTGGTATCCACGGCCTACCAGACCCGCGACGTCTTGGAAGCCATGGAACGAGACTCCGGCGTGGCGTTACAGGCGCTCAAAGTTGATGGCGGAATGGTTGCCAACGAGCTACTCATGCAATTCCAAGCCGATATCTTGGACGTGCCCGTCATCCGGCCCACCGTGACAGAGACCACGGCTCTGGGCGCTGCCTACGCCGCCGGGTTAGCGGTCGGCTTCTGGGATAATGTGGCGGCCCTGCGCCAGAATTGGAATATCGATCACACCTTTAAACCGCAGATGCAGGCGGAGAAGAGAAAGCGTCTCTACGCCGGCTGGCAAAAAGCAATTACCCGCACACTGGATTGGGTAGTGGAATGAAAACACGGCTTTCTCTTCAACTTGCATAGTTCCAATATCTTCATATAATTAAGCATTCCCCCAGTTCTGATGAGGGTAAAATATCCACCGTGGATGCTGTCTAGGCAATCAGCATGACCCAAAGGAGGTGTCGCTAGCCCAACCCAACTCGTTAAACTACGTCCCATTTATTTAATCTAACTACTATGGAGGAGATATACAATGAAACGCATGTACAAACTGTTAGCACTGTTGCTCGTCATCGCATCTTTAGGTTCGTTATTGATAGGATGTGGTGGTGGCGCGCCCGCAGAGGAAGAAATTGTAGTCGAAGAAACCAAAGAAGCCGCCGTTGAAGAAACTAAAGAAGAGATTCCCGAAGGATCTATCGTGATTGATTTCTGGCACGCCTTCGGCGGTGGGCGCAAAGCACTCATCGAACGGATGGTCGCCGACTACAACTACACCCATCCTGGTATCTATGTCCGCGTGGAGAACAAAGGTTCCTATCGCGACACCATGAACGCCGCCATCTTGGCCGCGCAACAAGATAGCGCTCCCCACGTTGTCCAGATCTTCGAGGTCGGCTCCCAAATGGCCATGGATTCCGGCATCTTCACCCCCATTGAAGGTTTGGTGCAAGGTCTTGAATTCCAGCCAGATGACTACATCGAGGGTGTAACCAACTACTACAAGTTCGGTGGGCAATTCTACTCCATGCCCTGGAACTCATCCAACCCCGTCCTTTATTACAACAAAGACATCTTCAAGGCCGCCGGATTGGATCCCGAAGCGCCCCCCGAAACATTCGAAGAGATGTTAACCGCCTGTGATGCCATCGTCTCCAGCGGCGCGGCCGAAAACTGCATTTCCTGGCCGCTCCACGGTTGGTTCTTCGAGCAATGGATGGCCAATATGGGTGCCGAACTGGCCAACAACGGCAACGGCCGTGATGCCCGCGCCACTGAAGTCAACCTGACCAGTGATGCCGCCAAAGAAATTATGAATTGGTGGAAAGAGATGTACGACAAAGGCTACTACGCCTACAGCGGCAAACTAGAAGATTGGAGTGGCGCTGACGCCATCTTCGTCTCCGGCCAGTCCGCCATGGAGATCACCTCCACCAGTGATGTGACCAACCGTCAAAACGACGCGGCGGAGAACGGCTTTGAGCTGGGCACCGGCTACCTCCCCTATCCCGAAAGCAGCGAGCGGCAGGGCGTAATCGTCGGCGGAGCCAGCATGTGGCTCACCGCAGACCATCCCGATCAAGAGATGCAAGCCGCCAAAGACTTCGTCATCTGGTTCACCAACACCGAGAACGCCATTCGCTGGCACAAAGCCACCGGCTATTTCCCCATCCGCAAATCAGCCGTGGATGTATTAAAAATCGAAAATTGGTTCGAGCTCAATCCCGCCTACCAAGCCGCCTTTGACCAACTGCTGGACACCAAAGTCAACCGTGCGACTCAAGGTGCCCTAATTGGCGCTTTCCCCGAAGTTCGCACCATCATCGAGCAAGCCGTCGAGAAAGTATTAGCCGGCGAAGCCACCGTGGACGAGGCCCTAGCAGCCGCCAAGGCCGAAGCGGATAAGGCCATCACGGATTACAACAAATCGGTAGAGTAAGCTAACCGCACACTATGCAAGAGAGATCGAGTTATTCCCTACGGGAGTGCTCGATCTCATCTCCATTTTGAAAAAACCAAAGATTCACCACTGAGGCACGGAGAGCACCGAGATTTGAAATTTAACTTCCCCCAAATTAACCTTTTGGCGGGGCAGGTCGCCAAAACCCGTTTTTTCTCTGCGTTCCCCGGGTCTCTATGGTGAGCCAACTATTTTTCAGGGGAATCAAATTTTGGCTCTTTGGAAATTCGCGTGGTCAAGTTAAAATTAACCACGGATTTCACGAATTAGCACGGAAAAAAGTTAAAAATCAGTGTAACCCGGGTAATCTGTGGTGAAAAATTTACGGCGCGGGACACTTACCACGCCCAATCCCAGAGACCCCAAATTTTACTCCAAACTAAATCAAGGGAACTAAGATGACCATCCAATACCACCTCCAATTAGCAGCAGGCGATGTCGGCCGCTATGTGTTACTCCCTGGCGATCCAGGGCGCTGCGAAAAAATTGCCGCCTTCTTTGATAATCCGCAAAAAATGGCCCAAAACCGCGAGTACACGACTTACACCGGGACCCTATTAGGCGAAAAAGTCTCGGTGGTCTCCACCGGTATTGGCTGCCCTTCCGCCGCCATTGCCGTGGAGGAACTAATCAAAATTGGAGCGGACACCTTTATCCGTGTCGGCACCTCCGGCGGAATGCAGCCCGGCACCAGAACCGGCGAAATCGCCGTGGTAACAGCAGCCATACGCGACGAGGGGACCACCCGCCACTATCTGCCCCTGGAGTTCCCCGCGGTCGCCGATCCAACCGTGGTACAAGCGTTGCGTCAGGGGGCCATCAATTTAGGATTACCCTTCAGAACCGGCGTCTCACATTCCAAGGACTCCTTCTACGGAGAGATTGAAAAGGAACGGATGCCACTCTCCGAGCAGCTAGCCGCTCGCTGGAAAGCGTGGGTGCAGGGCGGCGCGATCTGCTCAGAGATGGAAGCGGCCGCGCTCTTCATCATTGCCGGCATCCATCGCAAACGGGCCGGCGGCGTGATGATGATGGTCGGCAAAGACGAGGGGTTGCCTGAGACCGAAGAGGACAAACGCCTCTTCCATGGCGACCGCGCCATCAGAACCGCCATTGAAGCCCTCAAAATTTTAATCCGCCAAGATCAGGGCACATAATTCATAGCTAATCCGCGTCTCAAACAATAGCTAGGACCCTGACAAGCACGGACGAACGCAGAAAGATATGCTCGTCGCAGAGAGTTTTTATTAAGAGACGTCCGGTGCTAGTGCATACCATCCCCGCACAAAAACCGACTATTTAACTACTAGCTCAAGATTACCTGACTGTTTTCGAAGGAGGTATTATGGAATACCGTTCACAATTTAAAAACAAATATCTGCCATTTTTATTTCTCCTCCCGACGCTCCTCATTCTAGCCGTCTTCCTCTACTACCCCGTAGCCCAGACTTTCCGACTCTCTACCTATCGGGTCGCTTTTTTGGGACTAAAGACCCAATTTACCGGTTTGGAAAACTTTATTGATCTCATCAAAGATAGCGGCTACCATAAAATCATACTCACCACGGTGTTTATTACCACCAGCATCGTCATCGGCGGATTGGGACTCTCGCTAGGCATTGCTATGTTAGCCAACAGCAAAATCAAAGGGGGACGTTTCTACCGCCTCCTACTGATTTGGCCTTATGCCCTCTCGCCGGCGGTAGCCGGGGTGATCTGGCTCTTCATGTTCTCCCCAGGCTTCGGCCCGGTGAACTATCTCACCGAGCAACTTTTCAACACCGAGATTAATTGGCTAGGCAATTCACGCCTGGCGGTACTCCTAATCATCATGGCCGGTATCTGGAAGAATCTAGGGTATAACATCGTCTTTTATTTGGCCGCGCTGCAAAATTTGAACTTGGAAGTACTAGAAGCGGCGGCTATCGACGGCGCTTCTAGTTGGCAACGCTTCTGGCGCGTCACTTTTGCCCTTATCTCACCGATGTCCTTCTTCCTCCTCATCACCAACATCATCTACTCGTTCTTCAGCATTTTCGGCATGATTGATATTGTGACTAAAGGCGGCCCGTTAGATGCCACCAATGTAATGATCTATAACTTGTATCGTGATGGTTTTGAATACTATAAAACCGGGCTAGCCGCAGCGGAATCCGTCGTGCTTTTCTTCATCGTGGTCGGCTTAACCATCGTCCAATTCCGCACCAGCGGACGTCAAGTACACTACGGAGGCTAATATGCGACTTAAACCCCGACAAAAACTGTTTATCCACCTAGCGTTAATCATCACCTGCCTGCTAGTGATGACCCCGGTATTCTTCGCGATGGCTAAATCAACCCAGACACGCGCGGAAGTTTATCACTATCCGCCCAAATTAGGAATAGGAACCGCCTTTCTACGCAATTACCGCACCGCCTGGCGAGAATTTGACCTGGGCAGATATATGACCAATACTTTCATCGTCGCGGCGCTGGTCATGGTTTTCAAAACTATCTTTTCCATGTTGGCCGGTCTCGCTCTGGTCTATTTCGATTTTCCTCTTAAAAACGCCATCTTCTATTTCATTCTCTTCACCTTGATGATGCCTACCGAGATCATGATCATCGCACTCTTCAACCTGGTCTCCGACCTCGGTTGGAGCAATAACTACCTCTCCCTAACAGTACCCTTCATGGCCAGCGCCACCGGCGTCTTCCTCTTCCGTCAACATTTCTCTACTATCCCCTCCAACTTGGCCGATGCCGCGCGCGTGGATGGAGCCGGGCCACTACGCTTCCTCTGGAGCGTGTTGCTTCCTATGTCCGGGAACACCATCGCCGCCATGGCCCTGATCCAATTCATCTACATGTGGAACCAGTACCTCTGGCCGTTAATCATCATCCGCGAGAACAAACGGCAGCTAATCCAAATTGGCCTGCGGGCCATGACGTCGCAGCAAGACGTCACCAACTGGGGCGTGGTAATGGCCGGGGCAGTTATAGCTATGGTTCCACCATTGGTCATCTTCATCCTGCTTCATGAGCAATTCACCAAAGGCTTCGCGCTAGGCAGAAGCAAATAAAGCCGCCTCCTGAAAAACTGAGTATTTCACCACGAGGACACAGAGCGCACCGATATTTGAAACTTAATTTTTTTTCTCAGCACCCTCTGCGTCTTCGTGGTGAGCTATCTTTTCAGGGAGTCAAGGTTACACATTTCTCACCCTAAACTTATTTTTTCTCAGTGTTCTCGGTGCCTCCGTGGTGAGCTGTCTTTTCAACAAAAAAGCTTCACTAACGCCAACATCTTTGTCTTGAAGCAAACTTTTGACTTACGACTTTAGACTTTAGACCTATTTTCACAGGAGAACTTCATGCCATCAGAATACGATATTATCATCATCGGAGCAGGCATTGTCGGTTCACTGACCGCACGCTTCCTCTCTCGCTATGATTTAGACATTTTACTCATAGAAAAAGAGTCCGATGTCTGCGCCGGCGCAACCGGCGGCAACTCCGCGTTGATTCACGGAGGCTACGATGCCGTACCCGGCTCACTCAAGGCAGAGACGAACGTGCGCGGCAATGCGATGTGGGACCAGCTCTCCGCAGAACTACAATTCCCCTTTGACCGGCGTGGCACTTACGTTGTCGCCATCGGGGAAGAGGAATTTCCGCGACTGGCGGAGCTCCACCAACGCGGTGAGGAGAGCGGCGTCCCCGTAGAGACCATCTCCGGCGCGGAGATGCGCCGGCGCGAACCGCGCATCAATCCCGAGACGAGCGGCGCGCTCTACTGTCCCAGCGGCGGAATCTGCGATCCCTGGGCCGCCACCATCGCCGCCGCCGAGAACGCGGTACAGAACGGAGTAGCGCTCCGCCTCCAGACCCAATTCCGCGATTTTATCTGGGCAGACGAAACCAAGCGCGAGCAAATCGTGGGCATCCAGACCACTCAGGGCGATTTTTACGCCCGCTGGGTAGTGAACGCGGCGGGGCTTTACGCCGACGAGGTAATGCACCGGGCCGGCGTTCGCCCGGAGTTCACCATCACCCCCCGACGCGGCGAGTATTACGTCTTAGATCGCGCCGACGTGGAGATCAACAACGTCCTTTTCCCCGTGCCTACCGAAATCAGCAAAGGTATCTTGGTCACTGCCACCACGCACGGCAACCCCCTGGTAGGCCCCAACGCTCAAGAAATTGATGATAAGCGCAACGTGGATGTCACCCCGGCGGGCATGGCGGAGATCTGGCAGGGCGCGCAGAAGCTAATCCCCAGTCTTACCCGGCGCAACATCGTCGCCGTCTTTGCCGGTTTGCGCCCCGGCGGGAACGCCCCCTGTCTAGGCTGCGACGTAGAATATAACAAAGACTTCATCATCGAAATTCCAACGGAGGTACACGGCCTCGTCAACCTAGGCGGCATCGAATCTCCCGGCCTCACCGCCGCCCCGGCCATCGCCGAGCGCGTGGTGGAGCTCTTGAGATCCGCCGGTGAGGAGCTAACCGTCAAATCAACTTGGAACCCCATTCGCCCGGCGCGCCCCGTATTCCGCCACCTCTCCCCCCAGGAGCAAGCCACGCTGGTAGCGGCAGATCCACGCTACGGGCGCGTCATCTGCCGCTGCGAGAACGTGACCGAAGGCGAAATCGTGGCCGCAATCCACGCTCCCATCCCCGCCGTCACCTACGACGCCATCAAACGCCGGACGTGGCTAGGAACCGGACGCTGTCTAGGAGCCTTTGATACCCCGCGCGTCATCGAGATTCTGGCCCGCGAACTAGGAAAGGACCCGCTGGAGATCAGCAAGAAGAACGGCGGCTCGGAATTTTTGACCCGCAAAACGAAGGAGGTGCGACATGCGTAAACAGCTCAAATCCAACTACGAGGTCGTCGTTATCGGGAGCGGCCCCGGCGGATTGGCAGCCGCCATCGCCGCCAAAAAAGCGGGCGCGGACGATGTGCTCATCATCGAGCGGGACCTCGAACTGGGCGGCATCCTCCTGCAATGTATCCACAACGGCTTCGGCATGGAGATCTTCGGCGAGGATCTGCCCGGCCCCAGCTACGCGCAGCACTACATCAACGCAGTCCAAGCGTTAGGCATCGAGACCCTGCTAGACACAATGGTCTTGGACATCACCCGCGACCGCCGCATCTACGCCACCGGCGCGCGGAGCGGCTACCTTGACCTCCAGGCCGCCGCCATCGTCTTAGCGATGGGTTGCCGCGAGCGTACCCGCGCCCAAATCCAACTGCCCGGCCCCCGGCCCGCCGGCGTCTACACCGCCGGGACCGCCCAACGCTGGGTCAACGTGGAAGGATACATGCCCGGCGAGCGCTTCGTCATCTTAGGCTCCGGCGACATCGGCATGATCATGGCGCGCCGCATCACCTTTGAAGGCGGCAAAGTGGAGCGCGTCCTGGAAATTCTCCCCTACCTCAGCGGCCTCAACCGCAACTACGTCCAATGCCTGCAAGATTTCGATATCCCGCTGCAACTGCGCCACACGGTCAAGCGCATCATCGGCAACGACCGCGTGGAAGCCATCGAAATCGCCCAAGTGGACGAGCACTGGAACTACATCGCCGGCAGCGAGGAGCTCATCCCCGCCGATACCCTCCTCCTCTCCGTAGGTCTCATCCCGGAGAACGAGCTCTCCAAGCAAGCAGGCGTGCAACTGGATCCGCTCACCGCTGGGCCCATCGTCACCGACGGTTTCCAGACCAACGTTCCCGGCATCTTCGCGGCAGGCAACGTGGTGCATGTCTACGATCTAGTGGATTGGGTGACGAAAGCCGGGCTGGTCGCCGGGCGGCACGCGGCCCAATATGCCCAGCAACTTACTCATCAAGTTGGGGAACGAAAATACGTCCCCACCGCGTCTGGAAAAAACGTGCGCTACGTGGTGCCACATCAAGTAGCTCCGGAGAGTCTCACGGAAGACACAATCACACTCCAACTGCGAGTCACCCACCCGCTGGAAGAGCCTGTCCGCGTCTTAGTCCACGACGGCGAGAACCTCATCACCCGCAAACTTAAACGGTACGCGCGGCCCGGCGAAATGTTAGAGATCCCACTCCGGGGGCGCGATTATGACGCGGTACGCAAAGCGCAGGAATTACGAGTGAGCGTAGTGCCAAAAGGTTAACAGCAAGTCAAAAGTCAAAGGTCGAAAGTCAAAAGTTGAGTCTACTGAAAAAACCGAGGATTTCACCACGAAAGCGCAAAGAGCTCCTAGATTTTCCAAAGACCTCCGAGGTTTAGCAGCTGGTACTTCTGTGGCCGGCACTGGTGATACAGAGCGCGCGGCCCCGGTCAAGCAACCGTCAAAACCTCGGAGGTCTGAAAGCTTACCTTGTTTTTTACTTAGCGTCTTGGCGTCTTTGTGGCAAGCTATTTTCTTAGCGTCCTTAGCATCTTTGCGGTAAGAAATTTTTTCAGTGGAATCAAAGTTGAAAGTCATCAACGGAGGCCAAAAATGTCTGTAACTGAAGAAATGATCTGCATCACCTGCCCGATGGGCTGCACCCTAGAAGTCACCCACGCGGGTAAAGAGGTACTCAACGTAGAAGGTAACAGCTGCCCCCGGGGAGTGCATTACGCGCAAGCAGAACTCACCGATCCCCGCCGCATGGTCGCCACGACGGTCAAGGTGCAAAGCGGCCTCCATCCCTTAGTCCCGGTCTACACCGCTGCCCCCATCCCCAAGCCCCTCATCTTTGAACTGCTAGCCCAGCTCCGCCAGATCGAGATCAACGCGCCGGTGGAGACCAAACAAGTGGTGCTAGCAAACGTCCTGGGTACCGGCATCAACGTTATCGCCAGTCGCGACATGCCGGAGCGAGTAGGCGAGTGAGCAAGAAAGCGAGTAGACAAGTGAACGGTTTAGCGGCGCGGTCAGGAAGCCGCCCCCAAATCCGAAGAGGAATAAATGCCAGCTCTGGTTCCTTTCCCCACCGCGCCACAGACAACCTTCGCCTTTCGCCTTTTAACTAGATCTCAAAAGCAAAGCCCCTCGGTGAATAAACCGAGGGGCTTTGCTTTGACTCCACTTAATTTTATTCAGAACGAGATACCTGCTCCTCGGCTAGCCCAATTACCTTGACGTGTTGCCCGTTGCCGTTGCCGTTGCCACCAGACTTCAGGTCACTCAGCCCGGAAGCTTCCGCCAACAACCATCCTGCCACTCCGCTCATCCCAGGCATTTCCTGCTCAACCGTTGCCGGGAATAGATATTCCATCACAAATACGCTACCCACCGCCAACATTAAACCCACCACCCCTGCCAACGCTGTGTTCAGCAGTTTCCGGGGTGAAGTGGGATTGGTTGGCGGCAACGCCGCGAAAGCTACCCGCGCCTCACTGGTAGAGATCGAATTCTCGACTTGGAGCTCATGTAACTTATCCAGCAAAGATTTATACGTCGTCCAAGCCACATCCCGCGCCGCAGTGAGCTCTTTCTTCTGCGCCTCTTGCTGCTCAATTTGCGCCTCCAGACTCGCCACCTCACCGGTCAAAGCCTTAACCTGCTGCTCAACCACACTTTCGGTAGCAGTAGACTCAACCGGCTGCACGTCCCCCAGCTGCTCTGCTAAGGTCGCGCTCTCTTGCTGAATCTCTGCCTGCTTATTCAGCAAGGTCGTCACTAACTCCGCCACCTCAGCGAGTTGCACGTTAGGAGCCGGCCCGCTCAAATCAAGTTGTAACATTTCTGCCGGGATACCGCCATAGGCCCCCGCCTGCAAATTGACAAAGGCCAGAGCCAAACCCCAACTATCCGTCCCTGAATCAGCGCGTTCACTAAGCTGTCCCGCCAACGATTGCACATTCAGTAATTGCTGCCGGATTTGGCTCTCCTCGGCATAGAGCGCGGCTAAACGATTTTTCTGCTCATCAATCTGCTCTGTGTAGCGCGAGGCCATGCTCTGAGCTAGAGAATCTTCGTACTTGTTTAATGAAGCCCGCGCTACCTGTACCCTACTCTGCAATTCGGCCAGCTGGCTAATCCCTAAGAAGGCTTCCAACTTACTCTGCGCTTCCTTGTACTCCTGCTGGGAAATATCCCGCTGACTCTCTATCTCCGCAATAGTCTCTGGCGATAAGGCATAAACTACATCAATCTGTTCGCTCATAGCTTCCATCCAAGCGTTGGCCAGTGCCGCCGCTCGTTGCGGGTCGCCGGCCGAAGCCGTCAGCAACAAGAGATCCCCTTTAGTCTGCACCTCAATTGCATGGACCAGCGCATTGGAAGATTGCTCCTCCTCCAACAACCCCGGCTGCGCCTGGGCTACCATCTCCGCCACCGCCAAACTCTGAGCAATCTCAGTCAACGCATCTTCTTGCCCCTTAAGTTCCACCAACGTCGCTTCTTCCTCCGAAAGGACAAAATCCTCCGTCAGGGTGATGTTAGAACGCCGGGAACCAACAGAGAGCGCGGCCTTCGCCTCATAAGTTGGAGGTAAGACCGCGCTCACCATAAACGCTGTTAGCGCTGCCACCAGCGTGACCACGATGATCACGCGCCTGCGGCGCAACAATATATCTAAATAAACACGCAAGTCAATGAATTCTTCTTCGTACACAGGCATTCTCCTTAACTAATTAAATCACCAACCAAACACCGCATATTATACTTTACTATAACCATCCCGCAAATGATGCCGGTCATTGACAAACTTGATACTAACATGTCCATCGGCGGCAAATTCGACTTGCGAGAGAGAGGTGTTGCCAAAGCTCAAGCCGGAATGGTAACCGTCCTCCACGTGCATCAACTTGCGCAAATAGGTATGGAAAACCCCGCCATGTGAGACTAAAGCTACGTCGCCTTCTTGGTACTTGGCTCTAACTTCGCCGAAAACAGCCCCTACGCGTGCTTCAAAATCTGGCATTCTCTCGGCGCCAGGAATATGAGGCATCAGTGATTCTCCGCGCAGAGAGAGCTCTTTCAGCTGCGGCCAGCGCACTAAGATGCCATCCCAATTCAGACCAGAAGCCTCGCCTACGCCTTGTTCCTGCAAGCGTGTATCAAGTAATACCTCCAAACCGGTAGTCTCGGCGATGGCTTGGGCGGTCTGCTCCGCCCGCTGCAAGGGACTGGCATAGAGAGCTTGGAATTCTACTGCGCCCAGGCGCAGCGCGACGCTCCGCGCTTGGACGCGGCCCTGCGCACTTAACGGGGGATCGGCTTGGCCCTGGATGCGGCCCGCAGCGTTCCAGGTGGATTCGGCATGACGTACTAACCAGAGGCGCAAGCTCATCGCGCCCCTCCGGCCGCCGCCAAAATAGCCGCGAGCAGCTCCTGCGCCGCCGAGGCCGGATTGTTTTCGCGGCGGCGGACCGTATCCACCACCGCCGTCAAGCTGGCCTCGCCCACCTCGTCTGCCAGCAGGGCCAACAAGTGACGCTGGAGCCAACTCTCCACCTCGGCGCGAGCGTTTTCCTGAAGCCGTGCGCGCCATTGCCCGCTCTCTTTTAGAAAATCTCGATGCGCTTCCAGAGCAGCCAGTAATTCCTCCAATCCCCGGTTTTCCAGCGCGGAGGTCTGCAAAATAGGCACTTCCCAACCGGCGACCTCTGCGGCGACCTGCTTTTCCTTCCCTACCGAGACCCGGTGATGCCCCTCGGAACGCATCCCTGGACGCACTGATTGCAAGGCGCGGACGGTTTGGCGAGCTTCCGGTTTATCCGCCTTGTTGACCACGATAATATCCGCAATCTCCATCAACCCAGCCTTGAGTGCCTGGATATCATCGCCCATCCCCGGCGCTTCCACCAGCACCACGGTATGCGCCACCCGCGCCACCTCCACTTGAGATTGTCCCGCGCCCACCGTCTCCACCAAGATAAGCGGGTAGCCTACCGCGTCTAGCACGGAGACCACATCACGGGTGGCGCGAGCGATTCCCCCAGCATGGCCTCGGGAGGCCATGCTGCGCATAAAGACGCCCGTATCAGTGCTCAAATCGCGCATCCGCAACCGGTCGCCCAACAACGCCCCGCCCGAATAGGGACTGGTAGGATCGACGGCGACAATGGCTAATTTCTGACCGCGCTCACGGATTTCGCGAGCTAACTGGTTGACCAGCGTACTCTTCCCCGCACCAGGTGCGCCGGTGATACCAACTACATGCGCCTTTCCAGTCTGCGGAAATAGCTGCGCCAGCGCCGCACGCCCCACGACCGTATCATTTTCCACCCCAGAGAGCAGCCGGGACAAGGCCCTCCGATCTCCGGCTAAGGCAGCTGCTGCAATATCCATCTACATCCCCATCGCTCGGTTGATAGCAGCTACTACATCTTGAGTGTTGGTGCCCGGCCCAAAGACTTTATAAACTCCCAGCTCTTGCAGCACGGGGATATCGTCGGCCGGGATAATCCCCCCCACAACGAGCGGGACGTCGGCCATATTCCGTTCGCGTAACTGCTCCAACACGCGCGGAACTAAGGATAAGTGCGCCCCGGAGAGAATGGAAAGTCCCACCACATCCACATCCTCCTGTAAAGCTGCCTCGGCGATCATCACGGGCGTCTGCCGCAAGCCGGTGTAGATGACCTCCATGCCGGCGTCTCGCAACGCGCGAGCAACTACTTTGGCTCCGCGATCATGTCCATCCAAACCGGGCTTCGCCATCAAAACTCGAATTTTCTTCTCCATCATACCTCCTCTGAGAATAAGTCTAAAGTCGCAAGTCAAAAGTCTAAAGTCGCAAGTTGCTTGGCGCCCAATCTAGAGTGCGGTACTACAATTCTGGCAAATCTCCGCTTCTGGAACATTGAGAAAGCCACAGCGAGGACAAGCAATTGGTTGCACTTCAACTAGTGGAGCGCGGCAAGCATAGCAGAGCAACTCGCCCACTGGATTAGGAGAACCGCAGTACGGGCAAGTGACCCGTTGACTTCCCGGCCCCACCCCGCTCCCGGCTCCCACGCCACGACAGTAGCTTTCCACCGCCTTCCAGAGCTCATCGTGGAGTTAGATGCGGCGCACGTTTCGCGCAATATCATCCAACTCGCCAATGATATTCCAGGGATTGAGTAGCGTCAACAGTCCGCTCTTCGCCAGATCGGCCGCTACGCCAAACCACCGTTGTTCCGCCAGTGAGATCACCACGCCGGTCGCGGAAGACGTGATCTGCACCGTCACGGTCATCTCTGGATCGCCGCGCTCGCGCCGCCGCGCCTGCACCTGGACGACAGCCCGTCCCTGTTCCCCGCGCATCCAGTGTGCGCGCGTATCCCCCTGCTCAAATTGCACGACCAGAGCACGCGCCAGAGCCTCTGAATCTATCTCGCCGTGGTAAGCATGCTGCTCAATCTTCTGGTCAGCCATCACGCCCCCTCTTCTGCTTCAACTTATACCACAAACCAATTAGACCTTGCCCACACCAGTGGAGAGCAGCAGAGACCACGCTGCTCAACTTCCGATATCCCTCCGCTATCCAGCGCGAGAAGCCCTGCCAGAGCCGCCGCCACGTCTGCACGGGGATCATGCTCAAGGCGAAGATAATCGCCGCCAACAACCGCCCTCCAGCCGAGAAGAGGAAGACTATGCGATACCCTTGCGTTTCGGCCAGCCAACCACCCAGCGCCGCCCCAACGGCCATCCCCACTCCGACCAGCGATTGCCTGATAGCTACAAAAATGGGGCGATCCTCTGCCGGCGTCACTTCCAATAGACGATTAAAAGAGGCCAGGTTGTACCCAGCCCAAATAAAACCGCTGACGAGTTGTAAGGGAAACGCCTGCCAGGGTTGTTGGATAAACCCCCATAACCCCGGCACCACGGGGATGATCAGGCCCGTCAGCCGCTTGACCCACCCGTTGCCTTTCCGATCTATCAGCCGGCCAAAGATGCGCTGCGCCGGTAACGAAGCCAATGTCGCCGTCGCACTGCTCAGAGCCACGAGCGAGGCGGAAGCCTGCACCTCATCCACCAGATAGACAATGAAAAAAGGGGTCGCAATGCTCACCGCAAACCCCCATAAAAAAGCTACGCCAGAGGTAGATAGAAAGGTCTTCTCCGCCCATACCCGCTGCGGGAGAGAGATAAGTTGCTCCTTCTGGCGCGGACGCGCGGCTGGCGGCTCTTCCACTACTCCAGAGAGCAGATAACTGGCCCCCAGCGCTGCCAACACGGCTATCCCGAAAACCAATTGATACCCTAGGGGAGTGCCCAGCTGATCGATCAAGCGGCCAACTCCCAAGAGAGCAAGAAAAGCCGCGCCGCCCATAAAGATATTGCGCGCGCTAAAATACCGCCCGCGCCAGCGTACCGGGACCAACTGCCCCAACATCGCGGTCCACGCGGGATTGGCCAGATGTAACAAGAAGGCCCGCAAGATAGCTATTCCAATTCCCACGTAGATTATAAATGCGGGACGCCAGGGGCAATAGGGCAACACGATCAACCCCAATAACAAAACCCGCCCCAGTAGGGACGGGATAATCACCAACCATTTATACCGGTGCCGGCGAGCGGCCAAACGACCACCAGGCAACATCGCCAGCGGCATGGCGATATTAGATAGCGAGCTTACCAATCCAATCTCGGTGCGACTAGCCCCCAGGGCCAACAGATAAACCGCCTGGTAGGTATTGACAATCGAATCGCTGATATTGGCCAGTACACCTTCCCCCACCAAGCGGCGCAACGAGCGGCGCAACTCGACCGGCAACCGCGCGCTCCACTCGCCACCGGCCAGCAGCAATGGAACCCGCCGCATCCACTGAGGCCCACGTATGCGCGGAAATCTAAGAGAAAATCGCCCCAGCTTCTTCATCCAAGTTGCGTGAACTCCTCAGCCGGCAAGACGAACACCGTCGCCTTATGCTGCCCCGGTTCTGGTACATGGCAGCTTTCCTCTACTAGCTCAAAAACTCGCTCTACCGCTTCTGGCTCCACACCGATAAGTAACGTCACATTGCCACGACGCAAAAATCCGCCGGTGCTGGCCACTCGCGTCACCCCCAATCCCTCGGCCACCAGAGTATCAGTAACCGCCATAGCATCTGAATCTTTCACAATAGCAATTATCAGCTTCATAAGCACTCCTCACAGCTGCCGGAACTCTTCCACCGGCAAGATAAAGATAGCGGCCCCACCCTCAGAAGTCTCGATCATCGTCGGGTAGCCGGAAGCCATCGCCGTCTCCACGCCCAACGGCACATACCGCATGCGGCGCGGACATTGCTCCTCCAGGAGCGTAAACAAGCGCGGCAAGCGTCTCTCCTCAATACCGATAAACAACGTCACCAGAGAATCATGTAAAAACCCCCCGGTGGCATTCACGATAGTCGCCCGGATCCCCTCCGCACCCAGGGCAACCATCAAATCATGCGATTGCGTGCCATCCACAATCGTAATTGCGAGTCGATTAATTGACATGGGGGTCACCTCCAGTTCACTTCCCGGTTACGGCATTTGCAGGTATATCTTTCTTTGATTATAATCGCTTTAACGTGATTGGAAAGTAATAAAAATTCCTCTTTGGGACGCAGATTTTCGCGGATAAGTACTGATTTATTGTTTTCGGAGCTATTATAATTCACTCAGGGGAAGAGGAATAAACTAACCACAGATGAAAAAACTTATCTTGCTCATATCGCTACTCATCTTGTCAACTTGTACTGCCAACAGCACCACTCTTACTCCCTCCACCACAGTAATGGAAACGCCGCTTCCCGCAACTGCCAGCCCCGCCATAGAACAAACCTCCATCGTCCTCTGGCACAACTGGAGCACTCCCCAAGAGCAAGCTTATGCCGAAATCATAACCGCTTTCAACACCACGCACGCCGCCCTCGTCATCCAACCCGTCAAGATCGAAACCCTCAATGATGCCTTGACGGTCGCGCTCCCCACCGGGGAAGGCCCAGACCTCATCCACTGGACAGCCGATCAAATCGGAGCGCATGCACTGGCCGGCAACATTGTCCCCGTGGATGATTATTTTGCAGACGACTACCTGATGGAGAATTTCGAGCCGGCGGCGGCTCAAGCCATGCAATGGCATAACCAGAGCTGGGGAATACCGGTAACCCAAGAGGGCCTCGCGCTAATCTACAATCAAGACCAGCTTCGTAAGTCTGAACTCCCAGACCCGACCGACTTCAACGACCTATTGGAGAAAGCCATTGCTTTCCGCCGCGAAAATCCGGATAAATACTACCTCTGCAACCCCGGGCTAGGTCAATCCGCTGCCTATCACGTAGCCCCAATCTATTTAGGACACGGTCTAGACCGGTACGGCGGTCTTATTGATGACCGCGGGCATGTCCACGTCAACAGTGAGGCGGGCTATGAGGCGGCCAGTTGGCTGGCAGAATTCAGCAAAGTCGCCCCCGCCAAAGCCAGTTTCAGCTTATGCCAAGAGATGTTCACCTCTGGGCAAGCGCCCATCTGGTGGGGCGGAGCGCGCGCCCTCTTAGCCCTGGAAGAGAGCCGCCTCAACTACGGGATAGTCCCTATGGGCAGCCCGTATGTCAAAGTAACCCTCTTCATGCTCACGCCCAACGCGCTGACCCGGGGGCACGCGCCAGCTGCGGTCAGCGTACTCACATACCTCGGGAGCGCAACCGTCCAACGAGAGCTCGCCTTAATGCAGGACGTAGTCCCCGCCAACAGTCAGGCGCTACGCAGCCTCGAAGTTCAAACCCGGCCCTACATCGCCGGTTTTGGAGCCGCCCTACAGCTAGGGACTCCCTGGCCCAACCATCCTTACGGCGCTTGCCAATGGGAGGCTATCGGTGAGGCTACCCTGGCTATCTGGAGAGGCGAGAAAGATCCCTTGCCCGCCCTGAATGACGCCCAGCTAATTATCGAAAATTGCGTCGCGGGAATCTCAGAGTAACTCCACTTTCGACCATCGACTTTCGACTTTCGACTATAAACCTACCAAAGCTAGACCCCAAAATTTTTGACATCCCTTCAAACGCTGTTATCATAGCTAGCTATAAATGGAAACCTTACATACACGCAAACCAATCTACACCGTTCTCATCGCCATCATCCTGGCGACGATCCCCTGCTACACGCTGGGGTTCATCGCGCTAAGTATGCACCCTACCTCGCCCACTCCAACCTCCACCGTGACACCGACGCTGATCAGTACACTGGCGCCCACCGCTACCCCCTACGTGGTAAACCCGGAAACCGGGGAGAAAGGCACCCTAGAACCAACACCCACCCAATGGTTCCCGCCCACCCGCACCCCCACTCCGACC
>DUEJ01000024.1 GCA_011192175.1 Thermoflexia bacterium
CATGTTGGAAATCTTGAGAACGACACAGGCGCATCTCTTTTTGCCAACGATACTGCTCCAAGTAATATCAGCGACCTTTATCTTTGTGGCTACTTTCTTTCCAATTAAGTCGTTTGGCGCCGCCCAACCGCACCGGGACTAAGCGTGTGCGCCCCTTGTGCCGGCGGCGTTTGATCACTCGCCGTCCAGCCTTAGTCTGCATACGAGCGCGGAACCCATGTCTCCGCATTCTCCTACGTTTCTTGGGCTGATAAGTACGTTTTGTTGACATACCATTCCTCCTTAATTCCTATCCTCTCACCTAGCTAGAAGCTACCCCGCTCCGAGGTAAAAGCATTACACATACAAAACCGCGCGGTTGCCCGCGACGGTTTTATTACTCCATCAAAGCCGCTGTATTATACCGTACTGGGGCGTTTCGGTCAACTGAAGTTGAATTTAGGAGCCTTAGGATGTTGTTGAAATTCTCGGCAGCGCGGTATCAGCGCAGCTCAATTATCTCACGGCAACGTGACGGGGATAAAGACTTTGAAAGGTAACACCTCTAACTTGTAAGAGCGGTTGAGGTAATCACCGCTCCAGCCGCCCAGAGCGTAGAGCGTGGATTCCCAGGTAGTCACTCCCAAGTTCCGCCACTCACCCACCAGCGGCGAGCTAACCACCGACCAGACATCTTCTTGCGGCCAGTACCGCTCGTTGAAACCCAAGTAGCCGTTCCAGCCGCCGCCCACGGCGTAGAGACTGCCGCCTAGCGCCGCCAATCCCAAGCCCCCGCGTGGTTGGAGCAAGGGCGCGCAACCTCCCCAACTCTCCTCCTCCGGTTGGTAGACTTCACAGGTGGCGCGCTCGTCGCCATCGTAGCCGCCCACGTAGAAGATCCGCGTTCCCAAAACAGCCGCGCTGCCAAAACCACGCGCCTCGACGGGTGGTTGCTCCTCGGCCCAACTCTCAGTTACAGGATCGTAGCGGTAGTGGAGTGCGCGGTAATGTTGCCCGTCCCAGCCGCCCAAGAGATGCGCTTGTCCCTTGAAGACGGTTAGCGCATAAGCACAAAGTGGCGTGGGGAGCGGGGCAGTCTCTTTCCAAAGATCGGTGGCCGGATCGTAGCGATGCACGATAGAGACCGGTTGCCCTTCCGCATCACAGCCGCCTGGCACTAAAAGCTTGCCACCCAACACCCCCGCTTGGACATTGGCTAGCGCCAGCGGACGCGGCGCGTGCTCCTCCCAGCGCTCTGCCGTGATCTGGTAGCTCTCCAGCCGGTTGGTAGTCCCTTCCGCCGTCAAACCGCCCACCACATACAGCCGCCCATCCAAAGTAGCCACGCCGCAGCGCGCCCGGCGCACCGGGAGCGGGGGCAGCTCCTGCCAGCTATCAGCGTGGGAGGCGAGGGTTTCTAGCGCCCCGGTTACGGGAGCATCCACCAGATCTTGGGCCGTTGCTTGCCCGTTGCTCTCGGCGGCCGGGCGTCCCGGCAAAAAAAGGATGAGCCAAGCCAGTAATACCCCGCCCAATAAACTGCCCCACCGGAGACGTGACCAGGCGGGGAACGACCGGACTTCTTCCGCTGCCACCGGCGTTTCTTCCTCAAGAGCTAGCTTTTCCTTAATCGCCGCTTCCTCTTCAGTCGCCGTTTCCTCTTCTTCACTCTTCACTGCTACCTGAATTGGGGAGAGCTCTTGCTCGGATTCTGAGATAGTGACCCAGCCCTCGCGCATCGCTAACATGGAAAGTTCCGTCCGTGACGCGACGCCAGTTTTGGTAAAGATGTTGCGCAAATGCACTTTGACGGTGTTATGACTGATGTAGAGCTGTGCCGCGATCTCGCGGTTGGTCAATCCTCCAGCTGTCAACGCGGTAATCTCTAATTGGCGTTCGGTGAGGGGTTCTCCATATTCAGCGGGCATTCACTTTCTCCTCTTTATCCAGAGAGTACAATTTTCTTAAAGCGATAACTGGCTTCGCTGAAATAAGTTAGCTTGACGCCAAGGAACACATTGGTTCTAGATGAAATTCTTGTTTTTACCAGCTGTGGTCGGGCTTCTGAGCATGTCATCTGAACGAGAGGGCGAGTAGCCGCGACTTTCCACCGCCCGGAGCTATCTGTCAAGGGCAGTCGCCAGGCTAGCGAGCTCCCTCCAACACGCCTGCTAAAGTAGGCTACCGGAGGCTGAAAACCGCCTGTCCACCTGCGTGGACAGAGACAGCGCGGGAGAGCCGCTTCAATCGTGACGGCACTGCAACCGCACCACCTGTTTGGTCTGCGGCCGCACCAGAGAGCTCGCACTGAGACGGAGGCCCACTACCCAGAGGAGTTCCCGATCCACGGCTAGCAGCGGCAGGTAATCACGCCAACGAGCGGGGAATTTAACGTTGATCAGAAAGTCGCTCAGAGCCATGGTATGTCCTCTCATGCCGTGAGGCGCAAAACGCTCTCCAGGTTGGCGAGTGCGCAAACGGGGGGGGGCTCCCAACGTCTCGGCGTCCAACCACGCGGTCAAGGGGTCGGGATTGGTGATGATTTCCTCCAGTTCCCACGCGGTTAGGATTTCTGCTGAGAGCGTCCAGCCGCTGGGCAAGGGCGTCTTGCCGGGGATTTGTACGGCAATCTCGGCACCGGGCGCGAGCCAGGGACGCTCCGGTGGCAAATGGAGCGCGTTGACGTCAGCGATAGTCAGGCGCTGGTAGCCGACACGGAGTACCAGCCCACGTGGCAAGGTCGCTTCTGCGCCGGTCTCGCCGTGCTGGGCTACGTGGATGGCGTTTTCGATGTGGACGAAGTTGACGTCGCGCAAGGTGCGGCGCAGGCGATAGGCGGCTTGGCGAATCAGCGCTCGGCGGATGGCAAGTGGCTGTTCTCGCCACTGCGCCAGATCAAAAGCGATCGTCTCCGCGCTGGCTGTCACCAACAACCGCTCTGCCGCGCGCGCGGCAGAGCGTTCTAAAATTTCGTAGTCGGCGCGCAGCACTGCGCCTAGATTGCAGAGCCGCGCCGAGATTTGCGGGTTGATCTCGGCGAGATAGGGTAATACCTCGTGCCGCAGCTGGTTGCGGAAGTAGCTGGTATCCCGGTTGGAACGATCAACGCGGTAGGTGAGACCTCGTTCCGCGCAATAAGCCAGCACCTGAGCACGGGTGATTTCCAGCAGGGGCCGGATCAACCGCAGAGCGGGTGTAATAGGAGGAGTAGTGGGAAGTAGCCGGTAATCAGCAAGCGGAGTAGCGGGCAGCATCCCGCGTAACCCGGCTGGTCCCGCGCCGCGCAGGAGGTGCATCAAGATAGTCTCCGCCTGGTCGCCGGCGTGGTGCCCTACGGCGATGGTACGTGCGCCTTGTTCTCGCGCCACGCGGGCCAGAAACACATAGCGGACGCGGCGCGCGGCTTCCTCTAGCGCCAACCGCTCTCCCCGTGCAATCGCCGGCAGGTCAACCCGCTCCACGGTATAGGGCAATCCCCATTTTTCCGCCAAAGAAATGACAAACTGCGCGTCGGCATCGGCGTCGGCCCCGCGCAAGCCGTGATGTAGGTGCGCGACATGCAATTGGAGTCTCCGGCGGCCCGCGAGCCGCCGGAGGATATCCAGTAGAGCTACCGAATCCGGGCCGCCGGAGACTCCCACGACGACGGTTTCACCAGGCGAGATAAGCTGGTGTTGTTTAAGATAGGATTTGATTTGTGACAAAGTGTCCATAGCGAGAAAGCGAGAAAGCGAGAAAGCGAGAAAGCGAGAAAGCGAGAAAGCGAGAAAGCGAGAAAGCGAGAAAGCGAGAAAGCGAGAAAGCGAGAAAGCGATCTTACCATACTAGACGCAGAGGGCACTGAGAAAAGAAAATTTAAGTTCATAATCTCTGCGCTCTCTGCGTCCCGTAACAAAATGCAGCAAAGTTATCTCTCCACCAAGACACAAAGGTGCTAAGAAAAAAATTAAGCTTCAAATCTCTGCGTTCTCGGTGGCTCCATGGTAAAATTCTTGTTTTTTCAGTAGCTGCAAGTTTGCGTTGTTTACTCCACGGAGACGGTGGCGCCGCAGTATTCGCAGGTGATCTGGTGCATACCCTGGTAGAAGGTCGGCAGGGGGGCGCCGCAGTTAGGACATTCGGTCGGTATCACGGCGGGTTCCGGCGCAGGAGACGTTCCTGAGAGGCTCTCCCCGGGGGTTTCTGGTTTTTCCGCCACAACCAAATCGCCATCACGGGCGCGTTGGAGCAATCTCCGCCACTCCTCGTTGGTGTCTTCCTGGAGATTGACGGTGATTTCCGGCGGACCATCGCCGCCCTCCAACCGCAGGACAAGCAATTCCCTGTTGCGGCGCATGAACCGCTTTTGATCCTCCACTTCCAGAACTTCTACGCCGCCCACCGGCGCGTGCCAGAGCAGCTCCTGCACCATTTTCTTTTCTGTGGTGATGAAGAGGAATTTCTTGGTAGCCACTTCTTGCCGTTGCTCGAAGATCAAGCGGCTATCGGTGAGGAAGAGCAAGCCCTCGATGGGCTCATTGCCCTGGGGTTCCCAGGCGGCTTTGCTGGCTCGATAACCATGTTCATCAGGATAAAGGCGGAAAGAGGCGCCATCCAGCAACTCCAGCAAGGAGCGTGCTCTGGATATTTCTGCGTGCAGTTGGCTAATCTCTTTTGCTGTCTGGTCATAAATCCCCTCTACTTGACGTTGAGCATCACGAGCGCGACGCTCCAGAGCATCTACGCGGCTATCGGCGCTATCCACGAGAGAATAATTGCGCACAGCACGCTCCACTGCGTCTTCAACCGTGCGGAGCGTTGATTCTAGGGTGCGCCGCTCGCGGTTCAACACCGTTTGGGCTTCGTGAGAACGTTCATCCCACTGCGATTGCAAATCTGAGACCTGCATTTCCCACGCCGGCTCGAAAATATATCCGCGTGAGCGTAGATCGTGTACCTGGTTGTCTAATCCGCTCACCGTGTTGGTCAAGTCTTCTATCTGATCGCTGACAGCAGCCAGGGTGATGAGTGGCACTACCCGTTCAAAGTTATAGCGCAAGGAGGAGATAGCTGCTTCGCGGTCAGTGCGCGTGGAGGTTGCGCCGGCGCTACTCTGGGAGCGAGTAGCAGAATATGATGAGGAAGATCGTGACCGAGGCGTGGTACGCGGCTGGGAGGATGCGGATTTACTCCGCCCCTTGCCCGCTGTACGCGCTGAAGAGGAGGATTCGCTCCGTCCCCTGCCCGGTGTACGCGATTTGGAAGAGGATTTACTCCGCCCTTTGCTCGGTGTACGCGAGCGAGAGGAAGTACGCGGTTTGCTCTTTGAGGTAGAGCTACGACTTTTCTTGCTAGTGCGTGACTTACCTTTAGTAGAACTTTTCACTGCCATGCTGGTTGCCTCCTTGAATTAGTCAATAGTCAATTAGTCGATAGTCAGTTAGTCGATAGTCAATGGTCAATTACGCTCTCCATTCCCCATACCTAGGCGCAGGTAGGCCGCGATGAACTCGTCTAAGTCGCCATCCAGCACGCCATCCACGTTGCCGGTTTCATAATCAGTGCGGTGGTCTTTGACCATCCGGTAGGGATGCAAGACGTAGGAGCGGATCTGGTTACCCCAGCCCATATCGGTATGCTCGCCTTTAAGCGTATCGATTTTGGCGCGGCGTTCTTCCTCCACCCGTTGAATAAGGCGGGCTTTGATAATCCGGAGGGCGGTCTCGCGGTTCTGGGACTGTGAGCGTTCATTCTGGCACTGCACAACGATATCGGTCGGAATGTGGCGAATACGGACCGCGGTCTCGTTTTTTTGCATGTGCTGTCCGCCGGCCGAGGAGGCGCAAAAGGTATCGATCTCCAGCTCGTCGGGTTTGATATCCACCGGCACTTCTCTGCCCAGGTCGGGCCAGGCTTCGATGAGCGCAAAGGAGGTGTGCCGGCGATGGGCAGAATCGAAAGGTGACAAACGCACCAAGCGATGTACCCCGCGTTCAGCGCGGAGATAGCCGTAGGCATATTTGCCGCTCACCGCAACGGTGGCGCTCTTGAGACCCGCCTCGTCGCCAGGCATGGAGTCCAAGAGCACGGTGTTAAAGCCGCTCTGTTTAGCCCAACGCAGGTACATGCGCAGGAGCATCGCGGCCCAATCCTGGGCATCGGTGCCGCCGGCGCCCGCGTGGATGGCGAAGATGGCAGCGCCATGGTCGTATTCTCCGGAGAGCATCAGGTGGAATTCCGCCTGGCCTAATTCGTGCTCCAACTCAGCAATTTCTGCCTCCAACTCGGGTAGCAAATCCGCATCAGCGATCAACAGTAATTCTTGCGCGTCCACAACTCCTTGCCGGAGCGTCAGCCAGTAATCTACCTCCTCCTGTAGCGCGGAGAGACGCTGCAGGAGCACGCGGGCGGAGCTCGGATCATCCCACAACTCCGGCTTCCCGGATTTTTCTCTCAAGGTCGCCAGTTCCGCACGCTTGCCGGGCATGTCAAGCCGTTCCCAGACAGTCTCCACGCGAGAAATTAGCGTGTCCAATCGCGTTTCTAATTCACTCATTCTTCCCCCAATAAGCCCTGGATGAAAGCGTCTTTATCAAAGGGCGCGAAATCTTCTTTCCGCTCGCCAGTCCCCACAAAACGGATGGGCAGCTCCAGCTGCGCGCTGATAGAGAGCACCATGCCGCCCTTCGCGCTGCCATCCAATTTAGCCAGCACGATGCCGGAAACATCTACCGCCGCCAAGAAATGTTTGGCCTGTGAGAGGCCATTCTGACCAGTGGTGGCGTCCAAGACCAGCAAAGTCTCGTGCGGGCCCCAAGCCACCCGTTTGGAGACGATATGGCGGATCTTCTTCATCTCCTCCATCAAGTTATGCTGGGTATGCAACCGCCCGGCGGTGTCGATGATAAGCGTGTCCATGCCTCTGGATTTGGCAATCTGGATGGCGTCGTAAACTACCGCGCCTGGATCGCCGCCGGGCTCACCTTGTACCACGGGGACGCCCACGCGCTCGCCCCAGATGCTAAGCTGCTCAATGGCCGCGGCCCGAAAAGTATCGCCGGCCGCCAAGATAACTTTGCGCCCTTGCTTCTTAAGCCGGAGAGCCAATTTGGCAATACTGGTAGTCTTCCCCGAACCGTTGACGCCCACTATCAAGATCACCGCCAGAGGCCAATCCAAGTTTAATGGGTCCGTCTGCTCGGGAAATAACGCGCCAATCTCTTTCCGCAGCAAGCGCTGCAGATCAGCGGTCTGATAAAGCCCTTCCTCACGCACCGCTTCGCGCAGGCGCTCCACCAACAAGAGCGCCGTATGCACGCCTACATCGCCTTGTATGAGCAATGCCTCCAATTCTTCCCAGCTCTCAGCGGTGATCTCGCCGCCGCCCAGGATACCAATGATCTGTCCAAATACCGCATTACGGGTCTTGCGTAAACTATCAAAAATTCCTTTCACAGTACCTCCGGGGTTAGTCGGGTAGTCAAATAGTCCGCTAGTCAATAGTCAAATAGTCTGGGTCAGGGTTTTAGCACTCCCCCGGGTAACGCGCTTTGGTATCTAAAAACCTTTATCATACCAAGCGCACGCCGGTGCGTTGAATTTCGCTCACCAGCGGATCGCTGGCGGTGAAGCCCTCCGGTGTAAAGGGGGGCGGTTCAATCCGATCATCCAGTTGCGCGGCCAGTTGTAGCAATAGCAGTCGAGCTTGGAAGATATCGGCTGCAAAATACGAGGAGACAACGGCCACGTCAATATCGCTCCGTGCTGTCGCTGAATCTTGCGCCTGAGAGCCGTAGAGATAGACGGCTTCAATCTGAGGAATGTGCTGACGGAGCAACACCAAAAATCGTGGTAGACTTTCGCTTGTGGATTGGGATGAATTATCGTGCATCTTCACTGCCTCCAGGGTTAGTCTAGTAGTTAGGTGGTCAGGTAGTTAGGAGTCAGGTAGTCTGATAGTCAAGCTGGCGTATAGTCCTGCCTGCCGGTTGCACGGAGACCGGCCCGAGCTCACCCGCTTTGACTAACCGCTAACCGCTAACCGCTAACCGCTAAATCATACACTTCCCCACGCTGCCAACCAGAGCGTTGCGCCACTTCCCGCGCGGCCTGGGAATGGGTAAGCCCGGAAGCGCGCGCCTCGTTCAGGGCCGCGAGAACTCGCTCCTCATCCCAATGCTCCTCGATATCCGGTGCGCCGCCCACCACGATGGTAAATTCGCCGCGGGGCTCCGCTGCCGCCAGATGCTCTGCCGCGTCAGCCAGCTCGCCGCGCCAGATCTCCTCGTAACGTTTCGTCAGCTCGCGGCAGAGCGCGACCGGACGGTTGCCTAAAACCAGCAACAGCTGGTGGAGCAGGTTCCGCACGCGGCGCGGTGATTCGTAACAGATCAACGTCGCCCGTATATCCACCAGTTCCTCCAGCGCCGCGGTCAAAGCCTGCTGCTTGCGCGGTAAAAACCCCAAAAAGAGAAACCGATCCGTGGGCAAACCGGAGGCCACCAACGCCGTAGTGTGCGCAGAGGGGCCGGGAATGGGAATCACGGCCCCCCCCGCTTCTGTCACGGTCGCCACCAACGGATAACCGGGATCAGAGATGGTAGGCATACCCGCCTCGGAGATCAAGGCCACGTCCCCCTGGGCTAGCGCAGTCAAAATAGTGGCTATCTTGTGGCGTTCATTCCCAGCAAAGAAGGAAGTGACCGGCGTTCGGATCTCGTAGTGGGACAGCAGAATGTGCGCCTTGCGAGTATCCTCGGCGGCGATGAGTGAGACTGCTTGCAACACGCGCACAGCCCGGAAAGTGATATCCTCCAAGTTACCGATGGGCGTGCCAACTACGTAGAGCGTGCCCATTTTAGATACGGTGGGAGATGCCACTGAGGATGGCTTGGCGTCCCTGGAAAGGTTCGCCAATCACCACCCCGCCCTCGGCGATCTGATAGTGTCGTATCTTGCAATCATGCCCGCTGCCCCGCAATTTGAAGATGACGATGGCTCGTTGAATAGTGCTCTCCACCTCCACGTACCGTAGCAAGATAATGCCGTCGGTCAAAAACGAGAGCGCGCCCCGATCGGTCTGGCGATAACCGGAGCGTTGTTCCTCACTTAACAAGAGCGTGGTAATCTGATCCCGGTGCAGGCTGTTGACCAAAGTATTGTAGATTTCACGTAATTCGAGATCATCAGCGGTTAACCGCCCGAAGTGGGTGGCGCTATCTAAGACCGCCCGCCGCACGTCAGTCATCCGCAAACGTTGGCAGATAATACTGGTCGGGTCTTGCAGGCTCTTTAGGAGTACCTCGGGAGAGGTGAAGATGATCTGCAATTTCCCTTCATGTTCCCACGCCTGTAGATCGAAACCCAAAGAGGCCGCGTCGCGGTAGAGAGCTGCGGGGAACTCCTCAAATGTGATGAAAAGCCCGCTCTCATCTTCTGCAATCCCCTGCTTGAGAAATTGGAAGGAGAGTGTGGTTTTCCCAACGCCGGGCGCGCCCCGCAATAGCACTGCGGTCCCCGGCAATAGTCCTCCGTGCAACATTTTATCTAGCCCTGGTACTCCAGTAGCTACTCGCTCGTTACTCATTAGCTCTGCCTCCCTGCCGGCTCACTCCTGCTGTATCATCTCAGGCGAGGTATGAAAACCTCGGCTACATGGCCCTTAATCTCTAACCACCAGCTTCTTACTCTAATGATTCTTAGTAAAGATGATAAAAGCCAGCGACTGAGCGCAATAGCCCGTAAAATCCAACGTAATCGGCGCAGAGACTGGCGCGTGAGGCGCATCTTTATCATGCAACTGGACTTTGTACTCTCCGCTAGATTGAAGGGGATAATCATTTAGAAACTCTTCCCAGCCCGATTTGCCGTACATCGGTGTATCGCCGGAATTAGCAACCAAATCCACCTCTCCGCCCCAAACATGAATCGAGTACCCGTTTAAGGGGTTACCCTCCAAATCCTCTACCCGCCCCGCGACGCCGGCCCAGTTACAACTGTAATAGGGAGCCTCATAGTGCAGCTGATAGGAGAAAGGATGCGGAGAGCGGGTCGCGCGTAGCGTGGGGGTAGCGGTCCGGCGGGGAGTGGGGGAGGCCGGCGGGGTGCGGGTGGAAGTAGGCGTCGGCGTGAGCGTCGGCGTCCAAGTGAGCGGTAGTTCCTCTTCCCCCACTGGCGCGGGGGTCCGCGTGGAAATCACCAGCTGGGGCAACGTCGTTGCCGGGGGGTAAGGATTCCAACTTGTCTGCGGATTCACCGCGATGGTGATCTCAATCCCTAACACCAGCAGAGTCAAGCCCAACATCAGCAGAGTCAAAGTATTAAAAAATCGCGCGCGTCTTGGCATACAGTAACCTTTACGAGCTGCCCATCGGCAGCTCGAGAGGATGGATAGAATTTATTGTCCGCAGTAACAATTTAAGTATCATCTCAATATTTCGGGGGCTTGTAGCGCGGAATGGTATTCCGCCCGCCGGATTGACAATCCGGGATACAGCCGGCCATAATTTTTTGAGATGATACCAATTTAACCTATTCGGAAGACTCCCCCGTGACAAAGATCTGGATATCCGCTTGCTCACGGAGTTCATCTAGCCAGCGACGACTGGCTTTATCTTTGAGATTGCGGAGATTTTCTGCACTCACCGCCTTATCCTCAACCCGATCCAATACCTGGATGATATGATAACCCAGCTCGCTGGCGATTACCTCACTAACCTGGCCGGGCTGCAATCGGAAGGCAGCATCTTCCACTTCTTGCGAGAGGAGCACACCACGCGGAAAGTAACCCAAATCGCCGCCTTGATCGCGGGTGAAGACATCTAGAGATTTGGCGCGAGCGAGGGTTGCAAAATCGGCTCCGGCTTGGATCTGGGTCAACAGCTGCTCAGCCTCCTCGCGGGTAGCGACCAAGATATGACGCGCGTTGACATGTAACAGCTGGGAGGGAACCTGCGAGACCACCTCAGCGGTTAGCCGGGAGGCCAAGAGTTGTACGCTCAAATTGACGCGCATTTCCTCTAATGTCAGCCCCTCATCTGCCAAACGCTTATCAAAAGCCGCCTGACCTATATCGGCGAGCAACTCTTGGATGACCTCGTCCACTTCTTCTGCCGTCACGGTGACGCCCATCGCTGGCGCAGTCTGAACCAGCAGCTCTTGCTCAATCATCCAGTTTAGCACCGCTTGGCGGGCAGCCAGCAAGGCGGTTGCTCCCGCAGCGTCGGCTATCTCTTGCCCAGCCGAGTTCATCGCTGCTTCATAATTTGCCATCTGCCGCTCATATTCCGCTAACGTGATCGGTTCTCCGTTGACCGTGGCCGCCAGTGGTTCTGCGGTGGGAGCCGGCGGCGCTGAAGTGAGCGTGGGCTCTACTGGCTCCGCTGTAGCCGGGACCACCGTCATCGGCACAGCCGTGAGAGAAGCGGCGGCGGTACATCCGCCGAAAATTAATATGGTAGCCAATACGAACCAGGTCAACCAATCTCGTCTCATCTACTCCACCTCCAAATAAGTACACTTGTTCCTGATTATAAACTGAGCGGGGTAGTCCGCAAGTGTCATTCCGAGCAGCCTGCCCTGAACGTAGCCGAACGGGGAGCGAGGAATCTTCCAAGTTTGCTTGGAAACCCTCTTTAGATGTTAGAGATTCCGCGCTAGCTCCCGGAGGGGGCTTTGCGCTGGATACCTAAAGCCCGCCGAGATGAGACTCATCTCGGCGGGCTTTTTCATGCCAGATTGGGGTTACTCGCAATCAGCTCACTCTGCCGGCGGGAGACCGGCATACCGTTTCTCAATTTGTTGGATAGCGTAGCTGACCGCTGCTTGGACTTTCTCTTCAGGGCTAGTCAGTAATTCCTGGAGCGCGGGCAGATGTTCTCTTCGACCTAGCTGAGCTAGACTTGCAGCGGCCAAAACCTGGGACTCAGGATTACCCGATTCTAAGATTCGGAGCAGTATCTGCATAGCTGCTTCTCCTATCCCCACGCCCAGACCTTGTTCGGCGGCCCAGTTGATGAGCCAGGGCAGCTCATCCATTTTCGGCGGGGGTGGTACTGTCGCGGAACTGCTAGTGGAATTCTTCTCCAGCTCGCTTAACGCGGCCTCGGCAGCCGAACGCACCAGCCATTGCGGATCTTCGCGCTGGGCATGTTCCAAAATTTCTCTTGTCCAGGGTTCTCGTATCTTTCCCAATCCATGAATAGCTGCCCGCCGGGTCAATAGATCTTCAGATTGGGTTGCCCGTTTAAGTATCTCTCCACCGCCAGCTTGATTAGCTGCCAGCGTTTCTGCCAGGATTAACATTAATTTTTCATCAACTAGCGGAAGTTGCTCTTGGAGTAACCGTAAGGCTCCCGGGGTAGCCAGATCACCCAACGCGCGCACGGCGCTTTCGCGAGTGGCAAAATCTTGCGCCGTCAATCCTCCGGCCAGAATCCGCATCTCCTTGGGGGTGCCGGTCCACCCCAAACCCCGTAACACGGCGGCTCTGATATCTGGCGCGCGATGGCGGCGGAGCGTCTGGAGGAAGAATAGACGGGCGTCCTCTCCGGCCACCAGCGCTAGCGCGTGGCCTAGCCGCATCCGATCTGCCGGCGAGATATTGGATTTGGTGAAGGTCTGTGCTAAAACCTTCATCACCACCTTGCGCCACTGGGTCTCCGGAGGCGCCAATATGGCCCAACGTGCGGCGGTGAGTAGCGCGCGCTGATCATCTGAAGCTAAACTTACTTGTAATTGCGCTTTGACCAGAGCCGGGGCTTCTCCCAATCCCAGGTAGTATTCTTCGGTGAAAGTCCAGGCGGGGTCCTGCAAATGCTCCAGGAGCTCTGGCGGCAGCTCTGCTTGCTGGCTGCATCTGCGGGCGGTGAAGAAATCTTCCCAGATGTAATGTTTGAACGTAACCAGTTCTTTATCCCAACGCAAGAGACTTTTCGCGTGGAGTAACTTGCGCGTAGCCTGCTCTAGCTGGGACGTGCGCTCGGCAGGCGGAGGAAGTAGAGTTTCCAAGAGCTCTTTTATTTCTACAGGGGAGAAACGTGTCCGCTCCCCGGTTTTGAGTTGCCAAGCTAGCTCGCCCAACGTCTCAAACGTTATCCGTTTCGCCACTGGAGCAATTTCGTGTTCTGCTTCTTTTAGCCCCGGCGTGGGAAGTAGCTCTTCTAAGAGCGCTTGCTGCACGGCGATCAGGCGCGCCGGATGTAGTCCTGTGCGTAAATAGAGTATTGTCCGCAGATTAAAATCCAACAGCGTATCGCCGCTTTCCAGGGCGCGTTGCAGGGTGGAGAGGAAAGGCTCTTTTAATTTCGTCTCTTCGTGTTCCAATTGGGTAGCCCAACCGTTGTAAATGGTATGGAGGGCTTCCTGGTCAAGTTGCGGTTGCACCTTTATCGGCACAAAGCCGGCTTCAACTAGGGGGGCATAGCCCTCCTGGCCGGTGACGACTACCCACTTGCTCTCCGGGAGTTGCTGGGCGGCAGCGATTAGCAGCTGGGCGACGGTTGTTCTATCCGCGCCGGGAACTCTTCCCCAGTTATCAATGAGAATTACCGCAGGGGCATTAAGTAACTGTTTGTGTAGCCATTTTGCGCGCGCCGCTGGTAAAAATTTAACCGCGAGCTCAGTTAAAAACTCTACGGGATCGGGATCCTCGTCTGCGGGGAGCTCCAGGAGCTGGTCAAGGTCAATCCAGAGCGGGAAGCGGGTATAGGGAGTGGCGGCGGCAGGCTCTCTGGTGGTCCGGTCAACTTGCCAGACTAATAACGCCAGAGCCGTGGTGCGCCCTTGACCTCTATCCCCAGTCAAGAGTAGCCGCGAATGGCCGGCCAAGAGTTGCTCGTAGGCGATGGGTTGCTGAGCCGTCAATTCCACATCCTCGACTAGCGTAGTCGGTAGGACAGGAGGGGCTAGCAGTACTGGCGGCACGAAAATCGCGGCCGGATCTGCCGGCTCAAAGAACAACGTAGTCCGGAGGGCCTGCTGCAGAGCGGCGAGATATTTCTCGGCTACGCTGCTGCGGAGCTGTTCTTGCCAGCGCGCCAGCGGCTTCCAGAGTTGGCGCAGGCGCGCAGCTACGCTGGCGCGCCGTAGGTAGAGGATTAGCGCGATCATCCAGGCGGCGCCGGCACCTACGAGCGCCGAGCGCCAATCAAATGCCCAGCCGTTAACGAATGAGAGCGACATGTTAAACATTTTCGGTCTGTGAATTCTCGAAGAGCCCCATTTCCTAATCGCTTTTTGGCGTTGCGGATCCAGAACGGCTTGTCATCTGTGCTGGTGAGCCGACTTTGATGCTTTCTACATCTAGCCGGTATCCCTGACCGCGTTCGCTGATTATGTAACGGGGTTCACGTGGTTCTGGTTCGACTTTCTGGCGGAGATACCAGATGTAGAGTTTGAGGTAATCTCGGCGGTTGGCCTGTTCTTTCCCCCAGACACGCCGGAGCAGAGTGTCGTGGCTCACCGTGCGGCCAGCATCTTGAATGAGGGCCGCAAGCAGCGCAAACTCGGTGGGGGTCAAGGAGACTATCTCCTCGTTGATTCTAACCTCATGTGTATCCGAGTTGACCCAGAGCGGGCCGGCTTGGAAGATGGCTTGTTCGCCCCGCGCGCGTCTCGCGCGCGCCAGCGCGGCCTTGACCCGTGTTACCAATTCCTTGTAGCCAAAGGGTTTGGTGATGTAGTCATCGGCCCCCAGGCCTAGCCCGTAGGTGATATTATGCTCGTCGCTCAACGCAGTTAGAAAGATAGTAGGCATGTCGGTGATATGCTGTAGCTTCTCGTAGACGTGCCAACCATCCATATCTGGCATCAAAATATCCAATAGTATCAAGTCCGGTTCCTGTTCACGGGCTAATTCTAATCCTTGTTTCCCATTGTTGGCAGTCGCAATCGCATATCCGGCGCGTTCCAAAAGCAACTGGATTAGTTGAGATAATGCCGCATCGTCCTCTATCAGTAGAATCTTTTCTTGCATAATATATCTCCTTACTGGGGGGTAATTGTTAATTCGGACTGTAAAGGCGAACTGTGCAACTAAGCATCGGGAAGCTCTTGAAGGACTCAGCTCCTAGTATTGAAAACCAATCATTAGATATTAAATCAGATTTCTAACTTGTCAAACCTGGTTTGGTAAGAAAACAATTTGTATTGCTCCCTAGAAAAATTAGTTTGTTGAGCTGGCGGCGAGCTTTAGCAACTGCTGGCCGATCAGGGCGCTCTTTTCGGGGACGGTGGGATTTTCTAGCAGCACGACAACCGTATAGCGAGGAGCTGCTTCTTGATCCAAGCCGATGTACCAGAGAAGCTCGCGCTCTGGCCCACCCACCGCATGAGCCAGGTGCCCGATTTGACCGGCGTTCCACTGAGGCCAGAGGGCGCGTAGAGCCGTGGCCGTGGATGGAGCAAGCACGGTGGTCGTGGTGGTCAGTCCCGTGGGGCAACCGTCAATTGGCGTGGCTAAGAGGTGTAGTGACGGACGTTTCCCGTCGTTCCCCACCGTGGCGGCGACGTTGAGCAATTGTAACGGGGTGACTAGCAGCGTGCCTTGCCCGCTGGCTTCGGCGGCCGGCGTGGTCGCCGTGAGCTCGCGCTCGGCGGTGATGGTGGGGAGTTCCAGTGCCGGCGGAGTAGTAAGTTCCCACCGGGCGAAAACTGCCTCTAACCAGGCCACGCCTTCTCTCTCTCCGACCTTGGCGAATGGAGCCGGGCAGGCGGAATGGAGTGCGGCGGCCCAATCGCTCCCCAGCGGGGCGGTGCGACAGCCCCAAGTGTCGCCGTTGATGGCCAGTTCGGCTGCCAGCGGAAGCGGAGGTGTGGAGAGCCGGCCCTCTTCCAGTAGCGCGCCGAGAAGTACCGTCTCTAGAATACCGCCCGGTTGCGCCAAGCCTTGCGTGACGCGATTGAGGAGCGGGGCGGTGGGAGTATCACGTAGCGTTTCCCATCGCTCTGCTACGGTGTTTGGATTATAGGTGGGGGTGGAGGCCAGCACTAAAATCTCTCCGGTATGGACGTTGGCCAAGACTGCGGCCCCCAATTGCCCAGCTAAAAGTTCCTGGGCGGCTTTTTGTAAGGAAGCGTCTAGCGTTAACGGCACGGTAAGACCTGCCGGAAAGCGGTGGAGCAGATCATCCCCAGCCCGTTGCCAGGGGGAGCGTTGAGCCAGGCCGCGTAACGCAGTATCACAACTGCGCTCAATCCCGGCTGTACCGTAATCTAAGGTAGCGTACCCCACCACCGGCGCGGCAGCCGGGACGGGATAGCGACGCTCGACGAACCCGCTCTCGTCCACGGTGATGCCTGCCAAGAGGGTTCCCTGGCGATCTATGATGTTTCCGCGTTGGATACGTAGCTCGTCCAACACCCGGTGAGGATTGCTGGCCTGCGCTTGCAGCTCGGTAGTGCGGATGATGGTCCAGACCCCTGTGCCGAGGGCCGTTGAGAGGAGGAGCAGAAGTAGCGCGTGCCCCAGGCGGCCGGCGGTGCATCGTAACGCGGGTGGCGGGGCGGCGTGGGACAAGGTGAGTGTGAGCGGTGGTGGGTGCGGCGCGGAGAGGTTGAGGAGTAGCCCCACGGCTGTCAGCATTGTCAGGAAGGACGAGCCGCCGTAGCTAAGAAAGGGTAACGTCACGCCGGTGATGGGGATCAGCTTGATGTTGCCGGCGATAATCACCCAGCTTTGAATTCCCATCAGAGCGGTGAGGCCGCCAGCCAACAGCGCTTCAAAAGGTGTTTTGTTGGTCTGCGCGATATGTAATCCCCGTTGGATGAGCAGCGCGAGCAGGGCTAGCAACGCCACCGCTCCCACGGCGCCATATTCTTCCACCAGGGCCGCATAGACGAAATCAGTATGCACGGCGGGGATCAAGGTAGGATAGCCCAAGCCGGGACCTTCCCCCAGCAATCCTCCGGCGGCCAGCGCGAAGAGCGAGCGTAGAATTTGATAGGCGCGGTCAGCTTGCGCCGGCGCCCATGGATCGAGCCAGATGCTGACGCGCAGCGCCACCCGTGCTGAGAGCAACGTCCCCCCCACGGCCAGCGGCGTGAAGAAAAGTAGCCCCGCAAGCACGTGTTTGCTCTCTCCCCAAGCCAGATAGAGCATCGCCAGAAAGGTCAGGTAGAAGAGTAACGCGGCTCCCAAATCCTCTTGCCAAGCCAGGAGCACCAGGGAGAGGCTTACCATCAGCAGGAGCGGCCCCAAGACGGCTAGCCAGAGCTGCCGGCTCTCTCCTGGTGCGGGCACGGCGCGGCGTTCCGCTAAATAGGCCGCCAGATAGATCACGAAGAGCAATTTGAGCAGTTCTGAGGGTTGGAAGTAGATTCCGTGTTGGCCCAGAGGTAGCCCCAACCAGAGCCGCGCCCCGTAACCGGAGGGGTTCACGCCGAAGGCTATGGTGGCGGCTAAGAGCAGTAGCCCACTGACTAATAAAGTGTAGCGATAGCGGCGCAACCAACGCGAGAGCTGGGAGGTGAGGGCTACGGTGCAGAGCGCGCCCACGCCTAGCGCCAACCAGAGCAGCTGGCGGAGGAGAAAACTGGGAGCGACCCGCGCTAGGAGGAGCAAGCCCCAACCGGTGAGCAGCGCGACTAGCGGGATGAGCAGTAACTCGCTCTGTGCGAGCTGGAGGTGCAGCAATTCTAAGCCTAGTCCCCAGATCACCAGCCAGCTGCCGGTCAACGCAATCAAGTGCCAGCCGGTGAGCGCGGGCGTGGGCGCGGCGACGCCCAGCGTCGCCGCGCCGGCAATGACAAAGAGCGCGGCGAGGCAGAATAAGAGCCACGTCGCAACAGGCAAACGGCAAACGGCAGCCGGCCAATGTCGCCAACTGCTGGTGTTGCGAAGTGCAGCTTGCTTATTCCTTGATTTCATTCCTTATTCTTCTTCATCTGGTTTTGAAATAAGCTAGTTTGCTGCTAAGACGCCCAGATGCTAAGCAAAAAATAGGGTCAAATTTTAAATCTTAGCGTCTTTGCACCTTTGTGGTGAAAATCTTATTTTTCAGTAGAGCCAACCTGCAACTTTTAACCTTCAACTTTCAACCTCAAACTCCATCGGTGGATGGCACTGCCCGCAACCCACGTAAGGATCCTCGACTTTTCCACCGCTCCGGTTACAGGTGGCGCTGACCAACAAGCGCGGTTTTTCCCAGAAGCGCCACGGTCGTCTGCCAATGTGAGCGTGGAGGGTCATCTGGGGGCAAGCGTTGACCCGGCTGATCTCCGGCACCGGGCAATCACGGCAGAGTTCCGCTGTCCAGCGTGCGGCGTCGGGAGCTGCCAAGAGGCGACATTCCGCCTGACCGTCATGCCAGCGGCGAGTATCCACGTAGTAATAGGGGCAGTGACGTCCATAAGGGGTGCGCATTAGACCTCTTCAACGGGGAAATAGCCCTGGATGTATTGGCGATTGATATAGATCAGGGCAGCCTGGTTCGGAAGCGGCACGGCACTCTCGGTGAGGAAATGGATCGAGGCGTCGGTGACGGGCAAAAAAGTACCTTTCCAGAAATCCAGGAAGTTTTTGATATCGGCTTCACTAAGCATAGGGGCTTGGCCTTGTACGACAAAGAGAGGGAAGTAGAAGAAGAGTTTTTTCGTCCGGAGCGGGGGCTGGTATTTGGCATTGCTCTCTGCCTGGAGAAGGCGGAGTAGTTGAACTTCATCACGGTATACTAAGAGCTGCGTGGGTGTGGAGGCGGGCAAACCGGTGAAACTCCAGGGGATGATTTGTGGCTTATTAAGCGGCAGTATGGTAAGACCGTCTTGATTGAGGTAAAGATGCGGCTCACCCAAACTCTCAAACTCTCCTTTGGCCCAGAAAATGTCGGTGATAACTTCCATTTGGTGATATTGGATGGGAGATTTAAATTTCCCCGGATTGCCTAGTTTCATTTCTTTCTCCTTTTAGTTAT
>DUEJ01000025.1 GCA_011192175.1 Thermoflexia bacterium
AATCTGTGTAAGACGTTGGGTAAAACTGCGACCGATAACCCATTCCACTGCAATTTTTTTCTCCAAAAGCACCACATACTTAAATAGAAGCTTGTCCTCCTTGAATTTTTCGACAAATCCAATCAAAGCCGTCATCCAGTCATTGAAAGGTAAAAAGTCCCGCATGATGGACACCAAGTTATGGTAGTAAACCTCGTTTCCAATATCTGTGACCTTGATAGTCGTATCTTCTATTTTACCTTGATAAAGTTCAGAAATCGTGCTTAACCGTTCTATGAATTTTTGCCCTTTAAGATTAGAGTTTTCTTTGAATATTTTTTCATTAAATTCTTCAAAAATGGCCTTTTGGGCTTTCTTCCTCAAATAAATACTGCGCATAAAGCTAATGAGCATCTCTAGATTATCAACACCGATTTCTTCTTCAATATCTTCCCATATCTTTGTATATCGTGGTCTCGATTGCTCGGGTACCATACGCAAATTCTCACTCTTAAGTAAATCTGCATTTGAGAGGGGCATCCCTCTAGCATTGATGATATTGAACAACCTGAACCCAGAAGCAAGAGAGTCGGTTTTAACTACGACCAAGACAATCTTTTGTAACAAGTAGATTGTAAACCTTTCTATCAACCCATAATCTAAAACGCCCTGTTCATTGGTGAATGTGCCATAAAATACCTCTACAGCTTGTAGTATATGTTGTTTTGATTCATTCAATCCCGGAGATGCCGCTTCTTTTATCTTCTTAGTACCGTCTGGATACAGAATGTATTGTTTGAAGAAATCATGCTCTCTGTCCCTGACTTTCAATCTAACTCTTTCTGAAGTTCCCTTGAGCTTCTTTGCCTTTTGATAAATACAATCTTGCAACTCGCGTTTTTCTTCGCTATCTTGGCATAAATCCCGTAAACAGGCCATTAGTATCACAATGGAAGTTAATCTCTGTTGTCCATCTATAACTGCGAACAATCCAGATCCATCAGCATGACTTTCTTTCGTCCATAATATGATACTTCCAAGAAAATATGGTTCTTTTCCATCAAAAGCAACTAATGCATCTTTAATATCCTCAACCAGTTGTTCAAAGTTTTCTTTTTCCCAAGAAAATTGTCTCTGAAATTCTGGTATCTCAAATAAAAATTTGTCACCAAATAAATCTTTCAAATGTTTCTCGCGTGCTTCAATTCTAGCTACCATTACATCTCCTGATAATGAAATACTCTCAATAAAGTAAATGCGCGCTAACTTTTTGTTACGCCGCTACGTCGCTGCGCCGCTACCCCGCTAAGACGCTGTTTCTATCATCGCCTGCACAAATCCCTTGAACAAGGGGTGCGGGCGCTGTAAGCGCGTTTTGAACTCCGGGTGGAACTGGCTCCCTACCATCCACGGATGCTCGCGGAGTTCCACTACTTCCACCAGCCGCCGGTCAGGTGAAAGCCCGCTGAAGGTCATCCCCGCCGCGCTCAACACGTCGCGGTAGGCGTTGTTGAACTCAAAGCGGTGGCGGTGTCGTTCCTGTACCTCATCTACGCCATAGGCCGCGCGCGCCTTGCTCCCCGGTTGGAGCACGCAGGGATACTCGCCCAACCGCATCGTGCCGCCCATTTCGGCGAGCGCGTGTTGATCCGGGAGTAGCGCGATGATGGGATGTTTGGTCTGGGGATCGAACTCCGTGCTGTTCGCTGCGTCGGTGTGCAGCGCGTGCCGGGCCAGCTCGATGCACAAAACTTGCATGCCCAGGCAAAGTCCCAGATAGGGGATTTGCTCCTCGCGCGCGATATGCGCCGCGATGATTTTCCCCTCAATCCCCCGATAGCCAAAGCCGCCGGGCACGATGATGCCAGCGGCAGCTCGCAGACGTTCCAACTCCTGCCCGCGTTCCAACTTCTCACTCTGCAACCAGTCTATCTCCACGTCGCGCTCAAAGTGCAACGCGGCATGAATCAACGCCTCGCGCACGCTGGTATAAGCATCGTGCAACTCCACGTACTTGCCCACCAGGGCGACCCGCACCGGCGGCTTGGACTTGGGCTTCTTCAGCAACGTGACCGCCGCTTCCCACTTGGAGAGCTCTGGCGGCGTGCTCGCCGTTTGTAGACCCAACCGCTCGACCACCAGCTCGCCCAGGCCGGCCTCGCGTAACAGCAGCGGCACCTCGTAGATACTGGCCGCGGTCGTGATAGGGATGACGGCCAGCGGCGCCACATCGCAGAAGAGTGAGACCTTGTGGCGAATCTCATCGTTGATGGGGCGGTCGGCCCGCAACCCGATAATATCCGGCTGGATGCCCATCCCCCGCAATTCGCGGACGCTATGCTGCGTCGGCTTGGTCTTGAGCTCCCCGCTGGCGCTCAGATAGGGGAGTAGCGTGATGTGGATGTAGAGCACATTGTCACGGCCGACATCGTTACGCAGCTGGCGGATCGCTTCCAGAAATGGCTGGCTCTCGATATCGCCCACCGTTCCGCCGATCTCCACCAACGCGACATCCGCTTGCAGTTGGCGCGCGGCCTTCACAATGTGCTGCTTGATCTCCGTGGTCACGTGCGGCACCACCTGGATCGTGCCGCCCAAGTAATCGCCGCGTCGCTCCTTAGCGATTACCTCGCGGTACACCTGCCCCGCAGTGACATTATTGAGCTGGCTCAAATTCTCATCGATAAAACGCTCGTAGTGTCCCAAATCCAGATCCGTCTCGGCCCCATCCGCCGTCACAAAGACCTCGCCGTGCTGGTAGGGCGCCATCGTACCTGGATCCACGTTAAGGTAGGGATCAAGCTTCTGGATAGAGACGCGGAGGCCGCGCGCCTTGAGCAGCCGTCCCAGAGAAGCGGCCGTGATCCCCTTGCCCAGCGAGCTGACGACCCCGCCCGTTACAAAAATATATTTGATTGTCATTTGACATTCCCCCCTAACTGTCTATTCTACTGGCAACCGATTAACTTTCAACTAAAATTTAGCGGTTAGCGGGTTAGCGGGTTAGCCGGTTAGCGGTTAGCCGTTAGTTAGCTCACCACTGAGACACAGAGGACACTGAGAAAAAAACTTCATTGAAAAAAGATGCGGTGCCGCTAAGACGCTAAGAAAAAAATTAGTTTAGGGCAAAAAATAATGCTTGGTTTTTGCAGTGGCCTCGACTTTCGACATTTGACTTTTGACTTTTGACTTTTGACTTTCAACTTAACTTTTGACCTTTGACTTTCGACCTTTGACTCTTACCAGGAGACTTCTATGCCCAAATATGATCTTGTTTTCCTGCACGCTCCGAGCGTCTACGATTTCCGCCAACGCGCCACCCTCTGGGGACCGATCTCGGATCTGGTGCCCTCCACGCCGGTCTTTGATATGTATCCGATTGGTTTTGCTACCTTGCTCTCGCACCTGCAACGGCGCGGTTTCAGCGTGCGCATCAACAACCTGGCGGCGCGCATGGTGCGCTCCCCGCGCTTTGACCCCGAAAGAGCCATCGCCAACCTGGACGCGCGCGTTTTCGCCATCGACCTGCACTGGCTGCCCCACGCTCACGGGGCGTTGGAGGTGGCCCGGCTGGTCAAGAAGCACCATCCCGACACGCCGGTCATTGTAGGGGGCTATTCCGCTTCCTATTTTCATCAGGAGCTCGTGCGTTCTTCTTTGGTGGATTATGTGTTGCGCGGGGATTCTGCGGAAGTACCGCTGGAGCGACTGCTCACGTGTTTATTAGCCGGGGATGACACCAAATCCGTACCCAACCTTACCTATCTTGACGCACAAGGGGGATTGCGCATCAATCCACTCACCGAGGTGCCGGCGGACTTGGATCACCTGACGTTGGATTATTACCCGCTGGTGCGTTCTGTTGTCCGTGACCGCGACCTGCTGAACTATGCTCCTTTCAGTCACTGGTTGGAATATCCCATCATGGCCCTGCTCACCGTGAAAGGCTGCACGCGGAACTGCACCATCTGCGGCGGCTCGAGCTTCGCCGCACGCTCACTCTCGGCCCGGACAGAGCCGGCCTACCGCTCGCCGGAGCGGCTGGCCGAGGACGTGCGGCGTGTGGGCGCGCTCAGTCGCGGCCCCATCTTTCTCTTAGGAGATCTGCGCCAAGCGGGCCTGGATTACGCGCGCCGCTTCTTCCGCGCTGTGCAAGGCTATCAGGGCGCGGTCATCGTCGAATTCTTCTGGCCGGTCGAGCGTGCCTACATGGAGGAGCTGGCGGCCGCGCTCCCCGACTTCATCGTCGAATTCTCGCCCGAATCCCACGACCCCGCTGTCCGCCGCGCCTCCGGCAAACCCTACACCAACGCGGGTATCGAGCAGACCATCGCGGCGGCCCTGGACGCTGGCGCGCGCCGTTTCGACCTCTTCTTCATGATTGGCCTCTCGCAGCAGACCGCGGAATCCGCGCTGGCGACCGTGGATTACTGCCGCGAGCTGCTCACCCGCTTTGATGATGGCCGCTTGATCCCCTTTATCTCACCGCTGGCCCCGTTCCTGGATCCCGGCAGCTTGGCCTACGAGCGCGCTGCGCATTACGGTTACCTTCGTCACGCCGCCACGCTGGAAGACCATCGCCAGTTGCTCCTCCAACCCACCTGGAAGCAGATCCTCTCCTACGAGACCCGCTGGTTAGACCGCGACGCCTTAGTCGCCGTCACCTACGAGGCCGGCTGGCGGCTCAACCGCCTCAAACGCGAGGTTGGCCTCATCAGTGCGGAGAAGGCGGCGGAGACCGAGGCGCGCATCGGGCAAGCCCGCACGCTGATGGCGGAGATCGAGGGCTTGCTGGCGCGCTACGCGGGTGCGGACTTGCAGCGCGAACTGCTGGCGCGCAAAGCGCGCATCGACGCCGCGAACACCTCCACCGTCTGTGACAAATCCGAACTTGACGTGCCCGTGGGCCGCATCCCGTTCAAAGTGCTGAATTTGGCGAAAATCGGGTTGGGAGGGGGAAAAGTCTAAAGTCGAAGGTCGGTTAGTCACTCCGAGCGAAACGGAGCGGAGTGCAGTCGAGGAATCTCTAGCCTCTGGAGAGGACCTCAAAGCAGAAACCCGCCCGTGGCTAAAGACCACGGGCGGGGGTTGCTGTTAGCTGAGTTTGTATTATTTTCAGAGAGTGGTAAAACCCACAGAATAGGTTTTGAATGTGAATTTCAAGGAATCCCCATATAGGATACCACACTCACAATAATGAAAATGTTTCACTAACGCCAACACCTGAGTCTTGAAGCAGACTTTAGACTTTTGACTTGCGCCTTTAGACTTATTTTCAGAGGAGAATGTTGGTGCTCTACGCTGCGCTCACCCCACCTGGTTTATGGATTGTACTTGGCGTTAGCTTGGCGCTTTCCATCCCCGTTTACTTGAAACGCAATGTGATAAAGAGGTGGTTGCGGTCCCTCACATTGATAGAGATCGCAGTAGGCCCATTCATGTTTGCTCCAATAAATCATCCGAGCATATCATCCAAGTCCAAGCCTGTTGAGGAGGAGGAGGAGCCTTCTATGTTATCTGAACAAGAGCTAGCTGTAAAGATGGATGGTGATGGAAATATCGTAGGAGAGGGAAACAAAGTTACAGTCTTGAAGGCTAGGACAATTAATATCAATTTGGATTCTCCTGTCAAGACCGTTTCTAAACCACCTCCTAGAATTCTTACTCCGCCTTCTGCTCCCCAAACAGGTTTACGCCAAAACAGCAAGTTCCAGCAGATTGTTCAATGGGTCAAGAGAGATCAGGCCCGTCTCTTTATTGGAGCGGGGGTTTCCGCAGCGGCAGGGATGCCTTCGACTGCGCAACTGTTAGCTGCGCTGCGCGCTGAAGCTAAAGCCTACGGCGTGCTAATTCCTGCGGGCGACTCTTTTCCAGAAGCGGCCCAAAAGATGGAGAAACTCGTAGGACGCAGCTTATTAGTTAACATTTTGCGCCGCGAATTCGATGACGCGGCGTTACCCATGCAGCCTCCCGCTTATGAGCGGGGGGCTTATCGCTTTATACCCTATTTGCCTAAGCTCAATCGTCTGATGTTGACGACAAACTGGGATCCGTTGCTCAAACGGGCCTTTGAGGCTGCGGGAGAGTCTGCGCGTGAGTTCTGGAAGAACAACCAGTTGGCCGGTATTCCCGCCGCCGACCATGCCGTGCTCAAGTTGCATGGGAATTTTAGCGATGCAGAGAGTATGATTATCACTGAGACGGATTACGTACTTGCCATGCAATCCATTATCAAGCACACGGCTGGTACGCTTTGGGGATACGCGGCCTCACTTTTGGCGCAGTATTCCTTTATTTTTGTTGGATACAGTTTGAGCGATCCGACCATGCGCTTGTTGCAACGTATGGTGAAGAGCGCCACAGAAACCTGGCACAAGGGGATTCCGCATTACTTCGTGACACCCTTTGATGAGGAAGCGCGCGTCGCCGAGCAGTGGGGCGAGGTGCGCGCCGTGGTCGCGTCACCGGAGGATTTTTTCGCTGCATTGTTGGAGGCGCTACAAGAAGGAGTGAGAGATGAATGAGAAACGAATAGAAATGTTAGTGGGTGCTCTAAGAGACAAGACAGACAAAGAGCGAGATGAGTTTTTTGAAGCGATGGATATTTCGGACAGAGAACGTGGAGAAGTGCGCAGTCTCTTGATAGAGGAGCAGCAACAAATCCCATCTGGAGTACTCTCTGCGGAGCAATTGCCGGACTCTGAGCATTTTAAAACTCTTGTGCCTCTAGTGCGTCGTGGCAAGGCGCTTCTCTTTATAGGTGCTGGTGTTTCTCAAGAAGTGGGAATGCCTTCAACTATACAATTATTTGATGCTTTACGTGCTGAGGCACGCGGATATGGCACAGAAATATCTAGGGATACTTCATTTAGAGAGGCTGCACGCAAAGTAGAGAGGTTGATGGGGCGTCAGGGCTTGGTCAACTTGATCCGTGAGGAAATTAATGACGCTTGCAGGAAAGATCCTCCCCCGCATCGGTTAGGTGCTTATCGTCTATTGCCGGTAATCTCTTCTCTTACTCGGCGTCTGGTGACTACCAACTGGGATGATTTATTGTTGCGTGCTCTCCAGGAGGCAGGTGAGTCGGCAGTAGAGATTACCAAAAGCACACAACTTTCATGGCTTCCGACAATGAAAAATGCTATTATTAAATTGCATGGTGGAGTTGAGGATCCAGAAAGTATGATCATCACTGAGACCGACTATGCAATTGCTGCGTCTCAAATCATTAGGCGTACAACTGGTACACTCTGGGGTTATGTATCTTCATTGCTCTCTCAATACTCCTTTATTTTCCTCGGCTATAGTTTAGAGGACCCGGACTTTCGGTTGCTGAGAGATATGGTTAAAAGTAGTCAAGGGATATGGCGAGAAAGCATCCCCAGTTTTATGGTTGTGCCGTTGTCGCAAGAACGGCAGGCTGACGTTGAACGTTATGGAGAGCTACGAGTAATTCCTACTACCGCTACTAATTTTCTTCAGGCCTTGTTTAGTGAGACCGGTGAGTTTGCTAATCGAGAGGATGAAAGAGATCGTGTGTTCAGACGAGATAGCAAACCATTCATTGAGTTCTATGGCCCCTTTGGTCTGGGGAAAAGCGCCTTGTTGGATGAAATCGAAGCCCAGGCAGAGGCAGAGGGTTGGCGTCCGAGGCAAATTTTGCGGGTTAATTTGGGGCGTTTGCCTGATGGGGAGCCTCGTCGAGAAAAGATAAGCGGGCTACACGAGTTGTTAGGGGCAATGGAGCAGGATTTGGATTTTACCACTTCGTTGGGAAGAAGTGAGGACTTGGTGGATGAACTGCGGGGAAAAAAGCGGTTCTGTTTGCTTGTCGATGGTGTTGAACGGGGACAAAATGAGGAGCTGGTATTTTTATTTGCTAATGTTATAGCTCCTGTGGTGCGAGAGATGAATCAGTCGGGCATGAGATCCAAGTTGGTTATTGCCGGACGCTTACCGTTATCGAACTTGCCTTATGCTTTCCGTCGCGATCTGGATTCCCGTAGATTGAGACCATTGCAGCGTTCTGCGGTTGGAGAGATGGCGCGTAAATTCTTGCTGGCTAAAGATTCAGATTCACAGGAACGGTTTTCGGCGGAGCTGCTCACTGATATCGTGGAGATTAGCGGAGGGCACCCGGGTTTTATTAAATTTATACTGCGTGCGCTTACAGGCGACGAGGAATGGTATCTCCCGTCACGCTTGACAGAAGTAGAAAGAAAAAGATATGTTTCCCATTTTAGTAAAATCATAGATGAACAGCTGCGCTGGCAGGGTGTAAAAGCTGTTTATGAAAAGCAGCTCTCTGTCTATCGGTGGGTGAACCGTGAAATTCTAAAAGAGCTGCAAGTTCCCGTAGAAGAGACTATCAAGGTGTTGACTGAAGAGTATATTCTTATGCCGGATTTCACTTTCGATCCCGTGATCCAACATATCAAGATGCTCCAACTACGCTATGAATCTCCAGATGAGTACCAGAGAGCGCATAAGGCAGCCCGTGATTCTTTTCGTAACGGGATTGACGAGCTGAGTTTTCCTGCTCAGAGAGAATATATTGTGGAATGGCTTTTTCACACGGCGTATCTCTTACTCGTGGAGTGTCCCGATGATCTAGCTGAACGAAGAGAGCGGTTACTTGAACAGATTCAGTCTCTCCCTCCTTATCGAGCGCGGCGTGGAATTTCCCGTGGTAATCCAGGAGCGGAGCTAGAGGCTCAAGTGATGAAAGATGACGAGCTACTGCGGGTATTGGGAATGTGTGTGGAAGAAAATAAGGTGGATAGGATACTTGATTTGTTAAAAGAAAAGGAGGTAAAGAATGTCTAGGTGGGAAATGCCTAAAAACTTAATTGCTTATCGTACTGAGGAGTTGGTGGGACGGGGCGCCGAGAAGGATAAAATCTGCGATGCAATTCAAGAAGGGAGCCACCTCGTTTACCTCGAAGGTGCGGGAGGTATAGGCAAGACCCGTTTGTTAGAAGAGATTAGCGAATTTGTCGTCGATCTAGTTCCTATTCCGCTGGTGTTGGGTATCATTGACTTTTATGACACGGCGATGCACGGTAGTTTGAGTGTGGAGCAGGAGCTAGTTGACCAACTTCAGAAGCTGGGGATTGCCGGTAAGCACTTCGATCCGTTCCTGCAAGCTTTAGCAAATTATCGGGTCTCGGAGATTGACGATGAGAATGAAGTCCATACTGCTTTTATTCAATCCTTCAATAGTTGGGTAGGCAAGCGACAAGTGATTCTCCGTTTTGATACAGGAGAGGCGCTGGAGTACGGTCAAGACGCGCCGGAGGTGTTGGTGGAGTGTGAGGTGCATGGAGCGGAAGCTCCTGCTTTTCAATGGTTGCGGGAGCGATTAGGATGTTTGGAACAGACTACCGCCATCATCGCGGCCCGGCCCACACGTAAATTGTGTGGGCAACTGAAAAGTGCTTATGAGGATGGGAACTGGCTCTTATTTCAGTTAGATACTCTCTCGCTAGGGGAAACTCGGCGTTATTTTGAGATTTCTCCATACGGAGAACAGATTGACGAGGAGATGGTAGAGCGCATCTGGCTCTTGAGTGATGGTCGCCCCATCTTGCTCTCACTGGCTATTGATTGGTTGATCCGGGGGATGAAGGTCAACGAGATATATGACATTGATCTAGCTGATCTCCGAGAGAAGCGAGAGAGCGGAGGGGCAGCCTGGGAGATAATTCTGCGCCGCTTTGAACGGGCGTTGGTACAAGGTTTCCGGCGGTTAGAGACACCCTTAGATGCCGCCATCTACTACACTGCCCGCGCTCGGAAGGGTTTCACCACTGATATGTTGCGCCGTATGTTACGCGATCTCTGTCCACAACACATTGAGTTGAGTCCAGTGGAGGCAAGGAGGCTGATAGAGGAAATGCGTCAGCTCTCTTTCGTGAAACATCCGCATGGAGCACGGGAGGGCTGGTTCTTTTTGCATGACGAGATGTATGACTTGGTGGATAGATATGTCTGGCGCCTTGATTATCCGACCTATACTCACCAAGTAGAAACAGCTCGCTTCTTAGCGGAGGAAATTTATGGTGAGAAAGCCGAAGATGGATTGATTGCTGAAGCGGTGAAGTCTCTCCAAGATGCGAAGACTTACCCGGAGATGCGTCGAGCACGAAGACACCTGGATGAACTGCGGACGGAACAGTTATTCTATTGGTTAGAGGCGGATCCGCTGGATGGCTATCAACGGTATCGCAGATTAGATATTCAGGCTATCAGCCAGCGCAACCACGAGTGGGATGATATGTTGCGGATAGAAACTCAGCGCTTTCTCCATACATTTACAGATCGGGCTATAGATGGTGGAATTATCCAAGGTAGAGATGATAAAGGGCGGCCAATGATTGCAGATTTTGTAAATCAGGATAGGCGCGCGCTCTGGCTTTACCGTTTCTTCGCCCGTGGGGAAATAGAGAAGACCCTTAGGATTGCAGAAAAGATTTTGAGACTGCATCCTAAAGGGGGGGAGCTTTGGAAGGCTCGAATACTTGTCATACAGGGAGCTGCACAACAAAGGCTGGATAATCCAAACACAGAGATAACATTGAAACAATCTTTGGAGGTTATAGAGGGAATTCAGGGAGGAGAAGCAGTAGCTGATTTGTGGCATCTACAGAATACTCAAGGATTAGCGTATCTGTATTTGGGGTTGCATGCTAAATGGTCTTGGGTTAAGGCCGATGAATACTACAAAAAAGCGGGGAGTATTTTTGAAAAAAATCAAGAATTAGCTCAAGTTGCTCGTATAAACACTAATCGAGCTTATGCGCTAGTACAGCAAAAAAAATATGCTCAAGCTGTGCAAGTAGCACGAGAAGCTGTTAATCAGCGTAGGGAATTGGGGGATTTGGTAGGATTGGCCTTGAGTTTGAATGTTCAATCTATTGCAGAAGTTAAGATCGGCTCGCCAGCTAGAGCAAAACAATTAGCCAAGAGAGCATTAAGACTATTACAATCTGTGCGTAGTACAGGATATCCAGAAATGACTAGAGAGACAGCCCTAATTTATGTGAATCTAGGGAATATTATCCGTTATCAAATTCGCCAGGGAGATATTCTTCGTTCTCCAGAGATAATTGATAGATATTTTGAGGAGGCTTTAGGAGCTTTACTAGAGGCTGAAAAACGATATCAACATCTTACTCGATACTACAAATTCAAATTGTATAATCGTTTAGGTAAATTATACAAAGACTGGGCCAATCGGATAGCTAATCAGCAAATGGTTAATAAGGGCAGAGTGGCTAAGCCAACACGAGAGCGCTACTCAGAATATATGTCTCAGGCTAATAAGTATCTAGAAAAGGCTAATGAGATTGCTATAGAGGCAGAATTTATATTTCAAGTGGCTAATAACTTAGAGGACTGGGCTTGGATTTATCATCTCAGGTTAGCATTTAGAGAGAATATGCAAGATAAAGCTTCCCCAAAGTATTTGAGGGAGAAAGAATTGAGATACTTGGATAGGGCGGAGAAATTACTTCAGTTGGGTAGTAATGACCACGCAGATAAATATTTTTTGGAGGGGAACATCTGTCATCAAAGAGGGCGATATTTTCACAAATTTGAAGAGGACTATGTTAAAGCCATTCAACAATATGCTCTTGCTATAGGTTATTATGATCGGTTTAGTGAGGTCCAACCGATTAGACGTCGGGAGATTGTGATGGAACATATAGAAGACATATTGAATAAACGAGAGTTAAATTCAGCGCAAAAAGAGAATTTAATAGAGGTTATGCAAAATATCCTTGATGAGCGGTCTCTACGGGCCGAACAGTTACGTGAGTTGCTTAGAGAGCAAGAAGCAGTATTAAAAGAAGGTGAGTTATAATGGGTGACTGCGCCTGCCATGCCGCTGACTTGAACTTGCGCTGGGACGGCGAAGGGCTGGCCTTCGCTTTTTTGGAACTAACGCCGGCTTGCAACAATCGCTGCGTGGGATGCAGCAATGTTTTCGCCGAGCGGCGGGTCGCTGCTCCACTTTCCGGGTCAGACTGGTGCTCATTGATTGACCGGCTTTCTCCACACGTGCGCTGGTTGAAGTTGACCGGCGGAGAGCCTACTTTACATCCAGACTTCGCGCAGATTGTGGCGCACCTGAACCACCGGGGGATCCCCTTCCGCCTGCTGACCAATGGACGTTGGTTGGATGTTACGGAGACATTAAATTTGTTGTTGGCTACTCCGGTGTTAGAGAGCTTGTTGATCTCGCTCCATGGCCCCGATGCCCGATCACATGAAGCTTTCACGGTGGTCGCCGGTTCCTTTGCGGATGCGGTGGAGACCATTCGACGGGCGTCCGAGGCTGGCCTGCTGGTGGCGTCCAGCACCGTGATCACTCAGCATAACTGGGATCGGGTGGAGGAACTGGTTGAGTTTGCCCTCGCGTTGGGAGTTGACCATCTGGCTTTCAACCGATACATTGGAGCACCGTTGCCTTCTCTGGAGGCCACGCCTACGCAGGCACAATGCGCGTTGCGAAAAATTATGGCGCTGAAGGCCGCCGGCATCCCCCTCCGTTTGGGGACGCCGGCGCCGCAGTGCGTGTTGCGTACTAATGGTAGCCCGTGTCTGGCCGGGCTGGCTTTCGTAACCGTTGATCCCTGGGGCAAAGTGCGGCCATGCAATCACGCAGAGCTTGTCGTGGGAGATCTACTGGGAGATTCCGTGGCGGCGGTATTGAATTCACCAGAGTTGCGAGATTGGTATTCGGCGGTACCGTCCTTGTGTGTCGGATGCGAACTGTGGGAAGTCTGTGGCGGTGGTTGCCGGGCGGAGTGCCTGTTACGCACAGAACCGTTGCAGGCTCATTTTGTGAGAGCGCGTGAATTTGTGCCGCTAGCGCTGTAAGCTCTCTCTGCTAGAAAGTATTTTAGCCCTCAAGGATCTACATGATCTTTGGGGGCTTTATCCTAGAATTGCGCTTGAGCTACAGCCTCAGCTTTGAGTGTGGGGCGAACTTTGTCAATCCGAGCACCTTATCCACGCCGGGTAGCGGTGTTGCCAGCAGCTGCCGGGCTGCGGAGCAATCCAAAGTGCAATCTGGGGGGCGGTTTAGCGCGCTCTCGCGGCTGTTGGCTGGGATGAGAGGCGCCGGATCAAAACCATGGAATCGCGCCAGGCGGACACCGAACTCATAACGGGAGAGCGGTTGCGCGCCAGCGATGTGTAAGATGCCGGTAGCCTTCAAGGTAGCCAGTTCCAGCAATGCAGCGGCCAGACTCTCTACCCAAACTGGAGAGCGTAGTTCATTGGTGAAAAGATGTGGTGGATCCTGGTTGCGCAGCCCCGTCAAAATCCAACGTGTCTGGCGATCAAGCTGGGGACGCCAGCCGTAGATGAGTGAGGTACGCACGATGAGATATTTACCCCCGGTGGTTTGCACTGCTGCCTCCGCCTGAGCTTTGCTCCGGCCATACGCGGTGAGGGGATGAGGCACAGCACTCTCCCGGTAGTTGCCTTGCCTGCCATCGAAGACGACGTCGGTGGAGAGATGGATGAGATATGCGTTGCCGTGGGCCGCGGCGCGCGCTACTTGCCGTGTGCCGCGCACGTTGACGCCTTCAAAATCGGGTTGCGGGCCGGGATTGGCCGCCACGGTGTGGATAATGACGTCGGGGGCTATCCGTTCCACCAGCGAGGCAACGGCGTTGCCATTCCGGACATCCAGACGCTGCCAGGTCACAGCATGTTGCCCGGCCGGGCTAGTGCAATGAGTGGCTGTCACCTCCCATGTTTGTTTCGCTAAACGTACCACCCAGTCGCCCAAATAACCGGTGCCGCCGATTACCAGCAGCTTGTGATGGTTAGTTATTCCCATAGTTAACTCCTGTTGAGAATTGCATTTATTCCAGAACAGTTTACACTAAAAAGCCTAAAACGAGAGTCGAGGAGGTTCAGTTTGCGGATTCTGGCGCTAATTCCAGCCTATAACGAAGCAGAGCGTATTGGAGCGATAATAAAAAGAAGCACCTTACATTTACCAGTCCTGGTGGTGGATGACGGCTCGAACGATGAGACTGCGCTCGTTGCCGCAGAGGCTGGCGCTACGGTGCTACATTGTACTTCCAATCAGGGTAAGGGGGCCGCCTTGCGCGCCGGTTTTCAGTGGGCCTTGGAGGCGGGTTACGCGGCAGTGCTCACTTTAGACGCGGATGGGCAGCACGACCCGGCGGAGATTCCCAAATTCTTGCAGAGTTACGCGGAGCAGGCCACCGATCTGATCATCGGAGCACGGTCATTCAGTGATATGCCCTTTGCCCGTCGCGTGGCCAACTCCGTGGGGTGTCAGCTTCTCTCCTGGGTGCTAGGAGAGAAAATCCGCGATAATCAATCTGGTTATCGCTTTATCAGCCGGCGGTTGATGGAGCAGACCCTAGTTAGTACAGAGTGCGGGTTTGAATTTGAGGTAGAGATGCTGGTCACTTGCTTGTTAGCTAAATTGCACTTGGCTTGGGTCCCTATTCGTACTATCTACGCCGGTGAGAGCAGTCACATTGCTCCCTGGGCGCATACGCGTAATTTCTTACGGATGGTCTGGCGGACTCGCCAGCGCGTTAAGGGCGAAACCATCACGTAACTGTTTTGCAATGGTCTATTTCTTTATCACTTGTATAATGAGCAAGGAGTTGTAAAATAATTGTAGTAACATGGAATTTTGTATTTTTTAAGGAAAAGGAGGAGATACCCGATGATTCGGAAATTTACTACCCTAGTCGTGATAGCGTTGATCGTGATGCTTTTGCCGCTTATGGCTTGTAGTCGTTCTGCTGCACCAGATGCAGTGGGGGAGCTTGAGAATGAAGACGAGCTCATGCAACAGGCAGCTTCTGGAGTGGACACCCCTACTGAAGAGCCGACGGCCGAGCCGACTGAAGAATTGACAGAGGAACCCACGGAGGAGCCCACCGAAGCGCCGATTGAAGAACCCACCGAGGAACCGACGGCGGAACCCACTGCAGAACCGACCGCGGAACCCACCGTAGAACCGACCACGGAACCGACGGCAGAGCCGACACCAGCTGCTCCCCCAGCTACACCTGGCGAGCATCTGGTGCAGCCGGGAGAAAATCTCTTTCGCATTGCGTTACAGTACGATACTACGGTTGAGGCTCTATCTCAGGCGAATGGCATTACCAATCCTACGCTGATTTATGTAGGACAAGTTTTGAAGATTCCTGGTGGTACAGCAGCTCCTGTTGAACCGGTTACCGGCGAAACAGTGCATATTGTGCAACCTGGCGAAAACTTGTTCCGGATTGCGCTGAATTTTAATATGGATTTCTACTATCTGGCGCGTTACAACGGCATTACCAATCCCGCGTTGGTTTACGTAGGGCAAGGGATTAGAATTCCCGCTCATTAAGCGTGAGAGAAATTGCTAGTCTGAATAACAATCATGTGCGACGGGTGCAGGCGCTTTTGCGCAGCACCCGTCGCCGTTTGCGGGAGGGGTTGATAGTGATAGAGGGCTTGCGCCTGGTGCGCGAGGCCATGTACTCTGCGCAGAAGATTACCTGGGGATTCTATACTGCCGCTTTCCTGGCGGATAAACGCGGAGCGGCCCTAGTCCAGCAGTTAGAGGCGCTGCGCTATCCGAACTGGCAAGTGACGCCAGCAGTGATGTCTGTGCTCTCTGATACGGAGTCGCCCCAGGGAATTGTGGCGGTGTTGCCGCCGCCGCAATTCCCATTATCTTCAGAGCCGGCGTTAACCTTGATTCTAGATCAGATCCACGACCCCGGTAATCTGGGGACAATTTTTCGCACTGCTTGGGCCGCCGGTGTGAAGCAGCTCTTATTGCCGCCAGGTTGCGTTGATCCCACCAATCCCAAAGTGCTTAGATCCGGAATGGGAGCGCATTTTTACCTCCCGTGGCGGAAAACCTCTTGGGAGGAAATCCGCTCGGTGGTGGCGGAGGATAAAGCGCTCTGGCTAGCGGAAGTACGTGGCGGGATAGCTTACGACTGCGTGGATTGGTCGGGTGCGGTAACGCTCATCATCGGGGGCGAGGCCGAGGGCGCTAGCCAGCAGGCGCGGGAGCTGGCGGCAGGACAACATGTCCACATCCCGATGGCGCAGGGTGTGGAGTCGCTTAATGCGGCGATGGCTACCGCAATATTGCTCTTTGAGGCGCGGCGGCAACGTGAATTACTCTAGGGCGAGCGCGAGACTTCTACTTCAACTTCCGATTAAGTCCCACCGTCCCTGTCCCCCAGGAGCGGCCCAATGATAAACTCTCCTCGAGGAGCGCACAACTTATTTGTAGGACTCCGCTGGGCAGATCGGGTAAAGATAGGTGTTGCGCTGTCCCTGGACGATGCGCTCAATCGCATAGCCCCAGCGAGGACAACGAGATCCCCCCTGGTCATAGACCGCCAGCTGTGACGATGACCGGGCGCAACCGGGCTATCTCCGTTTGCTTGCCGGGCGACGCTCACACTCGTCCGCGCCGACGGATGGCTAGCCGCCAGGCTTAAAGCAGAGGATTTCAGTTTAGAAGGGGAGCTAAAAGCCATGATTATAAGTCTACCGTTTGGTCTAGTTAATTCAAACATCTACCTGGTTTATGACAAGGAGCAACGCGACGGGCTAATTGTCGATACGGGTGGAGATCAGCAGCTCGTGATAGAGGAGGTTGCTCAACGCAAGCTCAAAATTCACTACATCTTGAACACGCATGGACACTTCGATCACATCGCAGCCAACGCCCCGCTGAAAGCAACCTATGCGGTCCCGCTGGGCATACATCCAGCTGACCGGGAGTTGCTCCTAGCTGGCGGCGGCGCAGCGTTGTTTGGGTTGCCACATATTCCCTCCCCCTCCCCGGAACTGGAACTGACCGCCGGTTTGACGTTGCAGGTGGGGCGGTGGAAGCTACAAGTCATCCACACCCCGGGACATACACCGGGGAGCGTCTGTTTCTATCTTCCTGGGGAACGGGCAGTGCTCACCGGAGATACGCTCTTTGCGGGGAGCGTGGGCCGCACTGATTTGCCGGGCGGGAATAGTCGCCAGTTAACGGCCAGCTTGCGCCGGCTGCTGGAATTGCCGCCAGAGACGGCCATCTACCCAGGGCATGGCCCGCAGAGCACTCTGGCGCGGGAATTGCGGGAGAACCCCTGGCTCCGTAGGTTACGTTAGCAAGAACGGTCTGGTAGCCAATCCTCGACTGCCAGACTACTAAACTCGCTAGCTACGCCTCCCCCCCCTCTCCACCAATGAGTACATCCGTCCTACCGCGCCTCTCGGGGGCGCAAACAGCCCCGAAGTATTGAGATAATCCGTTAAAATTAATCTGGAGGTATAAATGAAGAGTGCATTTAACTTAATAACCCCGCAATTTGTCCCCCCCCTTGATCCCGGTTTCCGGCCAGCAGCGTTGGCGAACCGGGCTTTTCGCCGTGAAGTACATGCATCTGGCGTAGGTGTGCCGCTGGTGCTGGGCATTGAACGGCAAGCCGGCATCATCTCGCGCTACGAGACGGTGGTTTTCCCGGCCGAGCATCCGCGCGCCGAAGCCAATTTGCGCTACGTGGAGCGCATCGTGAAGTTCCTCCTCTGGCAACGTGGCGGCTGGCGTGTTTACGTGGGCGGGCCGCAGGTCATTGGCGAATACATCCAAGCGTGTTACCAACCGGATGGCGAACGGGCCTTTGACTACAAGTTCATGGGCCAGATTTTCGAGGAGCACTTCACCGTGGTAGCTTGCGCGGCGGATGAGGCGCCGCCAGCCAACGAGACCGCCGCCGATATCGGCGGACAGTTGCACGGCTGTCGCATTGGCTTTGACCTGGGTGCCTCGGACCGTAAAGTCTCCGCCGTGATCGACGGCGAGCCAGTGTACAGCGAGGAAGTGGTCTGGGAACCGCGCCAGCACGCCGATCCAGAGTACCATTACCACGAGATTATGACCGCTCTACAGACCGCCGCGTCGAAAATGCCCCGCGTGGACGCCATCGGCGGCAGTTCCGCCGGCATCTACATCAACAATCGCCCCATGGTGGCGTCGCTCTTTCGGGGCATCCCAGAGGAACGTTACGACCGCGTGAAAAACCTCTTCCTCCGCCTGGGCGAGGAATGGAGAGTGCCGTTCACCATCATCAACGATGGTGACGTGACCGCGTTGGCCGGGGCAATGTCGCTTGAGGCAACCGGCGTGTTGGGCATTGCCCTGGGTTCCAGCGAGGCCGGCGGTTACGTGGATACGCATGGCAAGCTCACCGGGTGGCTCAACGAGCTGGCCTTCACCCCCATAGATTATCAACTCGGCGCGCCGGCGG
>DUEJ01000026.1 GCA_011192175.1 Thermoflexia bacterium
ACGCTCAAATTCAGTTACCGACATACCAGTCAGACTGCGAAACGCAGCGGGACGACGACTTAATCTGGCGTATACGTGTGTATTCATGCCCCCATTGTACTAGATTTCTTATTGCGCAACAACTCTAATGTATAGAGGAAATCATAAACATACCGATATTGCTAGCCCGCCTGCAAGAAGTGATAGAGGCAGGAGATATTAATGCAGTCATAGAGGAAATCGTAAAGCATAGCCAGGTAGAATTCAACATAGTTGATCAGGAGACTTAACAACGCCGCCTAAGTCATGGTTGACAGGGCCTCCCGCCGCCACTCCCGAACCGCGCATGACTCTTGCGCGTCACGCGGATTCTCCGCGTGAATTTCATCCTCTGTCGTGAAGCGTAGTCCACAAAGAGTACAGCGATCTTTCCTTTGTTTCAACAGCCGGACTACCCGCAATGGGTTCATTGCCGGCTGTATCAGGAGCGGTAGGTGGAGGGGGCGAATTTGAGTCAGTGGTTAGCCGCGCCCTGCCGCGAAATCACTCGGTCGAATTGATAAAACTGGTCATTTGCAGTATGATAGCGTTATCTAACTATGGTAAGGGGGAACGATGACTGAAGCGACATTCGAAATACGAATTCCAACACCACTCCTGCGCTACGGTTTCAGCCGGGACAGTATTCAACAGCGGATCGTTGAATGGTTGGTGCTTTCACTGTTCACTGAGGGATATATCTCCTCAGGTAAAGCAGCACGGCTTCTGAATATGGGACGTATTGAGTTTCTGGTTTTGCTCCGCGCTCGTGGCATTGCGTACATCAACTATACGCCAGAGGAACTCGCAGAAGAATTCGCGGCAGTGGAAGCATTAGAGATTCAAATTAGCCAATGATAATCGTCTCGAATACCACGCCGTTAATCGGTTTAGCCACTATTCGCCGCTTCGATTTCCTGCGACAATTTTTTGGCGAAATCTACATTCCTCGAGCCGTGTACGATGAAGCCGTTGTGGCTGGAAAAGAAATCGGGGGCGCAAAACGCGAAATATCCACTGCGACTTGGATACATACAGTGGCAGTCCAGGACCGGCTGGCAGTTGAGGTATTGCTGGACGAGTTAGATTTGGGAGAAGCAGAAACGATAGTCCTGGCACGTGAGCTTGACGCAGACTGGGTTCTGATGGACGAGAGAAAGGGACGGCGTAAGTTGGCGCAACTTAGGATGTCCAAGATAGGCACCGTGGGCATTTTGTTGAAAGCAAAAAGAGTTGGTCTGTTACCAATCGTCCACCCAGAACTAGAAAAGCTGCGTCGGCGAGGTTTCAGCATTAGTCAGGCTGTCGTTGATGCAGTTCTGCAACAAGCTGGAGAGTAATCGTCAGGCATGAAAAGAGGTTGTTCGGCATAGTGCATGCACGCGACCTCCAGATATTATCCGCAGAATTTGGCCCCGCGTTTGAGGAAATCTTCAAGCAGAGTGAATTGTTGCAGTATCTTAATTTGCCGTGAACCCTACGCCGCGTTCAGGGCCGGCGAGATCGTGACAATGGCCGTGTAGCAGCACCAAGTCGGCCTAGCGGCTGTTAAGCTGTTTGCCTTGTGTCTCTGCGAAGACGGAGCATGTAACACGTTTGCCAACTAGCTCTAACCGAGCCAGAGTTCGGCCCCCGCTACCCCCCAAAGATATGCACGGCGGAGGCTTTGAAGGAGAGGTAGATTTCGCGCCCCACGTGCAAGCCCAGCTCTTCCAAAGAGCGGCGGGTGATAACGCAGGTGAACTCCGGCGGCAGGGAGACTGTCACGGCGATGTGCATACCGCGCTCCGCAATCTCCACGATGCGACCCCGGAAGCAGTTGCGCGCGCTGGAGTGCAGTGGTTCCTCGGAGAGGACGATGTCTTCGGGACGCAGGGAGGCGTGTACGCGCCCCGTCAGCTCGGTCAGCACGGCGATCTCTAGCGCGGGGAGTTGCAAATGGCTGTAACCATTGTCTAGATGTTGGAGCTCCCCGGTGAAGATGTTGCGCGCGCCCACAAACCGGGCCACGAATTCGGTGGCCGGCCGCCGGAAGATTTCCTCTGGCGCCCCCACTTGCACCAGCCGGCCCTCGTTCAAGACGGCGATGCGGTCGCCTAACGCTACGGCTTCCTCAAAATCATGGGTGACGTGGATGGTCGTCGTCCCCAATTCCCGGTGCAGCCGCGCTAACTCGCGCTGCAAGCTCAGGCTCGTTTCGGGATCCAGCGCGCTCAACGGCTCGTCCAAGAGGAGGAGACGCGGCTTGACAATCAGGGCGCGGGCCAGGGCCGCGCGTTGCTGCTCGCCGCCGCTCAAGGTGCGGGGAGCGCGATGCAGCAGCGCGGCGATCCCCAGCAGCTGCGCCAGCTCCGCCACCCGCTCCGCAATCACGGATTTTGGCTCCCCACGCAAGGTCAATCCAAAGGCGATATTCTGCGCTACACTAAGATGCGGGAAGAGCATGTAATCTTGGTAGACAAAGCCGATTCCCCGCTGCTCTGGCGGTACGGCAACGAGGTTGGCTCCCGCCAAGAGGATGCGCCCGCCCTCGACGGGGTGCAGACCGGCGATGCTCTCCAGCAATACGGTTTTTCCAGCCCCAGTGGGCCCCAGAATTACGTAGTATTCACCTTCAGCAACTGCCAGATTGAAGTCTTGCAGGTAAAAATCCCCTAAATTAACCGCTAGCTCTTGAACCACCAACGCATTTTGCGCTAAGATGTTCATACGACGCCTCGTTTGCGAGCGGTGAGACGGAGCAAGACGAAAACCGCCAGGCAGATAAGGATCAGCAGCGCGGCAACGGGCCGGGCGTAGTCCAGGCCAAAGGACTCAAAGCGTTCGTAGATGAGCACGGGCGCGACCATCGGATGATAGACTAAGATGACGACGGCCCCGAACTCGCTCAAGCCGCGCGCCCACATCAGGATGAGTCCCGAGAGGATGCTATGCCACGCCAGGGGAAAGGAAACGCGCCAGAAGGCTTGCCAGGGGGAAGCGCCGAGGGTGCGGGCGACCCGTTCCAGGCGTGGATCGACGGCCTCGAAGCCCTCGCGCGCGGCGTTGACCAGAAACGAGAGGCTGACGAAGAGCATGGCGATGACGATGCCGGGAAAGTTCGAGACGAAGCGGATGCCCACGCGCTCGAAGAGCCGGCCCAACCACATCCGGCGACCAAAGACCATCAGCAGCGCAATGCCGGCGGCGGAGTGCGGCACGACGATGGGCAGGTCAATGAGACCCTGAACCAGCTCCTGGCCGGGGAATTCGGTGCGGGCTAACATGTAGGCCAACGGCACGCCCAAGACAAAGGCGATCGTGGTAGCCAAAAAGGAAGCGTAGAAGGTGCGGAGAATCGCGTTGCGCACCTCGACTTCCAGCAGCGTTTCCCAGAGCAGTGCCGGGGAGGAGGCGGTGACGGTTTTGAAGAGCGGCCACGCCAGGAAGAAAACGAGGAGCGCGCCGAGGGCGAGAAAGATGACGTGCATTTTATTAGCAAATAAAGCCCGCATGGTTACTCCGGTTGCAAGTTAACAAGTCGAAAGTCAAAAGTCAAAAGTCGAAGGTCGGAAGTCGAAAGTTAAGTTACGGCTTTGTTACCAACGAATGCAAGGAGTCCGGCAAAGCTCCCGGTTCCGCAGCGACGGGCGGCACGATAGGGGGTTGGCCCTGGGACTCCATGATGGCTTGGCCTTCCGGTCCGAGCAGGAATTTGACGAATTCGGCGGCTAACTCCGGGTGAGGAGCGTTTCGGGGGATGGTCACGCCGTAGACAATCGGCTTGCCCGTCATCGTCATGGTCGTCCCCGGTTCCTTGCCTGCGATCTCTACCGTCGCCTGACTGTAAAAGCCGGCCTGCTCGACCAAACTCAGGTTGATTTCGTCCGGCAGTTCGACGAATTTCATGCCATGTTGGACGGCGACCGAGCGGTATTCCCAGGCATAGTCCATGTCGCCCGATTCCAGCAGCGCGATGAGTTGCACCGACTTGGGGCGCACGTTTTCCGGCGGGCAATGATCTTCCAGCCGGGCGTTGAGGCCCTCCACGCCATAGTGCGCCTCGGCTAGTTGCCAGACCAACAGCGTGCGATAGCCGCAGGGATCGGCGTCAGGGTCAGAGTGACCGTAGAGCACATCATCGCGGGTGAGGATATCGTACCAGTTATCCCCGTTGATCTCGTCAGCGTGCAACGACTCGTCGGTGTAGGCGATGACCATCATATTGCGCGCGAACTGGACGTTCCAGCTGGCAAAATCGGGGATCAGCAACTTGTCAATGACTGTGTAGTCAGCCGACATCATCACGTCGGCCTCGCGCTCCAACTCGCTGATCTTGCGGGCGGCGGCGTTGCTCCCCGAAGCCTCCGTCTCGAAGGTCACGCCGGGATGCTCTGACTGGAACGCTTCGGTCAGCTCCTTCATCGGCACAGTCAAGCTCCCCGCGTGGAAGATGGTCAACGTGCCGCTCAATCCGGTTTGGGGCTGCGCGATGGTACAACCGACTAAAAAGATTACCAACAATCCTAAAAACATAAATTTGCGCATTCAAACTCTCCTAAGGGTTAGCTATTTTTTGAGGACGCAGATTTGCGCAGATAAATACTGATTTATCATTAGGACTTTCGCTAACGACACTTTCTAACCGCTAATGCACGCGAATGAACGCCAAAAACTATTAAAATTAGCGTCAATTGGCGTCCATTCGCGGTTTAGCTGCCTAGCGAGCGAAACTCCTAATCACTCTCAACCTGTACAATCGACTCTCCTGCCCCCACAAAAAAAACGGCATCTCTGCTTGGAAAACAGAGACGCCGTTATAGAGCTAAGACGGTTGTTCTCCTTTCCAAATGCGGGAGGCGCGGCCGTTTCCAACCAGACCCTAACGCCCAGTCACCCTGGAACAGAGTCTTTAGGTGAACATGGGTCGGAGAGCTATTCAATTGTTAAGTATGGGGCATTATAGCAAAGGCGGAAAAAAGGACAAGCAGGCGGCGCAGCGGCTTAGCGGTTGACCAACTGCCAGCCCCGCCACCCAACCAACGCTAATAGAATCACGCTCACGAGCACGAGCGACGTTCCAGGGCGTGAGTTATTCTCGACTTTCGTAGCGGAACTTTCTGTAACTAACGTAGCCGTAGGGGCAGAGGGGGGAGCGTCAGAGATGACTGGTGTGGGGATATCAGCAACGATAGTCGCGGTCGGTGTCGGGGACGGCTGAAACTGAGCCTCCCATTCTTGGATTTTAAGCACACGTGAGTCGTCAGGAGCTACTTCCAACGCACGGGCCAGAACAGGAGCTAGTTCCTCCGGAAAGGGATAACCTGTCGAGTCAGCTAGCGCATCTCGTGGAATTGCCAACCACTCCAGATAAGCTATCAGGGTGCCTACGTCATCCGGTGCAATCTCTAACGCGCGCTGATAGGCGGCATCAATTTTCTCGCAAAGAGCAGTGTTGGAACTATTGTCAAGGATCCAATGCTTTCGCCATAGACACCGTTCCAAGGTGTCTGCCAATTGCAATTGAGCTTTTAACAAATCCGGGGATGCTGCTACTTCTTGTTGTGCAGCTTTAACAGCTTCCCACATTGACGGGGCTAGCACCGTCAAGCGCACGTTATCCTTTGCGGTAGGCTCCAGCTCGAAAAAATGCCACACGATCTCGTCCCCAGAAACTTTGAAGGGCGTTGGGTTCGGGGAATCGTCAAAGTTTGGAAAATTGCCGGTGAATTTCTCAGAGCTGGAATTACCTAACACTGTGTTGAACTCATTGATCTGGTAGGGCAAGCGAAAAGTGACCGTTCCTTCACCGATAGGGCCATACCAGCCAGCTCCGGTCTCCAAGATGTAATGAAAAGTCCCCCAGGGCAGATAGCCAATGGGACAGATATCATAAGTCACGCGCAAGAGCACGTCCTGACCCGGCGGGAAAGTGACCGGCCATTTGACCCACGGCACGGTATCTCTGAACCCTAACAGGTCCCGTCCGGGTGCTTCCTCAACCGCCACAGATAGACCATCCACCCAAACCTGGAAGTTCTCCGCTTGTGAGCCTATACCGTAGATATCGCCGGATTGAAGCGGAAACCAAACATCCATGTCTTCAATGTCCTCCCCCTGATTGCGCATGGTGAAGATTGCTTCAACATGGCCCATCATCACGTCCCCTACTATCCCTGACTCATCTTCCGGCGCCAATGCCTCCACGGTCAGGAGAACTTCCTCGGAGACCATCTGTACCTGGCTACTTTCCTCTCCCGGTTTGATGGCGGCTCCCTGCGCTGTCCAGGGTGGGGCCGCATCGGCTTTGACGGCGGGAGCATACGACAATGTCAACACCAATATGCTGAGTACCAACAACTGTACGTTTTTCATCGAACTTCTCCTTTCGCTTGAACTATTGTTTCCTACTTCTGATTTTAATCTGTGTAATCAACGGATCGCCAGCTGCCATGCAGCCTGAGCGACTTCCGTGACGGCGTGCGGACGGGCCAGGGCATGCGCACGCCGTCCCATCTCCAGCCGCCGTGCGGGATCCGCCAGCAGCTGCACGATGACCGCGGCCGCCTCCGCTGGACGCGGCGCCCAGCAGCCGGCCCCGTGCTGGACGGTGTAATGCACGTTACCTGTCTCCTGGCCGGGGATGGCGGCATAGAGAATGACGGGGCGGCCCATGACAAACGCCTCCGCTAACGTGTTCGGCCCGGCCTTGGTGACAATCAGATCGGCGGCGCGCATCCAAGTAGCCATCTCTGGCACAAAACCCCGCAGTTGCAGGGACGCTGGCAACGTCAAATCCTCCAGCCGGCGGCGCAACTGCCGGTTACGCCCGGTGAGCGCAATCAAGTGTGCCTGCGGGCGGCGGCGCGCTACCTGTTGGATGATAGTAGGCAGCGTCTCATTCCCATGGTGGTTGCCCAGAAAGAGCACTATTTTCCCTGCTGGCGGCAGTTCCAGACGCAGACGCGCCTGCTGCTGCGGGATATCTTGGCCCGTCACAAAACACCGGCGGATGGGCGCGCCGGTAAGTTGCACGCGCTGCGCCTCGGCACCCCATTTTATCGCGCGCGCCCGCGCCTCTGCCGTGGGGACGGTGTAGAGCTCATATCCTGGCGCGAAAGTTGCCGCGTGAACGTTCACTAGATCTTGCGCCACACTCATTAACGGCGTCCGCAGTCCCAGAGAATCCCGCGCACGGGCCAAGCAGTAATTGGGGACGGGGTGAAAGGAGACGAGCAACTCGGCAGGATGTTGGCGCAGGAACGCTTGCAGCGGCGCTTTCACGTAAGGCCAGAGCAGGCCAGAGAATGTCGCCGCCCAACGGGGAGTGTTGGTGAGTTGATAGAACGCGCGCCAGGGGCCGCCACCGAGACGGGTCATCCACGGCCACCAGGCCGGGAAATGGGGAAAAGGCCAACGTTTGACGGCCTTGAAGATATCGACCAACTTCACTTGGGCCGCAGCACCGTACAAGCGCGTGAGCTCCTCGCGCACAGCTTCGGCCGCAGCGCGATGCCCACCGCCGGTATCCGAGAAGAGAAAGAGAAATCTGGCAGAGATGATTATTCTTCCTCGGCAGGAGCGCGCACGGTGAAACGCTTGATACTCTTCTCAAAACGCGGACGGGGTACGAGGAGATACCGCCCGCAGGTGAGACATTCAGCCCCGATATCCGCGCCGATACGCTCCACCCGCCATATCTTGCCGCCGCAAGGATGCGCTTTGCGACGTTCTACCACGTCACCGACTCGTAAATCCATAGGAGGACGCATGAAAGACCCTTTCTGGCTTATCCCCGTAGCCAGATGGTCGCACCCAACAGCAACAACCAGCCAGCTACGATCAACATGCTCGTAAGACGCTTTTCGCGTCCCAACGGCGCGATTTCAAGCCGGATCGGGTAGCCATAAACCACCTCGTAAACGGGAACCAGAACCAATCCCAGCATAAAGCCGGCTACTAGACCGCCCAGATGTCCCCAGAGGCTCACCTGGGGCAACAACCCAATTCCCAGGTTGATGGCGGCGGTAGTTGCCAAATTCGTCAATTGCGCCTTGGCTCCCGTTATCTTCTGCTGATGTTGCCAGAAATAGGCAATCAGCGCCCCTAACAATCCGAGAATCGCACCGGAGGCCCCAACAGTGAGTGAATCTCCGGCATCAAACGCGATGACAGTCATGCTGCCTCCCAAGAGCGCCAGCAGATAGATAGCCGAAAAACGCGCAGGGCCAAAGAAGCGTTCGGCCGCCCGGCCAAAAGAGTAGAGCGCGTACATGTTAAAGGCAATATGCGAAGGGCCACCGTGGATAAAACCCGCAGTCAACACTCGCCACCATTGCCCGTATTGAAAAACCAGCAACGGCACCAGCCCACCGTACATATAGACAGTATCGCGCAGCAACTCGGTAGGAATAAAGACCAGCACGTTCAGGGCGATGAGCAAGTAGGTGACGCGAATCGGATAAAACGGAAATCGCAAGCGCACTGAAGCGCCGGGGGAGGGCGCTGAGGACGCCTCTTCCACCACTGCGCCTTCCAAAACAGTATCACTCATAGCACGGCTCGCCGGGGTTTGGTGCGGGCGTGCTCACTACTGATGATGCACATAATCTCTTCCACCGCAGTCTCCAATTGGTCATGGTGGTTAAAGACCAGATAGTCGAATTTATCCAAGTAATTGAACTCTTCTGTCGCCACCGCTAACCGTTGTTCAATTTCCAACGTGGTCTCTGTACCACGCTGTTGCAATCGCCGACGTAACTCCTCTTCTGAAGCCGCATTGAGGAAGATCAAGACAGCCTCTGGCACCATCTTCTTCACTGTCATGGCGCCCTGTACATCTAAGCGCATCATCACATCCTGATTACTGGCAAACGCCTCACGTACTTGCTGTTTGGGGACGCCTTTATGTTGCCCATAAACAATCGCGTGCTCTAACAACTCATCGTTGCGAATCAGCTCCTCGAACTCTGCATCAGTGACAAAAAAATAATCCACCCCATCCACCTCATCTGGTCTGGCCGGGCGAGAGTTGGCCGTCACTACAAAATGAGGGGGGTGGGCTTGTTGTTGCATCATTTTTACCACGCTATCTTTCCCCACCCCGGAGGGGCCAGAAAGCACGATGAGCAACGGATAGTAGATATGGTTATAAGGGTTTTGAATAGGTCTTTGATTCATTATGTTTGCACCTCAGTGCCTTTTGGATATAATAGCTCAGCTACGAGCTGGACGTAAAGTTTAAGTGCATTACTATACCACATTTGAAGAGGAGAAAAAAATGCCGATTTACGAGTACCGTTGTAACGAGTGTCAACGCCGGTTTGCGATTTTCTGGCGCACCTTTTCCGACGCTCAAGCAGGTCAGGCAGCTTGTAAACATTGTGGTTCCCAAGATGTAGCGCGGTTGGTTTCCAGGATCCGCATCGTGCGCTCTGAAGAGAGTCGCATGGAAGAGCTGGCCGATCCCAGCATGTTAGCCGATCTGGACGAAAACGATCCTCGGAGCATGGGGCGGTTTATGCGCAAAATGATGGGCGAGATGGGGGACGAGGCCGGGGATTTGGGGCCGGAGTTTGATGAGGTGGTGGATCGCTTGGAATCTGGTCAAGACCCAGAGCAGATTGAGAAAGAAGTGCCTGGTCTCATGGATGGACCAGAGGGTGGCGGCATGCCCGGTGGAGGAATGTTGGGGATGTAAAACCAGTACGCCGGGTGCTGAAGCGCCCCGGTTGCAAGAGGGGTTCTTTCAATTTGTCAAACGCTCACGCCGGACTACAGTCCGGCGTTTTCTCATAGTGGCGGATTGTAATCCGCTTAAAGCATTGTTGCGCAAGCCGGATCGCCATCCGGTGTTTCGGCATAAAGTTGCTCGACTTGCCAAGCTACCACGTTGCGTTCCAGTACCCCAAACTCGACGCCGATCAAATAGATAGCGTCACGCAAGCTGTACTGCTCCGCATAACCCCGCGCTCTGATCTGCGCCAGCGCCACCGCCGGGCTAGCATCCAACTTGAACTCGAAGATGAATATGCCGTCCGCCGTCTCCACCACCGCGTCGATCCGCCCCCGGTTCGTCCGCACCTCCGCCCCGATCTGCAACCCGATCAACTTGAAGAGCAGGTAGAAGATCGTCTGGTAGTATTTCTCACGAGGGAGCTGGATGTCGTAGGGAATATCGGCTAAGAAAATCCGCAACACTGCAAAGAATTTCTCCCAATCGCGGGCCCGCAACGCTTCCGCCAACCGCCAGAGGTACCCGCCGGCCAACCCCGGCTCTCCTGTCACAAAGGAGTTGAGCAAGTAGCGCGAAAAGGCATTCTCCACTTCGTAGTTGGGATAGTACAATTTGTACAACCGCGCTGCGGGATCATAGCTCTGAATCGTGAGGTAGCCGGTCTGAAATAACAACGGTATCACGTTCAAATGGCCGATCTCGTAGCTACTGAAGGCCAATTCGTCAACTACCAAGTCCTCCATCAGCTGGATATCGTACTCTTGCTCTCTGATCAACTTGATCAGAAACGTCGGTGTCCCCGACTCGAACCAATAGTTTCTAAAGTCCTGCATATCCAGGAGCAATAGGAGCGAGAAGGGATTGTAGACCCGCGCGCACTTCTTGGAGAAAGAGAACCCATCGTACCAAATTTTCATCTGTGCCAGCAGTTCTAGCTCTGTCCAGCCCTCGTTCTCGGCAAAGGCTCTGACGTGTTCCAGTAAATACTTATTGATCTCATCCTGCGTCACGCCCAACATAGTGGCGAAACGGTTATCCAGGGTGATGTCCTTCAGGTTGTTCAATCCGGAAAAGACACCCACCTTGCTGAACTTGCTCACGCCGGTGAGCAAGACGAAGCGCAGATACTCGTCCATTCCCTTGAGGACGGTGTAGAAGCCCCGCAATACTTCCCGAATCCGCCGTGCTTCCGCCACGTTCTGGAGGTTGTCCACCAGCGGCTTGTCGTATTCGTCGATCAGGACGACGACTTTGCCTTTCTCCGCCAGTTGCTGGATCAAGTCTGCGAATTGCTCGTAGTATGCACCAGTTTCCAATTCTAGCTGGTGCTGCCGCGCCAGACGCCGCAAGTATCTCCCTAGACCACTCTCTAACTCGGCCGCGGTCCGTACCTTCAATTGACTGAAATCGATTCTGAGGACCGGATATTTCTCCCATTGATAAGCGCTCTTATAGATCCACAACCCGGCGAACAGTTCCCGGTGGCCCTCGAAAATTTCCTTCAGCGTGGAGAGCAGTAGGCTCTTCCCAAACCGGCGTGGCCGCGAGAGAAAGTAGACGTCGCCGCCCGTGATGAGCTCGTAGATATCGCGTGTCTTATCCACGTAGAGCTGTTCCCGTTCAATGATTTTCCTGAAAGTAGATGTCCCGATCGGTAATGCTTTAAGCATTTCAACCTCCCTTGAACTGTTTCTCACCTAGCCTTGCTCTAACGCGCCTGAACCATCTCCAACATCAAGCGATTTGCCGCGGCCAAGCCCTCGTTATTTAGACGTCCTAAGTTGACGAAGGTCTCGTCAATCGTCTGCCCCGCCAACCCCATAGGCGTTTGGATGTAAACACCCTGACGAGTCAGGTAAGCTTGCTGGACGGCGGCCCCCACCCCCACATTGATTTTGTAGGCGCAGGACTCCTTCGCGCCATCACAGATCATGCCCGCCAGCGCGGCCAGAACGGATTGCACGGCATTGACCACGTCTTGATACCCACCTCCCAGCAGCAGGACGGCGCCGGCCGCTACCCCGGCGGATGCGGCAACCGCGCCGCCGCAAAAAGCGGTCATCCGCGCGGCGTGATGTTTGATCAGCGCGGTAGTGGCCGCACTCAGAGCCAACGCCCTAGCCAGAGGGTCCTCTGTGCTCGCCAACACCTCCGCCACGGCCAGCACCCCCAAAAGGCTATTGATGCCCTGGTTGCCGCTGCCGGCCACGGCCATGATCGGGACGCGCGCGCCACTCATCCGCGCCTCGGTAGCTGCCGCAACTAAGGACTGTGCTCGCTGGATCATGTTAAAAGGAGCCGGGAGCGGCGCCGAAGTGCTCGCCAGAGCATTCCCCAACTTCAGAGTAGGATCCTTTAACGCTTGCTCGGCAGCGGCCTGGTTGACCTGGCTGGCTGCCACTAGAAAATCGAACTCTGCCGGCACGGTCTCCTGGATAGCGGCCCAAACCTCCGCGTAGGTCACGCCGCCCCAGCGAACGGCGCGCTCTTTGGCAGCAGCCAACGGTATGGAGTAAGTCACGGCCCTGTTGCGACCTATCTCAATGAAGTTATCGTAATCCCCAGCAATGACAGCGTAGGCGCTCGCCTCAGCAGAGCTAACACAAGACTTGATGTAGAGCACATCCGGGGAAGAATCCTCCACTGTAACTGTAACTGCCTGATTAGCTACCAATGTCTCCGCAGCCGCTCTCTCCTCCGCAGTAACCCCATCTAAGAGAGCCAACTTCCGCTCGCTCTGGCCCGCCAGCGCACCCAACGCGGCCGCAATGGGAATACCGCGCAATTCGGCGCCCGGTACCCCTACGGCCGTGGCATTCTTGTAGATATTGGGGCTAACGGTGATCTCAACCCGCACCGGGTGTTGACCCAACTCTTCTCGCGCTCGCGCCGTGGCCAGCGCAATCGCGACCGGATCAGTACAACCCATAGTCCGACTTAATTCTCCCCGTAGAGCATCCACTAAACACGCACTCTCCATATTTCTCTCCTAGCTTTATCAGATAATTAAATTATGACTTCGCTGAAACAAGCTAGTGTTCTGTCAAGTGTAAAATGATCAGTGAGCTACTATATGCCGATTGCTCACTAGTCCCCGTAGGTGGACTTCGCCACCGTAGCCGCGACTTTAGTCGCCAGGCTAACTAACTGACATTACTGGCAACCACTCAAATCAGAGCTGACAGAACACTAGTTCGCCGCTAAGCAACAATTATAGTATTAGGTTGAAAAAATTTCATAGTACTGGTCAAAAATTAATTTCTGAGGGTTATTTCTCAAATCTTTGCGCCTTCGTGCCCTTGCGGCGAAAATCTTGGTTCCTTAGTAGAGTCAATCATCTTCTTCACCTATAGTATAGCGAAGCTTTGGCAAAAAAGAAGGAGGCTAACAGCTAATGAACTAACTGCTAAAATGGTGACGAATGCCAACTCTAGCCATCCGATTAGCGCTTGCTTTTTAGGGCGAACGCGCTTATAGTCTACTTTACTAGTAGTTTCAGCAACTGGTTGAATTAAATCAAAGGAGTGTAGCATGATGAAAGATTTTCTCTTCCACGAACCATTGGAGCAAGTAGATCCCGCGCTCGCCGAACTGGTAGCGTATGAGGTTGAGCGCCAGGCCCGCAAGTTAGTCATGGTTCCCTCGGAATCGCTGCAATCAGCAGCCGTACACGAAGCGGTCTCCTCGGCTTTCTCACACATCTACGCCGAAGGTTATCCACATGAGCGCACGCGGCGCTGGAGTGAAACGCAGATTTTAGATTATGAGTGGGGACTGGGACACTTCCGGCGTTACAGTGACCCGCGTTATTACAAAGGCGTGGAGTACGCGGATGTCCTAGAAACCCTGGCCCGCCGGCGCACCGCCGAGATTTTCGGCAACGGTATTCCCGCCGGTCAGCTCTACGTGAACGTCCAGGCGCTTTCTGGCGCACCCGCCAACACCGCCGTGCAACACGCTCTCTTGGAACCGGGCGATACGTTGATGGGGCTTTCGCTCTACGTGGGCGGACACCTGACGCACGGCAGCAAAGTCGCCTATTCAGGCAAAACCTACAATGTGGTTCACTACACGGTGGATGCCAAAACGGAACGGCTGAACTTTGATGAAATCCGCGCGTTGGCGCTGGAACATAAACCCAAGATGATTATCGCCGGTTTTACTTCCTATCCCCGCCACATTGAATGGCAGAAATTCCGCGAGATTGCCGACGCGGTGGGCGCTTACCTGCTCGCCGATATCGCCCACATTGCCGGCTTGGTGGCGGCGGGAGTGGTCGAGAACCCTGTCGGGATCGCCGATGTGGTAACTTTCACCACCCACAAGACGTTGGATGGGCCACGCGGCGCAGTCATCATCACGCACAAAAAGAAGTTGCGCCGTAAAATCGACCGCGCCGTCTTCCCTGGATTGCAAGGCGGCCCGCATCTGGAAACTATCGCGGGAGTGGCCGCAGCCATGAAGATGGCCCAAACGGACAAGTTCAAAGCGTTACAAAAGCAGACGGTCGCCAACGCCCGTGCTTTAGCCACGGCGCTGGAGGAAGAAGGCATCCGCGTGCCTTATGGCGGCACCGATTCCCACATGCTGCTCATTGATTGTAAGTGTATCCAGTCCCCTGACGGCACGCCGCTGATGGGCGACGCAGCCGCGAATTTATTAGATCTGGTGGGCATTGTCGCCAATCGCAACACCATCCCCGGCGATACCACTGCCGCCTATCCTTCTGGCGTGCGCCTGGGCACACCGTGGATCACGCAGCGCGGGTTGCGAGAGCCGGAGATGCAACGCATCGCGCGCGCCATTGCCAAATTGCTCCAGGGCGCTCAACCGTTTGTCACCACTTGGCGGCGACGGAAAGGCTATCTGGCGCGGATCGATTTTGAACTCCTGGAAGAAGTGAAACAAGAGATCGCCGAGCTGACCGCGGAATTCTACCCTGCTGAGGAGGAGCCGGGAAGCGGCTATCCGCACTTCTACTTCCTCGCCGATAAACTGCGCGGTGACGGCGCTTACGAGCGGCTAGAGTTAGTGGGCATGGATGTCAAATCGTTTGTCGACTGGCTGACCCCCTCCCACACCGCCAATATGGTAGATGGCGAAGCGCGCTCCATCACGTTGTTGGCCGCCAACGGCGAGCTCCTGACCGCCGGGTTGCTCACCCGCGTGGATAAAGAGAGCTACTACTTAGATGTGCCCACGGAACCAGCCGCCTACGTGCTGGCGTGGTTACGCCAGTTGGTGGATGCGCACGTCGCCACGGACGACGTCTACGGAAAGTTACCCTTCTTGCACGCGGTGCGCGATCTGGGCACTGCCCCGGATCCAGCCACGGAATTGGAGCCGGAGAGCGGCCCGTTCGCTAAACCCTACTTTATCGGAGCGCACTCGCACCTGGAACCGGCCGGGGAGCCGCTACCCCAGTTCGAGTGGCAAGAACCGGCGGATGCGCCGTTGCGCCAGACCTACCTCCACACCGCACATCGCGAGTTGGGCGGGCGCATGGTTCCCTTTGGCGGCTGGGATATGCCGGTCTGGTACAGCAGCAACCTCAAGGAACACCAAGCGGTGCGGGAGGCGGCCGGTCTCTTTGATGTCAGCCACATGGGATGTTGGGACGCTTCTGGGCCAGAAGTGGCTTCCTTCCTCAACCTCATGCTGGTCAACGACGTGGACACTCTGCAAGTCGGCCAGTCGCAATACACGGCCTTCTTCGATGTGGAGGGCATTCCGGTGGATGACCTGCTGGTCTATCGCATGGCGGAAGAGCACTATCTGCTGGTCGTCAACGCCTCCAATAACGATAAGGATTGGGCTTGGGTCAACGCCGTGCTCAACGGCGAGGTCTTAATTGATCCGCAGCGCCCCTGGGTCCAGTGGTCAGGCAAAGAGGGCGTGACACTACGCGATCTGCGCACGCCATCCGCCGGGGAAGATATGCGCGCCGAGCTAGCTCTGCAAGGGCCGGCATCGCGGAAGATTCTGTTAGCTCTGGGTGGCACGCCGGAGGATTTGGACGCCATCCAGCAATTACCGTGGACGGGTATCACCAGAGTCACGCTGGGCGACTTTGACCTGATAGTCAGTCGCACCGGCTACACCGGCGAGCGCGTGGCCTATGAGCTCTTTGTCCACCCGGACAAATTGGTGGCCTTTTGGGAAGCGTTGCTGGCGGTAGGAGCATCATTCGGCATCCAACCTTGCGGTCTGGCAGCGCGCGATAGCCTGCGCATGGAAGCCGGTTTGCCACTCTACGGCCACGAGATGGCCGGGCATCTTAACCTGACGATGGGCGATGCGGGGTTCGGCGTCTATGCCAAGACCTACAAACCCTTCTTCGTCGGACGTGCGGCCTTCTTGCAGCGCGAGGCGCAGCGCAAAGCCCAAGTGATCCGCTTTGGCGTGCCGGAGAAAGGGCCGGTGCCGCAACCCGGCGATCCGGTGGTCAGCGCCCAGGGCAAGGTCGTCGGCAAAGTCACCAGTTGTGCCATTGATCAGGCAGGAAACCAACTGGGGCAAGCTTACGTCAAACAACGCTATCAGAAACGCGGCACGCGGCTCTCCGTCTTGGTCACGCCGCGCCGCCAACCCAAGCCCCAAGCCGAGTTGGAGATCGGGGATCGCACGCCATTGCCGGTTACCATTGAAGTGTTACGTCGCTTCCCGCGCCGGTAACAACGTTCCAACGTTTTGTTAGACGTAAGGGCGTATCTCCAAACTTAAGAGCGGACGCAGATTCGCGCCGATTTTCGCAGATAAGATCAAAAACCAGCGATTATCCGCGTTAATCTGCGTCCTCTTTCTTCCAGCAGCTGGGGGGAGATATTACGCGCCCGCAAGCAATATTCGGCAGCGGCGGAGGTTCTCACTTTCGGAGTTTCATGATGCAAGTTGACAATAAGGGTTATATTGTCCTTCCGGATAAAGACTTGATCATCTTGCTTGACGTTGCTGGTTCAGTTTCTTCATGGTCATTTTTATCCTACTCAAAAAGTGGGGAAAAGTCAAAGTTAGTCGGGTGGTTGCTGGTGGTAGGCGCTTTAGCGCCGTGTTTGACGGCCCTGCAGTGCCTACGCCTACTACGAACCTGTTATCTGATCCAAGCGAGATCTGTTCTAATGAGTAATTCCGTCATCCGTGCGTGATGGGCGTTCTTCATTGCAATGGCTTCCGTATCGAAGCCATATTTCTGTGCGAGTTGGCGCACACCAGCGCAATTGTCATAGGTCATCAAGAAGTCGCCAGCAAGTTGGTCTACGACACTAAAAAGCTCCTCGTGATCTAGTGCGTGATGAGTGTACAGACGTGCTCCTGCCCGCTTACCGGCAACCGTATACGGCGGATCGATAAAGTGAACGGCGTCAGCACGCGGAGCATTGATACGCAATACTTCAAGTCCATCCCCATGAATAAAAGTAAGTCGGTCTCGTATCGCTACGATATCAAGAATGCGTTTGCTGATAGTTTCAGGATACCAACGTGAGCGGATGCCTTTGCCGTTTTCACCTTTCTTGATGCGCCCGGCCCCTGGTGCGAGAATCCCGCTATGTTGAATGCGATTCTTGAGAATAGTTTGGAAAGCAAACTCCTCCAATGTGCCCGGTGGGTTTGATAATACATCATCGGCAGTTTCAGGCGACAACTCAAAAGAAACAATCTTGTCTGCTAACCATTCAGCATCCCCTGCTAGAATAACTTGCCAGACGGATGCTACTTGCGCGTCTAGCTCGACCAGGGTAACGTGATCCGCTAATTTTTCAGCCGCGACAGTGAGACCGACAATGGCACCTCCGGCGAAGGGTTCAAAGAACTCGGACGGGCACTGGGGCAAACTAAGTAACCAGCGACGTACTCGAGGCACCAACCAAGTTTTCCCCCCTGGATAACGAAAGGGACTTCTATGCTTGACGGACGCGACATTGACAACTCTGCGTGTATCCGCCGGTAAAAAACTCAACTGTTGCATGGTCTACATTTCCAAAATGTCAGTCAGCACAGGCGCATCGGATGGATTGTGGTCTTCCGATGTGACTGGGGTGATTGTAGCGCGGAGTGGGGGAAAAGTCAAAGTTAGGGGGGTAGGCGAAAGTCGAAGGTCGAAAGTCGAAGGTCGAAGGTCAAAGGTCAAAGGTCAAAGGTCAAAGGTCAAAGGTCAAAGGTCAAAGGTCAAAGGTCAAAG
>DUEJ01000027.1 GCA_011192175.1 Thermoflexia bacterium
CGCAACTTGGTTCCATCATTTGTGCGCGTGCTATTGGAGATTTTGCGCTTGATGACATATTCTCGCAACGCACGTTCGGCTTCATTGTTGTCCAACGGCGCTTCGGGAAAGTCCAACACCAAGAGCAGCTCGCGCTTCTTGCGGAGAGTCAGCGCGATCCGGCGCTCGAGTTCATCGTAATCGGTCGTACGCGAAAAGAGTTCATCGAAATCTGCCGATAATTTCTGGTTCAGTTTTTCGGGCTGCAACTTCTTGAAATGCCGTTCTTCGTGTACCCAGCACAAACCACGATGTTCAATCCGATTGTGGAACTGGGGCGCATCATCGCAGATCAAAATCGACACATAGTCGCCCAATTGCTTTTGTTTTGTCGTTTCGCCTGCAGCATGAAGGCCGTTGACGCTGCCGGGTGCAGCTGGTTCTGCCAGAAATGCTAACAGGCCCGCCACCGTAGCGTGGTTTTTGCGCCGCTGAGTGAAGAAACTCGAATAGTAGGGGTTGCACAGCGTCGAATAATAGTGGGTCACGCCGTCTACCCGTCCTCCCGTGTCGTCAATGTGCTGGTATGAGGTGGTTTGCAGTCCGGCTCGCAGCACGGCCTTACGTTCTTCTCCAAACAGCTCGAGGTGTTTCTTGATCAAAATGTTCGAGATTTAGCCGGCTGAGATGACGTTGCCCGCCGCTTGCAGCAAGTTGAGGATCTTTTCCTCCGTCACACGCAATTCAAAGTAAAACATGATGACGAAGGCTTGCAACTCGCTGCCATAGCGTTGTTTTTGCAACGCTGCGGGCAAAGAGTCTGCGTAGAATTCGTTCTCACTTTCTGAGTAAAGACGTTCTATCCGGTAGCGCACGGGGTTGGTCTCAAAGACGATATGCTGAACGAGCACGTCCCGCTAGCCCCGGTGACTCATGTCTGCAGGTAACTGGCTACGATTCAGTTTGACGACTGCTTCGCGGTCTACTGCGATCCATTCTTTCCGCGGCGCGCAAGGGATTTCGCGGCTACTACCATTTGCCATTTATCTGCGTTCATCTGCGTCCCATTTTTTCGCGGCCACCTTTGCCAAGTCCACCTGCGTGGACTGACGGCTAACCACTCATCGCTAATGGCTAACTCGCTAACCGCTAACTCTAGTTGTCTCTATGCGCTTGTATGTTAAACTGCAAACTATGTCAATTTAACATCCGGAGGTGTGGAGTGCAGGATGCGGAAGCCCTACAAAAGTTACAGAGTAAGATACGAATTTTCAGTGGTTCGGCTAACCGGGCCTTATCTAAAAATATAGCTCAATACTTGGGCGTGAAACTTAGCCCGACCATCATAAATAAATTTACCAACGATAACTTCTACGTGCAGCTGGGAGAGAGCGTGCGGGCCAAAGACGTCTTTATTATCCAACCTTTCTCTCCTCCGTGCAGCGACAATATCTTGGAATTATGCCTTATGTTGGATATCGCACGCGGGGCGGCAGCCAACAGCGTTCAGGCGGTGATTCCCTATTATTCCTATGCCCGTTCCGACAAGAAGGACGCGCCCCGTATCTCCATCAGCGCGCGGCTTATCGCGGATCTGTTAGCCACGGCCGGCGCGACGCACGTCATCACCATGACGCTGCACTCGCCGCAAGTCCACGGTTTCTTTAGTATGCCTGCCGATCACCTGACGGCGAGCTCCGTTTTTGTGGAGCACTTACGGAAACAGGATCTTAGTGACGTCACGGTCGTTTCTCCGGACATTGGACACGCAAAGCGTGCGTTGAAGTTGGCGAAAATCCTCGGGTTGCCGATGGCCGCGGCCGAGAAACGGCGGCTAGATGGACGGAGTGTAGCCATTGATGGCATGGTGGGTGTGGTGCGCGGGAAGCGAGCCCTGCTGGTTGATGATGAGATCGCCACCGGCGGGACCATCGTGGAGACGATCCGTTATCTTATTAAACATGCGGGAGTCTCGCGGGTGACGGTGCTCGGCACGCATGGTCTCTTTGTGGGAGATGCGGTCGAGATGTTAAATGACGTGGATGAAATAGAAGAGATTGTGGTCACGGATACCGTGCATATTCCAGCAAAACGCCGTCCGGAACGGTTAACCATCTTGCCGGTGGGACATATCTTTGGGGAGGTTATTCGCCGTAACGTGTTAGGCGAATCGGTGGGCTCGCTCTTTGAGTTCTGGCCCATAAAGGATAAGGGCTAGCTGGTCCGGGGGTCTACCATGGCAAAGTCGCCGTAGGGCGATTTGATTCAAATGCCTCTTACGATAACTTCCGGCAGCTGCTCACGGGCTTGAGCAGCTAGCGTTTGGAGCACTGTTGGAGGGTAGGGCTTGATGTCTGCCCAGTCAGGCGCTAGCGTCGTCTGATTGCGGTATTGTTGGAGTACGTAGCGTTTTGCGCCGGCTATCCAGTGAACGATCTCGGCGATATCCTCTCCAGCCAGGAGCCCCGGTACGATGGTAGTGCGCAGTTCATAATCCGGCGCTTGGGTGCGCAAGAGCGTGATACTGCGTTCCAAGCGCGTCAAATTCACCGCCGGCAAGCCAGTGAGTTGCGCGTACTTTGCAGGTGGCGCCTTGACGTCCATGGCCACGTAATCCACCAGCTTTTCTTCTAACAACGCCGCCAGTACCTGCGGGCGGTAGCCGTTGGTATCCAACTTGATTTCGTAGCCGAGCGCGCGCACGCGACGCAGAAAAGGGCGCAATCCAGGTTGGAGCGTCGGTTCGCCGCCGGTGATGCTGACCCCGTCCAGTAGCCCGACGCGCCGCTCCAGAAAAGAGAAGACCTTGTCTAAGGGGATATCGGGAATGATTTGTGGTTGCAAGACCAGCGCGGCGTTGTGGCACATCGGGCAACGGAAGTTACATCCGCCCGTGAAGAATATCGTGCTGATGTGCCCTAGATAATCAATCAACGAATTCTTGAGCCAACCCTTTAACTGCATGAAGTTTCTCCGTTATTTTTTATTCCCTATGTCTAGCTGGAAAGTCTGCCGTTCTTTGAACTCCTCTTGCTTTCCCTCGTTCCAGTTCCGTGTGGGGCGCAAATATCCTACGATTCTGGAGTAAACTTCACACGGAACTTTCTGCTCGGATTTCACCGGTGCTGTTTTTGAATCTTGCTGGTTGTGCATTACTTCCTCCCTGATGTAACCGCTGAATTTACTGAAAAACAAAGATTTCACCACGGAGGCACAGAGCGCACAGAGATTGGAAGCTTAACAGCTTTCCTCAGTGTTCTCCGTGTCTCGGTGGTGAGATGATTTTAATAATCCTACTTGCATCAATACCCAGGGTGCGCCCCAGCCGCCTACAAAGCCGACCAGTCCGTACCGGATGATGCGCCAAATAAGCTCCATCACTGGGCCCATGCTTTCGTCAAAGAGACCGAAGAGCGCGCTCAAGCCAAAATAGGCGCTAAAGACCAAGACCATGCCGGCTATTCCGCGTAGCACTCGCTGCCACCAATGCCCGTCCACCTGGAAATGGAGCGTCTCCCTTTCTAGTACAAACCCGACGCCTAACCCGATGAGCGCCCCTAGCGCGGTAGCAGTACCCGCGACTGGATAGACCAATAATATTCCCAATGGTACTAATACTGCGAGCGCGTAACGTTTGCCGGTGCTCATTTTATCGAGTTTGGCCCGCACGCGCGGTTCAAGCCAGAGCCAGAGCAGTAGATAGGAAACGGCTACAAAGAAGCCGGCTAGAATGTCTTGTGGGAAGTGGACGCCCACGTATAGGCGCGAGAAAGCGATGAGCGTGGCGATGATGGCGGCCACAATCCAGAACCAGGTGCGCTGGAAACGGGCGGCCATATATCCCCACGCGGCGAACGCGCCCTGTGTATGCCCACTAGGGAAGGCGGGCGTGCTCTCGTGGATAAGTGGCTGGAGCCGGTCACTGATGCCGGCGCGGTTCAGTGTCTCTTCCAGTGCGGCGGAATCGGGACGGGGCAGCCGCCAGATAACTTTGAGCCAGGTATTGAGCGTCGCGGTAAAAAGGTAGTTGTAGGCCAACCCTTGCCCGACGGACTTGTTGACAGACCAGTAGACCACGGCTAAGATCACGAGATAACCCATCTCGCCGCCAAAATCTGTGATGATGGGAAATAACAGATCCAGAAAGCCGGTGCGGAAGCTCTCAATCACGAGGAGGATTGAGTAACCCCAGGGGATAAGGTCCCATAAAAAAGATTCCATAATTTACAACTCCTTGTTATTGGTGGTCAACATGGGAGGACTAACGTGAACTGTACCAGTATTTTGCGCCTTGTCTAATGGATTGGCTTCGCTGAAATAAGTTAGCTTGCCGCCAAGACGCAAAGACGCTAAGAAAAAAAATGCTATTTCCTGGCTGGCTTTTTTTAGAGGAACCATCAAGAGCCGTTTATTGGTAAAAGCAAATCTACCTGTATAATTCTAGGCACTGTTCCCTAATCTCTGATTACTAATCCCGAACCCAGTGAATATGACCGATCAACGATTTGCTATCATCTCTCTCTTGCTGCTGGCGTTGCTGGGGATAGGCATAGCCTTGCTCTATTCAGTGTTCTCCACAGCTTATGAGCAACCGCAAGTGACGTTAATTGCCCTTCAACCGCAGGTTGCGGCGGCGGGGAGGGAAACTGCTCCTCCGGCGACGGATGCGCCGAGCAAGACTCCAACCACTCTTCTCCCCACCTGGACGCCGACGGCGACCGCGACGCCCTGGCCCACCCCGACGCAAGTGCCCCCCACGCCGACGGCGACGTTCACGCCTTCCCCGATCCCCACGGCATTGCCCTTACGCCGCCCGACCGCGGCCCCTATCCGCATCACGGTTACGCCGCATCCTTCGGCCACGCTCCTCATCCCCACGGCGGTGCCACGGCTCCACATCTCCGAGAACGCGGTGACGGTGGTGCTCCTGGGCAGTGATCAGCGCCCGGATTGGAATGATTGGCATACCGACGTGATCCAGTACGTGATCGTCTATCCGGATGTTCCCTCGGTGGCGATACTTTCCATTCCCCGTGATCTTTACGTCTATGTCCCAGATTTTTGGATGACTCGTATTAATTTCGCCGATATGTATGGCGAGAGTTATAATTACGAGGGCGGCGGGTTGGGGTTGCTGAACCAGACGTTGCTCTACAACTTGGGCATTACGGCTGATTACTACGTCAAGGTGAACTTTGACGGCTTGATTGGGTTGGTGAATGTGTTGGACGGTATCGATATGCCCGTGCATTGCCAGTTGGAGGATTATTGGCCTTATCCCAACGAGGCGGGTGAGTATCCCTGGTTCGTGTTATCGCCAGGCATCCATCATCTGGATGGCGAACGCGCGCTTTGGTATTCGCGCTCGCGCAAAACCACCAGCGTCTTCTCCCGCGAGCGGCGCCAGCAGCAAGTGTTGGAGGCGATGTGGCGGCAAGCGAAAAACGCCAATATGTTGGCGGCGGCGCCGGAACTCTACGCGCAGTGGAAGCAGCTCTTCGAGACGGATCTAGGGTTAGGCAACATTCTCTCATTGGCGGTTACGGCGGCGCAGTTGGATCCGGTAAATGTGAATCGCTACAATATCGGCTACCGGCAGGTTAGATCGTACGTCACGCCCTATGGCGGTAACGTCTTCTTGCCAGTTTGGGAGGAGATTGAACCGGTGTTGCAACAGCTGCTCGCGCCTCCAGCTGCTAGCCGGGCCGCGCAGTCCGCTATTCCGGTTGAGGTGTGGAATGGTACGGGGTACGCGACCTGGGATCAATTGGCGGCCGACCGGCTCCGCCACGCGGGTTACGCGCCTATTTTGGGGAACTCGGATGGCAACCTCTACCCGCAGACGCAGATCATCTTCTTCGGTTCCACCACCAAGGGGAGTGGTTTGAGTTACTTGCAGACGCTCTTTGACGTGCCGCCAGCCAATGTGAGCGTGCAGGAGGATCCGGCGCAGAGTGTGAAACTACGGCTCATCTTGGGGCAAGATTATCAGACGTGCCGGTAGGGCGTGTAAGTCGAAGGTCAAAAGTCAAAGGTCGAAGAAATGCACCCAGCAGTAGTTGGGCGGCCTATTGTTACTGCACAGATGTTGTCAAACGGCAGTGGCGGGTTATACTGATGGTATAATAGGAGGTATAACCAATGACAAGCGTTAAGACGGCTATTTCTTTGCAACAATCTCTCTCTGAACAAATCGGGGTTCTTGCCGCAGAATTGCAAATCTCTCGAAGTCGCTTGTTTGCGTTGGCAGCCGAGGAGTTCATTCAGCGTCACCAAAATCAAAAATTACTTGAGGCCATCAATGCTGCTTACGCCGATCTACCGGACGTAGAAGAGCAATCTCTGCGTCACGAGATGCGTCAGCAGCACAGACAATTGGTGGAAGGGCAATGGTGATCAAGCAGGGAGATCTGTTCTGGGTTGATTTGGGAGAGCCATCGGGGTCAGAACCAGGATATCGTCATCCACACGTTGTTGTTCAAAATAACATCTTCAACCGAAGTCGGCTCAATACTGTGGTGGTGTGCGCGCTGACATCAAATCTTAAGCGAGCCGAGGTGCCAGGGAATGTGTTATTGGCGAAAGGAGAGGCGAATTTGCCGAAGCAGAGCGTGGTCAATGTTACGCAGATATTCACGGTGGATAAAAGGGACTTGGTGGAATGGATAGGGAGACTCTCCCGTAGGCGGGTGAGACAGATACTCGATGGTATGCTACTGCTTATGGAGCCGCGGGACATTGACGAATAGAAGAAAGCATCCGCATAAATTTGATTTCACCCTATCACCTTCTCGTTTTCTCATCTTCTCATTCTATCGCTTTCTCGCCTTCTCGCTTTTTCGCTTTTTCGTTCACTCGCTTGAAGAAAGGCCGCAAATCCGCGTAACTTGCGTAGCAAAAAACCTCTGTGGAGATGCCGCGCAACGTCTCTGAAATATCCGCGCCTTGCCGGGCGATGGTGATGATGGGGATGCCTCGCGCGTGCGCGTACCCGGTTTCGATTCCCAACCCCACGCCCTTCTCCGTCAGGTCGACGATGATCAGCTCACTCTGCTCAATCTTGGCGAAACTGAGCCGCATCAATCCCTCCGGCGAGAAGTACATTTCCCCCCAATGCTCGACGTCCCGCGTGATACAGACACTGGCTATGCCGGCAGCCGTCAATTGAGCGGAAATTTGTTCAATCGCGGTGCGGTTACTGTTATCGGCATGATACTTAATCGCTAAATAGGCTCTCATATTCTTGACTCCCCTGTAAAGAAGATGGCTCACCACAGAGAGAAAAACGACGCCGTTGGCAGTCTAAGTTTGATTTTACTGGATAAAGATAGCTCGCCGCTAAGACGCCAAGGCGCTAAGAAAAAATTAAGTTTCAAATCTTCGCTCCCCCGCTCTTTCGCCTTCTCGCTTACTCGCCTGTCGTGGTATGATGGGTTACTGTTTACATTCTATCAGCATAACGCGAGGTGCAAATGCGAAGAGCAACGGGAAAATCAACAACTTTTCAGACGGGGTGGGTGGTGACGGTAGCGGCGATGCATTGGGCGCATGATACTTATTCCGCTTTCTTAACCCCTTTACTCCCCGCCTTTATCGAGAAACTGGCACTGACGAATACTCAGGCCGGCTCATTGGCGGCTTTCTATCAATTACCATCCCTGATCCAGCCGTTGATAGGTTATTGGGGCGACCGGCGCGACTTGCGCTATTTTGCGATCATCTCTCCCGCCATTACAGCGGTGATGATGAGTCTGTTGGGAATCGCGCCGAGTTACGCGTGGTTGGCGCTCTTGCTGGTGATCGCGGGGTGTAGTTCCGCCGCCCTGCACACCGTAGTGCCCGCGTTGACCGGACAGCTCTCTGGTCACGATTTGGGACGGGGTATGAGTTTTTGGATGGTAGGAGGGGAGCTAGGCCGCACGTTAGGGCCGCTCATCGTCGTCAGTTTCGTCGCCTGGCGGGGATTAGAGAGTACCCCCTGGTTAATGACTCTGGGATTGTTGGCCTCCGCGTTCTTCTACTTGCGCTTCCGCTCGTTACCGGGGAATTTGACAGCGCAGGATAGAGAACCGCATCAAGATTCTTGGTGGCAGACGATCATCGCAATGCGGGCGTTTTTGATTCCGCTGGCTGGCTTGTTGGTCGCCCGCTCCTTTATGCAGGCCGCGTTGACCACTTATCTTCCCATCTACATGCAGGCCAGTGGCGCGAGTCTTTGGCTCTCTGGGGCAGCGCTCTCTATTCTGGAGATTGCCGGCGTGGTTGGCGCGTTATTCGGCGGTACCTTGAGCGACTATCTGGGTCGCAAACGTCTGCTCTGGCTCTCTCTAGTGACCACCTCTCTCTTGTTGCTCATTTTCATTCAATCACAAGGTTGGTGGCTCTTCCCCTTGCTGCTGGGATTGGGCTTCACGGCACTCTCCGCCGCCCCGACGCTGATGGCGCTGGTGCAAGAAAGTTATCCGGATCGTCGCGCGCTGGCGAATGGCATTTACATGGCCTTGAATTTTGCGATTCGGGCGGGCATTGTGCTGATTGTGGGCGCCTTGAGCGATTGGTTGGGGTTGCGGTATGCTTTTATGATCTCTGCCGTGATTACGCTATTGGGCATCCCCTTTATTCTAATTTTGCCCGTGGGCAGCCCGGAAAAAGCGCTATGACGCGCTATGTCCCGGATCAAAAGGGGAAAGTTTGGGATGTGGGAGCGGCCGGGGTGGTGGTGCATGCTGAGCGCGTCTTGCTGGTCCGGCATACCTACGGAGGAGCCAAGGGGCGCTGGGTGGTGCCCGGCGGCTTTGCGCGCCAAGATGAGTTACTGGATGAAGCAGCGGTGCGCGAGGTCTGGGAAGAGACTGGCGTGCGAGCGGAAGTGCTCTCGCTCATTGGGATGCGGACGCGCTATGTGCCAGAGGGCGGCGCGATATTTTGCTTTTTCCTCATGCGTCCTCTTGCGGGAGAGGTCGCCCCGGATGGCGTAGAGGTGGACGCGGCCCGCTACTTTGCGGCTGAGGAGCTGGAGGCCATGGAGCTAGCTGAAATCGCTGCGCTCTCGCGTGTGGCGGCGATCACAGCGCTCCAGGGTGGGGGCGGATTGGAAGAGGTCCCGTGTCCGCCGTTGAGCGGCGCCGCTTATCGGGCCTTTTTTACATGCTAGGGGACAGGTTATTTCTCATAAGGCCCCAGGAAGCGTTCCCCGTTGAAGTGAATCAGGTGCGATGCTGCTTCTCTGACCCACACTTCTGTCTCCCAGGAGATGTCGTTAAGGTATTTCATGGTGTCGTTGCGCGTGAGAAATGCGGTGACGTAGACCAACCCCGGTCTAGCCGCCGCGAACAACGTCGCCAATTCTGCCCGGCGCTGGGAATCAACTGGCCCGTGACTGGTCACCGCCTCAATGAGAATCAACCAATCTTTTTCCAGATGGTGGATTACGACATCGGGCATCTTGCCATGTAAGTCCATGGTCACGCCGAGGTCACGGAATGCCACCTCGTCAAAGTATCTCCATTTATTCCCCGTATCACCTACATAGATGATCTCTCCCCCGGGCACAAACCTGGGTGCAAATTCTTCGATGATGGCCTTCACTAGTTGGCTGTGCGCGCTGGGGGTTAGATAGAGCTCTGTCCCTTCTGCTAACGTAACAGGGATTTTTCTCATTTCACGTGCCCGTGCATATCGTTTTTGTAAGGTTTCCACTGAGTCCAGGTACTGGTGCAAGCGTCCTGTCCAAATCTCCGTCCCGTAAGTTTTGAGCAGTTTGAGTGCCGCTGGTTCAACTTGGTAGCAGTCGTGAGGACTATTGACTGGACGGTTGGGGTTATTGGGGTTAGGTATTACCAACCCCGCAGCAATGAACTGGTGCATACTGCGCCGCCGGAAAGTCTCACGGGTATTGGGAGCATACTCCTTACCATAATAGTCGCGGCAGAAAGTCATGATGGGCGTGATACCCATGCGAGGAGCCGTTATCTCATCCCATCCCATCTCTGGCTTGAGAGCTAAAAGTGCTAATAGGGTCAGCGCAGACCGTTCATTGTGTTGTCCTTTGGGTAAACCTAGCGCCTGGAGTATTTTTACGGCGGCTTCAATTTTTCGTTTTGCTGCAATAGGATCAGGGGAATTTATGACTGCCATTTTATTGATCTCCTTTTCTAATAATCTATCAATTTCTCTCTGTGAAGGAAATTGCTCTGTGACCATGGCCCCTAGCGTTTCCAGGAATTGTCTGTTTGGATATCGTAACATACGAAGATCTGTAGCATTGACTTGCGTGTGGCCGCTGAATTGGCGAAAGTAACTATCCACTAAGGTGGAGTTTAAGAATACCGCGAGACCTTTTGCTAGCTCAATGGGTAGCCCCGCATTTTTACAATGATAAACGTTCAAGTGATTTTCAAAACCTATTTGTGGAGCAGGAACGTGATCTGGGTCACAGATGGCAGCCATAATACGCCGTGGCTCCTCTTTTGCGGAGAACCGTTTAACTAGCACATAGTTGCCGGCTGGTAGTAACATTGATTCTGTTCTGGCGGTGACTAGCAGGGCATTGGGTTTCTTACCATTATTTCTGGGCCAGCTGATCAGGCCATTTTCAAAATGGTGAGGGTATATGAGCGGCGCTGTATCAGGATTAGGATTGTCCCTCAGAAATTCTTTAGCTCGGAACGCCACTACACGCCCCGTAGAGACTGCTATTTGTAGCTCTTCAAGAGAGTTTTGGAAAGCCTCTATCCGGTCCAGTACAAATTGGTCCATTTTGCTGGTGACGATATGAATCATTGATTCAGGGTCGTTGGATTTGATGACCTGTTCATAATCAACTGTATGTAAGGTCAGAGCATTTAGTGCTGGGTCGTGGCTGGAGGAGATCAAGACTTTTGTTCGGGGGGCATTTTTAATAGCGTGAAAAATGATATTTTCTTGTAAAACATCGTCGGATTGAAAAGTTGCTGTTCTTGACTCGAAAACGTGAATCCGACGCAATGTCATAGATTTCAAGAATAGCTGGCGGAACTGCTTGAAATAAGGGCCATTGCAGAAACTACGGGGGGTGATGGCTACCAACTCGCCGGTTGGCTCTAATAATTCGATGGCAATGGCGAGGAAAGCAGTATATAAATTACTAGCTTCTATCCCGATACTGCTAAGTAGCAGCCGCTGGCTAGAATCACGACGCATTTTTCCATAGGGAGGGTTCAAGATCGCACGGTTGAATGAGAAGCGCTCCACGGGAAATAGCCATCTTCTTAACATCGCTACACCAGCTTGGATAAAATCTTCTTCCAATACATCCCCGGAGAATTCTATTTCATTATCCTGACATATTTGTTGACATCTAGCGAGCGTGGATTGCAGATAGGAGCTCAGTAACGGTTCTACTTCATAGGCTTTAACTGAAATGCGGCCTGGTCGTCTCTCGCGTTGAAAAATATCCTCCACACATGCCGCGGTCAAAGTCCCTACTCCTGCCCCGGCATCTAACAAACGAATATCAGAGAGAGAATCACTGAACAAGGAGGCCATAAATTTAGCTACCCTGGCAGGGGTAAAGTATTGTCCCAGCTTTGACCGCCGCTCAAGATCTAGTTGGCGACACACCGCGCCACGATACCAATCTATGCGCTCGGTAAAGTTCTCCCGGTTGACGTTGCTTTCAATTGAGTATGGCCGGATTATTCCCATAACTTGCTATTATAGATTAGATAGGTTCAGAAAGAAAGTGTTATTTTTTCTCCCTAGACCCAACTAATTCTTGCGTGCCGGGTAGAGTATGTTACAATTTCTGATTAGGTTACGTGGTCAAATCTAGGATGGAGGTAGTTGGATGAGTGAAAATGAACGTGCGTGGCACGCGCTGAGTGTCGAGGAGACGCTCCGGGAGCTAGAGACCGACGCGCAAACGGGGCTAGATGCCGCTGAGAGGAAGGCGCGGCTGGAAACTTACGGCTACAATGAGCTCCGGGAGAAACCGCCCATCTCTTTTTGGGAGCGGTTATGGGCACAGTTAACCGACTTTGTGGTCATGATCTTGATCGTCGCGGCGGTTGTTTCGGCGCTGATGGGGGATTGGGTTGAGGCGGTGGTGATTATGTCCATCGTGGTACTCAACTCCGCGATTGGCGTGATCCAGGAGAGTAAGGCGGAAGAAGCTCTGGCCGCGCTCAAGAAGATGGCGGCGCCGGATGCACATCTGCTCCAGAACAACCATCGCATGACGGTACCGTCACGCGAGCTGGTTCCCGGGGATATTGTCCTGCTGGAAGCCGGCAATATCATCCCGGCGGATGTACGCTTGGGGGAGAGCGTGAATCTCAAAGTTGAGGAAGCCTCGTTGACCGGCGAATCCATGCCGGTGAACAAGCGCGCCCTCCAGGTGTTGGCCGAGGATGCCGGGTTGGGAGACCGCCGCAACTGCGCTTACATGAGCACTATGGTGAGCTACGGGCGTGGTAAGGGTGTGGTGACTGGCACCGGAATGCAAACGGAGATCGGCAAGATCGCGGAGATGATCCAGGCGGTTGAAGAAGAGCAGACTCCATTACAACGCAAACTGGATGAATTGGGCAAGATGTTGGGCATTGGGAGCCTCGCTGTCTGTAGCTTGGTCTTTCTAGTGGGACTGGGGCGCGCGTTGCTGCAAGGGGACGCGTTGACCTTCGCGCTGGTCAAAGACTTCTTTATGTTGGCTGTGAGTTTGGCTATCGCAGCTGTGCCCGAAGGTCTGCCCGCCGTGGTGACGGTCTGTCTGGCGATTGGGATGCAGAAGATGGTGGAGCGCCACGCGCTCATCCGCCGTTTGCCGGCCGTGGAGACGTTGGGTTCGGCCACGGTGATTTGCTCCGATAAAACGGGCACCCTCACCCAGAACGCAATGACTGTCACTAAGATCAACGCCGGGGGACGCGAGTACGAAGCCACTGGCCGCGGATACACGCCCCAGGGGAAATTCCTCTACCAGCGGGAGACAGTCGATTTGAGCCAGCACCCCATGTTGAGACAGGTGCTCTTAGCCGGAACGCTGTGTAATGATGCTCTTTTAGAGCAAGATAATGAAGAAGATACAGAGAAGCGGCGTATGGTGGGTGATCCCACCGAGGGGGCGATGGTAGTGGTGGCCGCCAAGGCCGGCTACTTGAACCAGAACTTAGCTAAACAGTATCCGCGCGTGGCCGAAATCCCCTTTGATTCCGAGCGCAAGCGGATGACCACTATCCATGATTGGAGTGGTGCGCCAGCTACTGACCCCTTCTTAACGCAAGGTGAGACTTACATAGCGTTAGTAAAAGGCGCTCCCGATATTGTGCTGGAACAATGCACGCATTTCCAAGCTAAGGGGGGGATATTAGAGCTGACTGCTGAGTCACGCGAGGCGATTCTGCAGGCCAATGTGAACTTGGCCGCTCAAGCGTTGCGCGTGCTCTCGGTCGCTTATCGTCCGTTGAGCGAGGTGCCCACAGAGCCTACTCCGGCAGAGGTGGAGCATGATCTGGTATTCATCGGCTTGCAAGGCATGATTGATCCGGCGCGTCCAGAAGTGGTGCCCGCCGTGAGCAAGGCGCGGGGGGCGGGATTGCGGACCATTATGGTGACCGGCGATTACGCGGAGACGGCTAAGGCTATCGCCAAAGAGATCGGCATTTTGCGCCGGGGAGGAGTGGTAATTTCCGGCAAGCAGTTAGAGCAGCTGAGTGATGCGGAATTGCAGGAGAAGATCAAGGAGACCGATGTCTTCGCGCGCGTGGCTCCTCATCACAAAGTGCGCATTGTTGAAGCATTGCGCGCGCGTGGTCACGTGGTGGCGATGACGGGCGATGGGGTGAACGATGCTCCCGCGCTTAAACGCGCCGATATTGGCGTGGCGATGGGAATCACTGGGACCGATGTCTCCAAACAGACGGCGGATATGGTGCTCACTGATGATAATTTCGTCTCTATCGTCAGTGCAATTGAACAAGGACGCATTATCTATTCCAATATCCGTAAATTTGTCTACTTTTTGCTCTCTTGTAACTTAGCGGAGATTGCGATCATCTTCATCGCAACGCTGGTGGGGTGGCCCAGCCCGTTGACCGTGATCCAATTGCTCTGGCTCAACTTGTTGAGCGATGGCGCGCCAGCACTGGCGTTGGGGCTAGAGGCCGGCGATCCTGATTTGATGAATCGGCCACCGCGTCCCCCTCAAGAACCGGTGATCAACCGAGAGATGATCTCCGGTGTGGTGGTCCAGACTATCGCGATCACGGTGACGGTGTTGCTCGCTTATTGGCGCGGCATGACTTATTTTGCTCCGCGTCAAGGACTTACCGATCCTAAAGCGATTGCTACGGTGGCCCAGACGATGGCTTTTGTAACGTTGGTACTTTCGGAGCTCTTCCGAGCTTACACTGCGCGTTCAGAACACTATCCGCTCTTGAAACTGGGGATCTTCAGCAACAAATGGATGCAGTACGCGACTGGTTTCTCGGTGCTGTTGTTGATGGTAGTGGTTTACGTGCCCTCTCTGCAAGGTATCTTCAATACTGTGCCCTTGAATTGGAGTGAGTGGTTAGAGATGTTACCGCTCATCTTCCTGCCTTCCATCGTGGCGGAGTTGCAGAAGTGGTTTGTTAGGATAACAGAGGAACAAGTTTCTCCTTCTACTTCACTATAAGTAACACGGATTTAAGGAGTTGGACGTCTTTCAGGCGGGCTAACTTTTCCAATAACCAACCAACTGGTGAGTTATTGAGGAGGGGCAGCCCGCCTGATTTTGTATGAGAACGTGGGTCCCAAATTTTCCGGAGATTAGCGGGGAGGATAACAATGGAGAAGCAGCATTCACAGCATTTGAAGTTGGCGCAGAGAATTGCCGCTCAGTTTAGCGTTTTTCCGAATGTGGAAGCCGTCGGATTGGCCGGTTCGCAGATTGGCGGTGGCGTTGATCAAGATTCTGATATTGATTTATACCTCTACACTACCGAGGTAATTCCGTTAAGCGAACGCCGCGCCATTGTGGAGGCTGGCGGCGCCACGCGGGCCAGTCTGGATTTGAAGTTCTGGGATCTGGGGGATGAGTGGTACGATGCCGCAACCGGCATTGAAGTGGATATTATTTACTGGGATACGGCTTGGATTGCCGCCCAACTGGAGCGGGTATTGGGGCAACAACAGGCCAGTATGGGCTATTCAACTTGTTTCTGGCACACGCTCCGCAATTCGGTGATACTTTATGACCGGCGGGGTTGGTTACAGCAACTTAAGGAGCAGAGTGCGGTGCCCTTCCCAGAGCCTTTACGCCGCGCGATTATCGCCAAAAATCATCCGGTGCTCCGCCAGGTGATTCCTTCCTATCGGCACCAAATCGCGAAAGCGATCCGGCGGCAGGATTTAGTGAGCCTCAATCATCGGGTCGCGGCATTGCTGGCTAGTTACTTTGACGTGTTGTTTGCGCTAAATCGCCTCCCGCATCCTGGCGAAAAACGGCTGCTCAAAATAGCGGCGGAACGTTGCGAGAAGTTGCCTCAAGGGATGACGGCGCAAGTAGAGGGCTTGTTGCACGCGCTCCCCTCGGCGGAGCGCGGTTTAATTGAGCGACTTGACGAATTACTGGATGGACTAGACCTATTGTTGTTAGCCGAAGGGTTCACCACGGAGGAAAAATGAATTATAGGGCAAATAGGGTTTTCTTGCAGGAGTGGTCGAATTACTTTTCAGCCGATTGCGGGGTTTCTTCTTCGTCTTCCCAGCCAATTATCCAGACTGAGAGGCCGGCAGTCGCGATAGTGGCGGTGATCAACGCTCCCCATTGACCGGGCAATAAATTCACATCGCGGGCGGACCAGACCAAAATTGCTACCATGCCGCTGGCAAGCACGATCCACGAGGCCCATTGAGGATGGGCAGTGACAAACTGTTTGAATGGCTGCATATAGTCTCTCCTTGTGAAGATAGACGCAAATTAGATGGGACGGTGAACTATTCTTTCTCGGAACGCCTTGAGCATCACTTCTTCGGAATCGTGGCGCCATTCTTCGGCCACTTCGCGCCAGTTTCTGTTCAGCGAGGGGATTTGGCGGCGGGTGTAATCAAAAGTCTCCCAGAAATCGATAATCTCCTGGCTGGGATGCGGCGGCAAGAAGAGGATAACGGCCTCTACTTGTAATTGTTGGGCGGCCTTTTCCATTTCGCCGATCAGCGCGCGTCCGGCGATTACTCGATCTATGGCCGGGGCAATCAGAAAATCGGTCACGCGCACCACTAGGTTTTCCACCTGCCATCCTAGCAATCCCACGGGGTGCCCTTCATACTCGGCTAGTAAAAAACCGACTTCGCTAAAACGTTCAGCGATAGTCAGCGTGGGCAAATGTTTGGCCAGTGGACGTGATTTGTTGATAAATTCAGCGATAAGGTTAACGTCTTGCAAACGAGTTCTGCGAATTTCTACTTTGCCCATTTGATAACTATTCCCCCAGAGTGCTCATAAAATCATCTGGTAACATTATACTGCGTTTTTGAGGGGAGACAAAACAATGATTCTCTTGAAAGGGTTGGTTTACCACGTAGACAGAGAAGCTCCTGAGAAAAGATTTAAGTTCTGGGGAAAACTAGTTGACCTTGACTATACTAAAAAAAAGATAGCTCCCCGCTAAGACGCCAAGAAAAAAAGTTTCAGTTTCCTGAAGGTTAAGTTGAACATCTCCGTGCCTCAGTGGTGAATTGCTTTTTCCCGGTAACCTCAACTCATTTTCGTTCTCTCGCTTTTTTGCTCACTCGCCTTCTCGCCATTTTTGGTATAATGACAGCATATCAATTTTGGAGGTAAAAATGCACACTGAAGCCAAGAAAATTAAAACCGCGTTACGCGATGTAATTGATTTTGAGCTAGGCCTGGATGTGGTTTCCATGGGCTTGATTCGTGAGATCGACGTGCAAGATGAGACTGTCATTATCACCATGATCCTCACCTCCCCCATGTGCCCCATGGCATCCATGATCATGCAGCAGGTCAAGGCCCGCGCCAACGAGGTAAGCGAGAAGCCGGTGGGCGTGGTGCTGGGGCAAGAACGCTGGAAACCGGAGTTCATGTCCGAGGATGCCCGAGACGCACTGGGCATTTGAAATTAGTTGTTACCTACTTGACAAACACCTTCCGCTAAGGATAATACAATCAATAAAATACAGGCTGAGAAGAGGAAAAGTAAGTGAGGAGCGGCCGCCAGGGAGGTGGGGCCCTAGACTGCAAACCCCGCCCGGTACCGCCTCAACGAAGTTCACCTCGGAGCCGAGCGCCGAAAAAGATAGAAAAGTTGATAGAGGAGAGAGAAAGGAATTAAGCCCCATTACTCTTCGCTGATTCCTAATCTCTCTTTCTTGAACCACCTAAGCGTATCCGCCAGCCCCGCGTTATCAGGGCCCCTCATCGCCGCAAGCGGCCGTGAGGGTAAGTGGTTCTGGAGCCCTGCTCCAGGATAAGCAGGGTGGTACCACGGGAGCTCCGCTCTCGTCCCAGCAAGGGACGGGGGCGTTTTTATTTCAGTCGGGTAGTCAGATAGTCTGGTAGTCGCTAAACTAGCCGTCAACTGGC
>DUEJ01000028.1 GCA_011192175.1 Thermoflexia bacterium
CCCGCTGCTCGTAACTCAGTGGTTATTCTTGCTCTCCGCTCCTGCGCCGTTTCCATGTTTACACTGCCCTTAGCGAAACTATCAATAATTATTACTGATTAGAATATATCATAAACGTAATTAGATGTCAAGGATTTTCCAGAGGAAATTCACAAATCAGAGTGAAATCGTCCAACGACCCTCCGCTCCACTTGACGCATCAGGCTCTCATAGTAGAATACCGTTAAGTGTCTGGTACGAGAAACCTCGCTGCTTGCGCAGACGAGGTTATTTTTATGTCATTAAAGAGCGACAAAGGAAGTAATATGAGCAAGCAAGATGCCCCGTTAAGTAAAGTACGCATTATTGGAATTTTCGCCCACGTGGATGCTGGTAAAACCACCACCTCTGAGGCAATTCTCTATTATTCTGGGCGCATTCATCGCGCCGGCAATATCGATGACGGCGATACGCAATTAGATTGGATGCAACAGGAACGCGAACGCGGGATTACTATTATGTCCGCCGCCACAGCTTGTCACTGGAATAATCACCGCATCAACCTGATTGATACCCCCGGTCACATTGATTTCACCGCTGAAGTCGTGCGCTCCATCCGCGTGATTGATGGCGCGGTGATGATTCTCTGCGGCGTCGGCGGGGTCGAGCCGCAAACAGAGGCCGTCTGGAATCACGCTAACCGCGAGAAGCTGCCTCGGCTCATCTTCATCAACAAGCTGGATCGCCTGGGCGCGGATTTCCAACGGGTGTTGGGTGAAATCCGCGAACGACTGACCAACACGGCTATTCCCATTACGCTCCCTATCGGCAAAGAGGATAAATATCGCGGCCTCGTCAATCTGCTGACCGCAGAAGCCCTGGTTTGGCAAGCAGAAGAGGATGACCCGGAAATCGTCCCCCTACCCGCAGAGATGACAGCAGAAGTCGCAGCAGCCCGCGAGGTACTCATCGACGCTATCTGTGAGACCAATGATGAGCTATTGATGCAACGTTTAGAAGGCGCAGAACCCACGGTGGAGCACTTAAAAGCCGCGCTGCGGGCAGCCACCATCAAGGAGCAGTTGACTCCCGTGCTCTGTGGCGCTTCGCGCAACCATATCGGCGTGCAGCCCTTGTTAGATGCCATCGTGGATTACTTGCCCGCGCCAATAGACAAGGCCCCGATACAAGGTCGCGTGCCGGGCAAGGAGGAAAAAATCACCGAACGGATTGATAACCCAGAGTCTCCTTTCTGCGCCTCCGCGTTCAAGATCGTCACCGATCCGCACGTAGGGCATTTGACCTGGGTGCGCGTCTTCTCCGGGCAACTACACGTGGGAGAATACGTCTACAATCCGCGCACGGAAGAAAGGGAGCGGGTCGGACGCATCTATCGTATGCACGCCAACCACCGCGAACAGGTGGATTCCATGTCGGCCAGTGATGTGGTGGCGCTGGTAGGCATGAAATCCGCCATCACGGGCGACACCCTCTGTGATCCAGAAAATCCCATCATCTTAGAGACCTTTAATTTCCCTGATCCGGTGATCGCCGTGGCGCTCGCGCCTTCTACGGTCAAGGAACGCGAGAAACTGCACCGCGCGGTGAAGCGTCTCTGTGATGAGGATCCCACACTCATCCAGAAAGTTGATCCCGAGACCGGCGAGTTGACGTTATCGGGCATGGGCGAGCTCCATTTGGAGATCACCGCAGAGCGCCTGGAAACCGAGTTTGGATTGACGCCACAAGTCAGCCCGCCACAGGTTTCCTATCGCGAGACAGTGCGCCGTCTCGCCGAGGAGGAATTGATTTACCGGAAACAGAGCGGGGGTCACGGGCATTACGCCAAAGTCAAATTGAGCATTGAGCCGTTAGGCGAGGGCGAAGAGGGCGTGCTCTTTGAAGACAAATCGCCGCCTGCCAGTTTACCCCGTGAATTCGTGCGCCCCATCGAGATGGGAGCGCGGCGAGCGCTGGAGAAAGGCGCCATTGCCGGGTACACCCTCACCGACGTCAAGATCACGCTGCTAGATGGCGACTATCACGAGGTGGACTCCGCCGCGATGGACTTTGAAATTGCCGGCAGTATAGCCGCCCGCAAGGTCGCCCGCCAAGCTGCGCCGGCCCTCCTGGAGCCGATTATGCGCCTGGATATCAACATGCCCTCGGAATACATGGGGACCGTGGTGGCCGATCTCGGACGTCGCCGAGGAATAATGAACGACATGCGGATGCGCAACAACTACCGCAACATTGATGGCGAAGTGCCTCTTTCCGAAGCGCGGGGGTACGCCACTGACCTGCGCAGCATGACAAAGGGGCGTGGGACCTTCACGCTGGAGTTCAACCGCTACGATCTGGTACCACGCGAGACCGCGTTGAAGATCATCAAAGAACGGCGCGCCGCCGGGAAAATCCCGGAGCGATAAAGCGAGAAGGCGAGAAAGCGACGGGCCGCGTTTCCTCCTCATTAGCGGTGGCTTGGTCAGAAGGCCGGCCACCGTCAATGTGTCATTCTGGCGAGGAATCTACTCCATCTGAGGATGGCGGGGATAGGCGGGCAAACTTCCTCACTGTGCGCACGGGCAGATACCTGCCCGTGCTTTTTGCATCCTGGCAGTACGTCTACTGAAGTTAGGCTACCGGAGGCTAATCGCCGGCTGTCCACCTGCGTGGACAAGGGCTAGCGCGTCGCTGTAGGTAGATACCCGACGCAACGCGCTTCTGGGGAGGGGACTTGAACCGTTGAGCAACGTTGGTTTCAGCGGGGTTCAGAGGGTTTGGAAATGGGGTAATCGCATTTGAACCCAACGGACAGGATTCACAGGATGGTATTGGCTCTTATTTTGAGACGGAAAGACAAATGCGTTCACTCTAGGTTCGGAAGTGAGAACGATTGCCCTGCGCTAGTGCCCGCTCTTGCAGCCAGAGGTTCGCCAAGCTTCCGGCGCTCAGACCACGCGAGGCAGCCAACTCGCGCAGGCGGCCCAGCAAGTCAGGGTCAATGGCAATGTAGTGGCGGCGCGAGCAGAGGTCGATATTGAATTCGACCTCCTGGGTCTGGTTATCGAAATCGGTCGCATCGTGTGTGTCCCAAAACTCGGCCATTTCTTGGATGGAGCGTGCTTTGGAAATGCTGCTCACATTAGTGTTTCTTGCCATAGCGTTTTCCTTCCTTATTGGTCATATCTCTGGCGGTGATCATCAATGCTACATTGCGCGGCTTCAATAGAAAGAACAGAGTCAAATAACGTCCGCCTGTGGTTTGCCCAAAGGCGGCGTACAAATCCTCACCGGGACGGTGTCCCCGTTCCATAAAACGGACGTGAGGGCGTCCCAGCAACACTTCTTCCGCTTCGTCAGGCCATACCTGGTGTTTACGGATAATTTTATCTTCGACTTCATCTAGCCAGATGATTTCTTGAATCTGCATCGTATGAACTTATTATAAGTGATTGTTTATTGGTAGACAAGTAGCCGCGACTTCCCACGGTCCAGAGCCGGCTGGCAAGGGCAGTCGCCAGATTGCTGCTTTGCGTCTGTCTTCCAGAAGGTATATTGCAATGTTGCCGGTTTTGATTATAATTCCCCTAGTTTGCTTCAACAGCTGAGGTCCCATGACTATACTGCTAGAATTAGGCGGCGTCTCTCGAGTATTGACCAAAGAGCGCGAGGTCTCTTTTCTTCTCCCCGTGGGGGCCTCTTACCGCCAAATCCTGTGTGAATTGGGGACACGTTATCCGGTGTTGTGGGGCGAGGTCCTCGATCCGGCTACTGGTACTTTACTGGGTGCTAATATGCTCAACCTCAATGGCAAGCTGATGATCCAGCCGGAGCAACTGGATGAATCCCCGCAAGCTGGCGACCGTTTATTCCTGATCTCTATATTGGCCGGAGGATGAGCTCACCGGTTTTTAGCATATAGGGTTAGGAGTTTCGCTGGCTAGGCAGCTAAACCGCGAATAGACGCCAATTTACGCGAATTAGCGGTTAAAAAGTATCGTTAGCGAAAGTCCTAAGGGTTTCTGGAACTTGGCCTGAACTGGCAAGACTAAGTTAAGGTTTATCCACAGATTACGCAGAACCCCAACGATAATGAAAATTAGTCAGCAGATTGAGCAGATTTGCCATTTGCTATTTTCAATTAGATATAGGTGTTTCTGGTAATATTGAAAGGAGGGTAACTTATGTATGGCTACAGTGGCAAGATTTTACATATTGATCTGACCGAGCGTAAAACCTGGGTCGAGGAGAAGCCGGAGGAGTGGTATAAGCTCTATATCGGCGGCGTCTCGATGGCGACGCGGCTCTGCTGGGAGAATATCGAACCCGGCTGCGACGCGCTCTCGCCGGAGAATCCCATTGCGCTCGCCAACGGCATCTTTGCCGGGACGCCGGTGCCGGTGGGCGGCAAATATGGGCTGGCTTCTAAATCCCCGTTGACGGGTTTTATCGGCGATAGCCTCTCCGGTAGCTGGTTCACCATCGCGCTCAAACGCGCTGGCTGGGATGGGTTGGTCATCCACGGGGCGAGCGAGGAATGGGTCAACGTTTTTGTCGATGATAAGCGCGTCCAATTCCGGGACGCTTCCGCGCTGCTGGGATTGGGCACTTTCGCCACCGAGGAAGCGATCCGCGAGCAGTTGGGAGACGATCAGGTGCGCTCGGCCACTATCGGGCCGGCCGGCGAGAATGGCGTGACTATTGCCAACGTGACCAACGATGGCCGCCAGGCCGGACGCACCGGCCACGGCGCGGTCTGGGGTTCCAAGAAACTCAAGGCGCTCTCGGTGCGCGGCACGCAGGGCGTCACGGTAGCCGATCCAGAGACCTTGATGGCGCTCTCTTTTGAGATTACTGAGGCTTCGCAAGGCCCGCACACCTCCAAATATCGTATGTTGGGCACGGCGACGAACGTGCTCAATATGAACAAGCTGGGTCTGTTGCCCACGCGTAACTACCAGGAGGGCGTCTTCGAAGACGCAGAACTGGTAAGTGGCGAGTATTTGGATGAACATCACAAAGTCAAGGTGATCGCCTGTGCGCAATGTCCCATCGCTTGCGAGCAGATGTCCATTGTGCGGGATGGCGAGTATAAGGGTTCCATGACCGGCATTGAGTATGAGTGCTTATACGCTAACGGCCCAAATTTAGGGATCAACGATATGCGTGCCATCATCAAGCTGATTGAGACCTGTGACCAGGGAGGGCAGGATGCCATGTCCAATGGCGTGACCATCTCCTGGGCCATGGAGACCTTCGAGCGCGGTATCTTCACCAAAGAGGATTTCAAGTGCGCGAAGTATCCGGAGGGCTTTGAGCCGAATTTTGGTAACGGTGAGGCGGCGGTGACGTTGGCCGAGATGATCCGTGACCGTGAAGGGATTGGGGAGCTGCTCTCGCATGGGACGCGCTACGCCAGCCAGCAGACCGATAAGGAACGCGGCACTGAGACCTATCAATGGGCGATGAACATCAAAGGGTTGGAGAACCCCGGTTACGATGCCCGCGCGCTCAAAACCTTCTCCGTGGGCTTGGCCGTGGGCACACGCGGTGGTTGTCACAACCGCACGGCGGCTTACGATCCGGACATCAAAGGGGTGACGAACCGCTTCACCGTGGATGAGACGCGCGGGAAGGTGGCTGCGAGCACCGAGGAGTATGCAGCGGTCTATGATACCTTGCCGCTCTGCAAGTTTATCCGCCGTTGCTTCACCGGGAAAGCCGATCGCGCCGGAGCCTGGCCGATGATCGCTAAATTGATCAACGCTACCACCGGCTGGGACTTTGATTACGATGACGTAGATCTGATTGGGGTGCGTGCCCACACGATCAAGAAAGCTTTCAACATCCGGGAGGGTTGGACGCGCGCGGATGATCACTTGCCCTACCGCTGGCATCACGATCCCATGACCAAAGGGCCTTCCGCCGGGTACGTGGTGACGGAAGAAGAATTGGAGTATCTGAAAGACCTCTACTACGAGGCCAAAGGATGGACGAAAGAAGGTCTCATTCCTAAGGAGAAGTTGATCGAGTTGGGAATGGCAGACGTGGCTGAAGAAATCGGCGTGTAAGGCTAACCGCCAATCGCTAATCGCCAACCGCTGTTATAAACAAAGGGGAAAATTATGACTGTATCAGCAGCTGCAATAGCAAAATTTCAGTATATCGATTGTGACCCCGAAAAATGTGTGGGTTGTCAATTGTGCGAGTACGCTTGTTCGTATACGAAGACTGGGGAATACAACACTTACCGGAGCCGCATCCGGACGGTGCGCGCCGAAGAGGTGTTGATGACGGCGATAGCGTGCCGCACCTGTGAAAACGCTCCCTGCGTGACGGCTTGTACGCGCGACGCGTTGACCCAAGATCCGGTCACGGGCATTATCCGCGTTGACGCCGCTCGCTGCGATGGTTGCGCCTGGTGTATTGAGGCCTGTGACTTTGGCGCGATCTCCATCAACCCGGCGACCAAATTGGCCGAAATTTGTGACCAGTGCGAGGATGAGGACGAGCCGCAGTGCATCAAGTGGTGTCCCAAGGATGCGTTGGTCCTCACTACGCCGGATCGCCGTGCGCAACGTTCGCGTCATAAATTGCTCACGGAAGAAGTAGCCGGATAGTCAGGTAGTCGGGTAGTCAGGCAATCGCGCCGCCAAGACGCTGCAACGCCTTCTCGCTCTACCGCCGTTTAACCAGGAATCCCCCTGTGGGGTTCCATGCCAACGATAATGAAAATTAGTCAGCAGATCTGCCATTTGATTAGTGTCACTAGAATTTCGCCACTGCCGCGACTAAAGTCGCTTTCCGAGGCGCGTTGCGCCGGGCGTCGCCCTCCGGCGACGCGCTCTAATCTCTGTCCACGTAGGTGGACAGCCGGCTTTAGCCTCCAGTAGCCTACTTCAGTAGGCGTATTACGACTGGCGCAAACCTGAAGACACTAGCCCATTTGTTATTTCCAGAGGAGTAAATACTGTGCCCGAAGACGAAAAGAAGAAATCAACAGAGCACCAATTTGAGGAAGAGGAACCGCGCATTGGCGTTTATGCCTGTCATTGTGGTTCCAATATCGCCAGCGTGCTCCCGCCAGCGGAGGTAGCAAAATACGCTGAAAGTCTCCCCGGTGTGGTGGTAGCAAACGATCATCATTATATGTGTTCCGAGCCGGGCCAACGGATGATTCAGGAGGATATCAAGAAACACAATCTCAACCGGGTGGTGGTTTCCGCTTGCACGGTAGCGATGCACGAACCAACGTTTCGTTCCTGTATCTCCGACGTGGGGCTGAACCCCTTTATGTTCGAGATGGCCAACATCCGCGAGCACGATTCGTGGGTACATTCGCACGAGAAAGAAGCGGCGCTGCTAAAGGCCAAGGAACTCACGGCGGCGGCGGTAGCCAAAGTCAGTTACGCCCGGCCGTTGGATATGTTCAAGGTACCGGTGACCAAACGCGCGCTTATCATCGGCGGGGGAATCGCCGGGATTAGCGCGGCATTAGACCTGGCCGATATGAAAATCGAGACCTATTTGGTAGAAAAGACCCCCTCGATCGGCGGGCGCATGGCTCAGTTGGATAAAACTTTCCCCACCATGGATTGCTCTATCTGCATCGAAGCCCCCAAGATGGTGGACGTGGGCAAAAATCCCTACATTCATCTGCTGACTTACGCTGAAGTCCGCAAGGTAGATGGGTATATTGGCAACTTCAAGGTCGAGGTGGAGCAGAAGCCGCGTTACGTGGATGCGGATAGTTGTACCGGCTGTGGCCTTTGCGTGGATGTCTGCCCGATCACCGTGCCCAACGAGTTCGAGGATGGGATGGGGCCGCGCAAGGCAATCTACGTGCCGATGGCTCAATCTGTCCCCGTGACGCATACTATCGACATGAACGCTTGCATTAAGTGTTATAAATGTGTGGAAGCCTGTGGCGATCTCTCCGCCATTGATTTCGCGCAGGAGCCGGAAATTATCGAGCTAGACGTGGGGGCGATTATCGTGGCGACCGGCTATGATACCTGGGACCCCACCCCGTTAGAAGAATACGGTTTTGGCGAGTACGAGAATATGCTGACCATGATGGAGATTGAGCGGCTGCACTGCGCCGGCGGGCCGACCATAGGCGAGTTTATCCGGCCCTCCGATGGCAAAATCCCCGCGAGTCTGGCGCTAATCCAGTGCGTTGGCTCACGTGATAAACGTTACCATGAGTATTGCTCCGGCTTCTGCTGCATGTACACCATCAAGAACGCGCTGCTCCTCAAATGGCTCTACCCAGAGATGGATATCACGATCTTCTACATCGACTTGCGCACGCCGGGCAAGACTTACGAGGAATTTTACGAACGGGCACGCGAGGCGGGCATCCATTTCATCAAAGGGCGCCCCGCTGAGGTGTTGGAAGATCCGGTGACGAAGAACCTTATCGTCCACGCAGAGAACGTGACATTGGGTACACACGTGGCGCTGGAAGTGGAAATGGTCGGGTTGGCGACGGCCGCGATCCCCTCTGCGGGGGCTGCTGACCTGGGGCGCGTGCTGACCGTGGCGAATGATGGCTATGGGTGGTTCTTGGAATCGCATCCCAAGCTTAAGCCGCTGGACACGCCGACCGAAGGTATCTACCTGGCCGGTTCTGCGCAGGGGCCAAAAGATATCCCGCAATGCGTAAGCCAGGGTAGCGGCGCGGCAGGGCGCGCTTCCCGCGTGCTGATGGCGGATGAATGGGAAATTGATCCCATCGTGGCCTACATCTGGCCTGATCGCTGTCTCAACGCTAAGGGTGGTAAATGTACCATCTGTTACGATGTCTGTCCTTATGGCGCGGTGATCAACAAGCCGGGGAGCGGCGAGCCAAGCCAGATCATCCCGGCTAAATGCCACGGCTGCGGGACGTGTGTGGCCGAATGTCCCGCCAACGCGATCACGCAGCACCACTTCACCGATGGGCAGGTGATCGCGCAGATCCACTCCTTGCTGGCGGATAATCCGGAGGGCAAAGTCTTAGCCTTCACCTGTCGTTGGTGCAGTGGCATGGGCGCCGATAACGCCGGCACCGCGCACTTCGAATATCCCGCGAACACCCGTATTATCATGGTGATGTGCGCCGGGCGCGTGGATCCAGATTTTGTGATGGAAGCGTTCCGGTTAGGGGCAGGCGCAGTGCTCGTCTCCGGCTGCCATCCCCAGGATTGCCATTACATCAGCGGGCGGCAGTACGCGGGCGATCGGATGGAGCGCGTCGCCAAACAGCTCACGCGCTTGGGAATCTCGCCGGAGCGTTTCCGCGTGGAATCGGTCTCGGCGACCGAGGGAGCGAAGTGGGCGCGCATCATGCAAGAGATGAGTGGGACGCTAGCTGAATTGACCATCGCCAAAATCAAGGAAGAGAACGCGCAAGCGCATCCGAAACTCGCGCGCCGGCTAAATCGGCTGAAGCAGGTACCGGGAGTGGCTCCGGTACTGCGTTTGAGTGAAGAAATGCGTTTACAAGGAATTGCAGGAGGAGGCGCCTAATGGATAAAACACTAAATCCTTTCCTGTTAGCAGTTATGGAGAAACCCGGTGGGGACAAAGTGCAGCAATGTATCCAGTGCGCCACTTGTTCCGGTTCCTGCCCCGTGATCGAGGAGATGGAGTATGGCCCGCGACGCATCATGTACCTCATCCAGTCAGGTGCGGAGGAGCAAGTGCTCTCCTCGCATGATATGTGGTATTGCGTTTCCTGTTATTCATGCACCAGCCGCTGTCCGCGTGAGATTCCTATCACCGAGCTGATGGCTTCGTTGCGTGAGCTGGCGGGAGAGAAGGGCTACGCGGAGGATAAGGAGGCCCAGTTTGGGCAAGCGTTCGCCGAGACCTACCAGCACCACGGGCGGCTCTTTGAGCCGGAGTTGATGTTACGGTACTATCTTCGTTCCTGGGATATCAAGGGCTTGCTGGGGATGGTCCCTTTGGCGTTGCCGATGCTCCTCAAAGATAAATTACCTTTCTGGCCGGAACGGATTGAGAATCCCACAGTGATGACGGCAATGTGTCAGGGTAAAGTGTCGGGAGAGGAACATTCCCCAAAGAAGCGTTCCCCCTGGTGGAGCTGGTCAATTGGCGCGCTACTCGCGTCAGGCGGGGCCATCTGCGGCGCGCTGCTCTGGATGGTAGGACGCGGTTTAGAGGAGGAACTATGAGATACGCTTATTATCCCGGCTGTAGTTTGCAATCTGGCGCCAAAGAATATGATCTCTCCACACGCGCGGTTTTTGCCAAGCTGGGGATTGAGCTGGTGGAGATAGCGGATTGGAGTTGTTGTGGGGCCGTCCACGCTGAGGGCCGAGCTAATATCAACCTCTCGGCGCGCAACTTGGCATTGGCCGAGGTGCAGGGAATGACGACCATCGTCGCGCCGTGTAGCGGTTGCTATTTGAACCTGCGACGGGCGGCCAAAACTGTGGTTTCGGGTAAAAAGATGCGGCAGCAGATCAACGCGGAGTTACCGGGTGAATTGCAAATCACCGCCGATATTGAGGTTTTGCACCCGCTCTATCTGCTTATCGAGGAATACGGTCTGGAGAAAATCAGAGCGCAGGTGACGCATCCGCTAACCGGTCTGCGGGTGGCGAGTTACTACGGCTGTATGCTGACTCGCCCCAAAGATAGATTCGATAGCCCGGAGAAACCTAAGGGGCTGGATGAGCTGATGCGGGTTTTAGGCGCTGAGGTGGTGGCTTTTCCTTACCAGTCCAAATGTTGCGGCGGCGCGCTGGCGATCTCTCATTCTGACGTTACCGCCAAACTTTCCGGCAAAGTGCTGGGTTCGGCCCAAGAGCGGGGGGCGGAGGTAGTGACGTTGGGCTGTCCCATGTGTCACACCGCTTTAGACCTCTATCAGCATAAGGCAGAACGCGCGCTGAAACAGACACTTGATCTGCCTATCCTTTACTTCACCCAACTTATGGGTTTGGCGTTGGGGATTGATGAGGAGCAGTTGGGGTTAAACCGGCATATCGTTTCCACCGCGCCGGTGGTGGCGCGCGTGAGCGAGGAAGCGAGAAAGCGAGAAGGCGATAAAGCGAGGAAGCGAGAAGGCGAGAAAGCGAGGGTGGTGGTATGAAACGTGGAGCGGTACGCAAAGAGAAGACGGCACATCGAATTGTGCTGGAACGCAAAATGGTCACGCATCACGACGTGATGACGTGGAATTTGGATTACTGTGTGGGCTGTCAACTAGGGGCTAATGTCTGCCCGCTGGATGCGATCACCCACGTGGATGGGAAGTTGGAGAATGGCCGCATGGTCGTGCGCCAGGGCGTGGATATTGATCCGGAGAAATGTGTTCTCTGTGGGATGTGTGCGGTGATGTGCCCGGCCAACGCCATCGAGATCAGCGTTAATGGTAAGCCGACGAACCCTGTCCAGGAATACGAAACCTTCCCAACGTTGATTGAGTCCAATGAATTTAACGCCGAGGCGTTTGATTGGAGCCGCCGGGATTTCGTCATTGATAACTGTCCCACAAACGTGATCAGTTACGATGAAGCGGCGGAGACGTTGGTGGTAGAGGATGAACATTGCATCCGTTGCCGGCAATGCGAGGTCGCCAGCGATGGCGCGTTCCAGGTGGAGCAGCCCTGGGAGGGCACGGTGACGTTGCGGCGCGAGCTTTGTGTCGCAGGTTGTCTGGCCTGCGCCGATATCTGTCCCACCCGTGCCCTGCACATCAACGCTGCTGGCGAGCTGGTGCTGGCGGATTACTACTGCATCAAGTGCGGTGCCTGCATGCAGATCTGCCCCATCCAGGCAGAGACGGAGGAGTACGAAGTCACCTTTGAGTCTCAAGGACACACGCACACCCGCGTCCACGAGCGGATCACCAATGCTGCCGTGCTCCCCATCTGGGTGGAACGTTGGCGCGTGAAGCATACGCCAGTCGAGAGCTCCTCTTGGTTAGACGCGCTGATGCGCATTGCTAGCGACAAAGCCGGGCAAGTGGAGATTGACCGCAAGCGCGCGCTGAAGCGTCGAGATCTGTTGAAAGCGCTCAAAGGCGGACACGTCTTGATGGACAACGAGTAAAGTCCGCTCGGTAGATTTTCTAAGCCGCTGGTTGGATAGAATACGTTTGATAGTGTACCGCCCCGTGAGGTTCTACTCGCGGGGCGTTTTCTTTGCTAGTTGAGCCAAAATCAACCGCGAATGGACGCCAATAAACGCGAAAAAAAATCAACAAGCAGTGCAATCCGGGTAATCCGTGGTGAGAAATTTACGGCGCGTTGCCCCCACCAGGCAAAATCCCAGAGACCCTCAAAGGTAAAGCGAGCAGTCTACTGTCTACCGTTTTCACAATTTGCACTTTTGGTGGTTAGTACTATTATATTCCACGTTGTTGCCTCTAAATTAAACAGTGAGGGGATATGCCACGCGATACTATAGCTCGGATATTAGATATTGAGAAAGAGGCGGTAGCAATCACCGCAGATGCGGAACGTGAGGCCAAGCAGTTGCTGGCCGAAGCCCGGCGGGATTCTGAGAAGTTGCTGGCGGAAGCCAACAGCACCGAGCAGGTTGCGCAGATAATTGCGGAGGGGAAAGCACAAGCGCAAGTTGTGCGTGAACGCATTTTGGCGCAGGCAGAGACGGAAATCCAGCAGATGGAAGAGACCGCGGTTGACCATTTGAAACCGGCTGTGGAGTTTGTATTAAATCGCGTGGTGGGCGCTTAAATCAATGGGCGCCAGTACTGTTTCCGCCTACGCTCAGTTGCAAGTACAGGCACGGGTACAATACTCGCGCTTGCTCACTCCTCAGAGGTTGCAGGAGTTGATGCAAGTGGAGAACTTCGCGGCTCTGTTGAGCTCGCTCCTCGATACGGCTTATGCCCCTTATCTGGAAAAAGTAGATCGTTCGTTGTTAACTCCCCGGCGTGTCGTCTACCAACTGCGCTGCCGGCTGGCAGCCAGCTATGAGAAGTTGATCAAATTCACTCCCGACCCCGGACACCAACTCTTGATGCAGCTGTGGAGCCTTTATGAGGTGGACAATCTAAAAGCCACCTTGAGGGGCATTGAGCACCAATCCTCGTGGGAACAAGTTCTCTATCTCTTGTCGCCGGGGGAAAAGTATTGGACGGTGACTTTTGATAAATTGCAGGACATGATGCGCAGTGACGATATTGCCACTGCGTTGGAGGTGTTACGTGGCACTCTCTATTACGAGCCGTTAGCCCATGCGTTAAATCGCTATCAGGATGAGGAAAGTCTTTTTCCCCTGGAAGCTGCGTTGGATTTGGATTACTATCGTGAGTTGTGGAAAAGTATGCAGCAGTTGACCGGGAATGATCGCCAACAAGCTTTACGCTTGATCGGCCCGGTGATTGATAAGGATAACTTGCTCGGGGCTATTCGCTATCGTATTTACCATCGGATGTCAACGCAGGAGATCATCAACTATACGCTCCCCTTTGGATACCGAGTGCAGGATGCACATATTCGGGCCATCGCTGCGGGAGAAGATATTGGCGCCGTGGTGCGCGGTATTTATCCCCGTCTTTTATTGGCGGCTGTTGATTTCGAGGCAGCTCCTGGATTAGCATTGCGCGCCTTGGAAGTGGAGTTAAATCGACAGATTGTGCGACGCTGCCGGATTGTCTTTCGCGGTGCTCCTTTTCATATCGGGTTGCCGGTAGCGTATTTGCTGTTGCATGAGCATGAAATTGAGAACTTAACCGCCTTGATCGAGGCAAAAGATTCCCGGTTGCCTCTGGAAATGATAAAATCAGTGGTGGATTTTATGCCGCTGGATAGTCAATTGGAACGGAGCTAACCCTATGTTGCAATCACAGACAATGAGCAAAGTAGAATTAGTGGCGCCAGAGGAGGATGTGATCCGCGCGACTGAGACTTTAGCCGTCTCGGGGGTTTTCCACCCGGTACATGGAGAAGGGATAGCTGGCGGCGAAGATACAACAGATAATGGTTGGCGTGAGTGGGCCGCTGGATTTGCGGATCTAGAGCGACGTATCTTGGCCCTGATGGAGTCCCTGGGTGTAGCAGCAGGCGCGCCGTCGGTGAAGGCTCCTCATCTTATCAACCTGGCAGTGGCGAAACTAGATGTACAGCACTTGGAAAATGAGGCGCAGGTTTATCTCCGCCAGTTGCGCAAGGCCCAACAGCATTTGAAGGATTTGGACCAATACATCACGCAGTTGGAGCCTCTCGCGGGATTGGATGTGGACTTGGGTAGGTTGCGTAATTTACAACATGTCTTTGTCTTGCCTGGTACCATGCCTCTTGATAATCTAGAACGCTTACGGACCAGTCTCGAACATACGCCTTTTGAACTAATAATCTTAGATCGCGCGGATTATCTGGCCAGTGTATTGCTCTTTGGCGCTCAACAAGATGCCGTCATTTTGGAGCGAGCGGCGCGTAGCGCCTACCTGCATCCGGTGCATATCCCGGCGGAATACCGGGGCACGCCGGCGCAAGCCTTGAAATCAATCAGCGTAGGGCGCGGCCGTACCTGGCGGCATATCGTCGAGATCCAAGATAAGAATGAGCAATTGCAGGAAGCGCGCGTGAAACATCTACGCTATCTGCTCTGGCGGGTGCGGGCTAGCCGCAAGATGGTGGAGACGATTATCGGGTATGAACATTTGCGCTACACCTATGTGATAACCGGTTGGGTTCCGACCGCTGAGCTCCCCGCATTGAAGAAAGCCGTGCGCAAGACTTCCGAGAATGTGGTCTTCGAGATCAAGGAGTTGGCGCAGGAGGACGCGGCGGAGATTCCGGTGATTATGAGTAATCCCGCCATGTTAAAGGGATTCCAAGGATTGGTGACCAACTATGGTTATCCCAGTTACGAGGAATTGGATCCTACTCTCTTGCTGGCGCTGACCTTTCCCCTCTTCTTCGGAATTATGTTTGGTGATGTGGGTCAGGGATTGCTCCTCGCGCTGTTGGGCGGGTTGCTAATCAGCCGTAAAATTCGCTCCCTGCGCGGTATGGCCGAGCTGGGTTGGGTGATCTTGGCCTGTGGCTTGAGCGCGATCTGCTTCGGCTTTCTCTACGGTAGTCTCTTTGGTTCCGAGGAGATTCTGACCGCTCTCTGGATAGAGCCATTAAAGGAGACCAGTGATATTCTGATGGCGACTATTGGCATCGGGATAGTAGTGCTCAGTGGGGGCATGTTCGCTAATATGGTGAATGCTGTGCGTAACCGGCAGTGGGGAGGGCTGCTTTTCGGACATCACGGTCTGGCTGGATTGCTCTTTTATTGGTCAATGATTGGTTTGGCGGCCACCTCTTTTGCTAACGTGTTACCTCTCTCACCGGTGTGGTTTGGAGGGGGACTGGGACTCTCCGCGCTCTTGTTAATTGCGGCTGAACCATTGGGCCAGCTGGTGGAGAGTCGCCAACCGCTAATCGAGGGCGCCGCGGGGGCGTATTTTGTTCAGGCGACCTTTGAGCTCTTCGAGGTGGTAATTGGCCTTTTTAGTAATACGCTCTCCTACGTCCGTATGGGAGCCTTTGCCGTGGCGCATGGCGCGCTCAGTTTGGTGATTTTTATTCTGGCGGGGATGGTCAGTCCTGGACAGGGGATAGGTTACTGGTTGGTCGTGGTGCTGGGGAATCTCTTTATTATTGGTTTTGAGGGGATGATCGTGGGCATTCAGACGATGCGCCTCGCGTACTATGAATTTTTCAGCAAATTCTTCTCCGGTTCTGGCGTGCGATTCCAACCTCTGACCCTGATCCCACCTGATAAATGAGGCAACATAAGCATTCGACTATCTGACTAACCGACTACCGACTATTTAACTAACTGATTATTGATTAACATAAATGGAGGTTTTAGATGAAGTGGATTATTCTCTTAGCGATGGGAGTACCGTTTGTACCAGCGTTGGTTTTCTGGCTGCATTCTAAATACCAGACTGCGGATGAAGCAACTGATACCTTGGTGGCTAATCTGAAGTGGGTGGATGTGGTGGTGGCTCTTGTGGTGGTGGCTGTGGGGACGATTTGGTTCTTGGCCCCCGGTGCGGTACAGGCGGCCGGCTTGATGCCGGAAGCAGCGGCCACGTCCCCCTATGCAACCCTAGCGGCGGCTCTGGCGGTAGGATTGGGGTCATTAGGCGCCGCGTATGCGGTGAGTGCTACCGGTGCGGCGGCCATCGGGGCAATTGCTGAAAAGCCAGAACTCTTCGGCCGCGCCCTGATTTTCGTCGGACTGGCAGAAGGCATTGCTATCTACGGCTTGATTATCGCTTTTATCATTCTGGGATAAGGCTAGGGGAACTCTGCTATGGAATTGCGCGTTGTAGGCAGTCAGGACGCCGTGCGTGGTTTTGCGCTGGCCGGTGTAGATGGCGAGATAGTCGAGAGCGCGGAGGCGTTACATCAGGCCCTTAACCGGGCCTTGAGTGATGATAACGTGGGGATTGTGTTGGTGACGGAGGACGTGGTGACGTTTGATCGCCTGTACATGGAGCGACTTAAGATGCGCAGTACCGTGCCGTTACTGGTGGAGATTCCAGGCGCGTCAGGGGTCAGCGCGGATCATCCTTCGCTCGGCGAAATGGTCCGCCGCATGACGGGGGTGAAAGTATGACAGTAACTTTGCGCAAAATAGTGATGGCTGAAGCTCAATCCCAGGCTCAGAAAACCCTGGATGAGGCGCGGGCGCAAGCCGCCAAAATGCGCCAGCAAGCGGAGGGTGAGGCTGAAAAACACCGGAGCGCTATCTTACAGCACGCGCGTGATAAGGCTGCGGCATTGCGTGCGGGCGCCCAGGCTACGGCTCAGATGGAGGCCCAAAAACTCAAACTCCGCCGCCGCGAGAGATTATTGGAACAAATTTACGTCCAGGCAGAGGAGCAATTGCCCAGTTTACCTGAGCGCGAAGATTACCCGGAACGAATGTTCTCTCTGGTGCGGGAGGCCGTACAAAGTTTGCCGGAGGCCGCTACCTTGCTGGTGCGGACCGATGTAGCGACCGTGAAGGCTCTCTCCCCGGCTAAACTGGCGGCCCTGGGACGTGAACTGGGAGTGGAGTTGCGTGCGGGAGAGTCATTGGATTCCCGGTTGGGGGTGCTGGTGATGACCGAGGACGGTCGCCGTACTTATGATAATACCCTGGCCGCCCGTTTGGAGCGGCTAAGAGATATTTTACGCACCTCAGTTTATCGTATTTTGATGGGAGAGGAGGCGTAATGGGGCCACAAGCAAGGCAGATCGGTGAGGTTAGTTGGGTTAGCGGGCCTGTAGTGCGGGGACGCGGTCAGCGCTCGGTCCAGATGTTGGAGATGGTTGAAGTCGGCAAAGAGCATTTGGTCGGTGAGGTCATCGGTTTGGAAAATGATATTATGACCCTCCAGGTCTATGAGGAGACCTCCGGTTTGCGTCCCGGCGCTCCCATTTACGGCACCGGGATGCCGCTCTCGGTGGAGCTGGGGCCAGGATTGCTCCGCAGCATCTTTGATGGTATCCAGCGACCTTTGCCGATT
>DUEJ01000029.1 GCA_011192175.1 Thermoflexia bacterium
GCAGGAAGCCGGGTTGCAGGCGGAGATTGATACTACCAGCCCGCAACACGAGCATGTTTGGCAGAATAATCAGACTGATATGGAGTTTCTACGCGCGCGGGCGCGTCGTCTGGGTTATTTTGTCTACGTGGAAGATCAGAAGCTACATTTTAGCAAGCGGCCGCCGGGGGGGCAACCCCTAGAGTTGAAATGGGGTAAAAATCTGCGCGACTTCCGCCCGCGGTTGGCGGTGACACATCAAGTTAATAAAGTGAGCGTGCGTAGCTGGGACCCGGCGCAGAAGCGCATTGTCTCTGGCGAGGTTACTAGCGCGACAAATACCCAACATCAGGGTGGCGAGAGTCAAGACGGCGGCAAGGTGGCGAAACAGGCTTTTGGCGGTTCGGCTGAGAATCTGGTGGTCACTTACCCGCGCTTGCAGCAATCTGAAGCCAAGAACATGGCACAAGCGCTTTACAATCGAACTAATGGTAACTTTATACGCGCGGAAGGTAGTTGTATTGGCGATCCGGAGATTCGCGCGGGGAAAGTTATCAAGGTAGTGGGAGTGGGTAAGCGGTTTGGGGGAACCTACGTGGTGACGTCGGCGAGTCACGTTTTCGCTACCGAGAGAAACTATGAGACGACGTTCCATGTGCGAGGACAGCAGGCGGAGATTCTCTCCTATTTGCTGCAAGGTGGAGCCGGGCCGCAATCCCAGCGAGCGCTGATCAATGGCGTGGTTATCGCCCTGGTGACCAACAACAATGATCCTGACGGAGGGGGGCGGGTCAAGGTGAAGTTCCCCTGGCTGGACGAGCAGTTGGAGAGCGATTGGATGCGTGTTGCCGCACCGGGCGCGGGCAAGGACCGGGGATTCTATCTTATCCCAGAGATTGATGATGAAGTGCTGGTGGCCTTTGAGCATGGCGATATTCATTCTCCTTATATCTTGGGCGGGTTGTGGAACGGCAAGGATGGTGCGCCGAAGAAGAGCGATCAAGTAGTGGCTTCTGGGCTGGTCAACGAGCGGATCTGGCAATCACGTAGCGGGCATCTGGTGATGTTGGGTGATAAGGATGGCAAGGAGCAGATCGTTATCCGAGATAAGACGGGGAACAACGAGATCATTATTGATTCCAAAGAAAATACGATCACTATCAATGTGGCGGGAGATTACACGGTGGCCTCCAAAGGAGCTATCAGCACCACCAGCGATAAAACCACGGATATGACCAGCAAAGGGCATCTGACGCTTAAAGCGGATGGCGGCTCGAATGTCACCGTGCAAGGAACAAAGATAGTGATTAAAGGGCAGAGCACCGTAGATATCCAAGCGAGTGGTAATCTGACGCTCAAAGCCAATGGGAAGCTCGACTTGCAAGGAAACACAGTCTCTATTCAGGGACAGGCGATGACAGAGGTGAAAAGTTCTGGCATGTTGCAGATTCAGGGTAGCCTGGTGAAGATTAATTAACGGTTAGCCGTGAGCGGTTAGTGGTTAGCCATGAGCGGTTAGCGGTTAGCCATTCCGCGGAACATGAGGAGCCGTTCCGTGCCGGCGCACACCATCCCAGCATGAAAAATGACTACCTGACTATTTTTGGAGGGGGTTTATGTTTCCAGCGGCGCGAATTGGAGATTTAACTGCTACGGGTGATGCTATCGTGGGGCCGGGAGTGCCGAATGTGCTCATTGGAGGTTTACCGGCTTCCGTGGTGGGTGACATGGTCACGGGGGCCGCCTGCGTGGGGAGCATTACGCAAGGCAGCGCGACGGTGCTCATTGGTGGACGTCCAGCAGCGCGCGTTACTAGCGTGGTAGCCGGCAGCAATCCAGCGACCGGGGTGCCCGTCTCTACGGCGGTAGCCAAGGGGCAACCGAACGTCTTGATTGGGGGGTAGAAAATATGGTCAATGATAGTAGTATGCGTAATCGCGAATTCTTAGGACAAGGCTTGGCTTTCCCCTTGCAAGCTAATCAGCGGGGCGAGGTAGCTCTGGCGCGCGGAGCGACCGATATTGAACAATCCATCTATATTATCTTGGAGACCTCGCCCGGTGAGCGCGTGATGCGCCCGGAGTTCGGTTGTCGCGCGAAGGAGTTGCTCTTCGCGCCACGCAACGCTACCACGGAAGGCTTGATGGCTTATTACGTTCGCCGTGCATTACGGCGCTGGGAACCGCGTATTAACGTGTTGCAGGTGCTGGTCTCGCCTGATCTAGAGCGTGATGGGGTGCTCCTGGTAGAGATCAGCTATGAGATTAAGTCCACACATGACGAGCGGAGTATTGTCTATCCATTTTATTTGATGGGAGAAGAGTAGCTGGTTGGCTGATAAAACTCTGGATTTAACTGGGGAGTAAAAAATCGGACGCAGATGAACGCAGATAAAGGCTGATTTTTGATTTTTTTCGCGTTCATTAGCGTCCATTCGCGGTTGATTTTAGCTTGACCATGCGAAATCCTAAAGAGCCGTATCCCAAAGAACGTGTCAGTAAATCAGGAAGAAGAGTAGTGGCAATCCCGCAGCCAGCATTTTAGGAGTTTAATATGACGTTACCCGAACCTAGACTTGATGATTTGCGTTTTCAACGTGACCTTGTGGATGAGGCCCGCCGGCGAATCATCCGCTACTGCCCCGAATGGACTGATTATAACTTGAGCGATCCCGGCATTACGCTGATTGAGCTCTTTGCCTGGATGACGGAATTGCTCACTTACCGCCTTAATCGTGTCCCGGAGAAAAACTATCTCAAGTTCTTGGAGTTATTAGATGTACAGCTCTGCCCGCCCAGCAGCGCGCGGGTTAAACTTACCTTCTGGCTCTCCGCGCCTTTCCCTATCGCGCCGGAGAGCGCTCTGGTGGCCCGGGTACCGCAAGGCACTGAGATCGCCACGCAGCAGTTGGAGGAAGGCACCGAGATTATCTTCTCCACCGATGAGGAGCTGGTCATCGCGCCGCCGCGTCTGGTCCAATTGCGGCGCGCAAGTGAGCTGACTAAGAATTACCTACCACGGTTGGGCATAGAGACCTTTCATGTTTTCCAACAGCCGCCGGCAGAGGGCGATACTTTCTATATCGGTTTTGATCCTGAACAACCATTGGAGGGCCAATTGCTGCAACTTTCCTTCGAATGTGAAGAGACGCAGGCGGTCGGGATTCGACGAGAGGATCCCCCACTGATCTGGGAAGCATCACAGGGAGAGGGGGAATGGGTGGAGGTGCATCCCAGCACGCGCGCCGGGGAACGGGATACCACCGGCGGACTGAACAATCCTACCGGCAAATTAGTGCTCTATCTCCCGCTGGAAATGCAGCCGGATGTGGTTCAGGGACGGCGCGCCTATTGGCTCCGCTGCCGTTTTGAACAGCGTCGCCCGGAGCAAGGGCGTTACAGCCAATCCCCGCGCCTCAGTGACTTGCAGGCGCATACTCTGGGCGGAACGGTGCGCGCTACTCACGCCGTAGTTCAGGAAGAAGAACGGTTGGGCGTGAGCAACGGCGAGGATGGGCAAACTTTCCAGCTCAGGCACGCGCCGTTGTTGACGCCCGCGCAGGGGGAAACGGTAGAAGTGGAGGAGCTGCGTGCTGGGGAGTTGGTTTTTGTTCCCTGGGAGCGGACGCCAGATTTTGCTACTTCCACGCGCTATGACCGTCATTTTACGTTGGATGAGGCTACTGGCGAATTGGCCTTTGGCCCGCGTATCCGGCAGGCGGATGGCACAGTGCGCCAGTACGGGCGTATTCCCGCCGCGGGCCGTGAGGTGCGTTTCAACCATTACCGGTACGGCGGCGGCGTGAAGGGTAATGTTCCCGCCGGCAAGATAGAGGTGTTGCGCACTTCCCTGCCCTACATTGACCGGGTGACCAACTTGCAGCGGGCCGATGGAGGACGCGACCAGGAGAGTTTGGCGGAGGCGAAGATGCGCGCCCGCCGTGAAATCCGGATGCAGCGCCGCGCCGTCACCACCGAAGATTTCGAGAATCTGACGCGGCGCGTCACGCGCGCGGTCGCCCGCGTTAAGTGCCGAGGGCCGCGTGCCGTTGGCGATGCTCTCCCGCCGGGGATGGTGGAATTACTCGTTATTCCGGCCGTGATGGAGGCCGTCCGCGCCGGCGATTTCACTCATCTGGCGTTGCCACCGGCGTTACGCGAGGAAATTCTAGCGTATCTGGACCGCTACCGGTTGCTCACCACCACTTTGCGTGTGCGCGCGCCGCGTTACTTGGGAATCGCCATCACCACGGAACTGGTGCCGCATGAGTATAGCCACCCAGAGACGGTGCGCGCGCGCGTGGCAGAACGGTTACGTCACTTCCTCACTCCGTTGGCGTTGGGCGACGAGGAGATTTTCTCCGCGATGTTGGGGCAGCGCTGGGAGGGCTGGCCCTTCGGACGCGATCTCTACGTGGCGGAGCTCTTCTCTCTCGTCCAGCAAGTGCCAGGCGTCAAACATCTTTTGGAAGTTCAGATCCGGTATCGGCCCGTGCTGCCCGGAGCGGATGAAACCGAGGCGAAAGCGCTGAAGTTGCTCACCGGGCGCGTGCTCGCGGTACCGGAAGATACCGTGCTCTGTTCATTACCTCATCAGGTTGAGATGGTGGAATTATGACCTCGCCATTGCGCGTCGCTCACGTAGCCAGCGATTATCGTCGCTATCCGGGCGAGCCGTTGGTTTTTTACACCCGTGTCACGGCGGCAGAAGAGGCGTCCGGGTACACCTTGCGCGTCACACTGCCGGCAGGCGTTACTCTGGAGCGGACCGTCGCCCCGCAGAAGGAGACCGTTCCGCGCGTCGTCCGCCGGTCAACAGGCGGCCAGACGCTCACCTGGAACAAGGTCCTGGCTCCCCTGGGGGCTACTCACGAATACGAGGTTCATACTACGGTAGCCGCGACTCAGGAGAATGGCACGCTGGTGAGCCAGGCTGCCCTCGTCTCGGCGGATGGTACACGGATCGCTTCAGAGTCGGTGAGCGTCGCCGTCGCTGCTCAAGGAAGCTATCTCCGCTATCTACCGGCGTTTTATGAGCGCGATGATTTTATGGGACGTTTTCTCATGTTATTTGAGAGTTTTTGGGGACCTATTGAGGGGCAGATTGATAATCTGCCTTACTACTTTGATCCGCGCACCGCGCCAGCGGAGCTCTTGCCCTGGTTGGCCGCGTGGCTTGATCTGGTGTTGGATAAACGCTGGCCGGAGAGTAAACGGCGGCGCTTGCTGCAAGCGGCGGTCAGCCTTTACCGGCGGCGCGGTACTCGCGATGGCTTGGCTGATTACCTCGAAATCTACACCGACGTCCGCCCGGAAATCGTGGAACATCGCGCGGAGAATTTTGTGTTAGGATCAAAGACGCAATTAGGACGGGGCATCGCTCTGGGGATCCATAACCGGCCACATACCTTTACCGTGCGCCTGGAATTGCCGCCCGTGGCAGCGCGGGCGGCGAAAGAGCGGCGCCGCATGATCGAGCAGATTGTTGCGGCGGAGAAACCGGCGCATACGGCGTATGAGTTGGATATTCGAGTTGTAAGTGCAAGGGACGTGAGGTAAATATGACAACCAAAAGTGAGATTCTCCAAAATTGTTCCCTCAAACGGCTGCATCCCACTGACGGCATGGCCGTGACGGCTAAGGTCTGGGCCGAGGCGCACGCTTACCACCGGTTACGCCAACAGGCGCATCTCGCGCTGGTACACGGCGCGGGCATTCTCTCCGGGCTGGAAGTGATTGCCAGTGATCCGCCGGATAGTACCGTCTATATCTTGCCTGGGAGTGCAATCTCCCCGGATGGGGAATTGATCATTGTACCGGAGCCGGTGACATACAATTTGGGAGCAGCTGAGGGTGAACTATTGCTCTGGCTCACTTATGCCGAAAGTCAGCCGCGCCTGGAATCCGATCCAGAAGCTGGGGAGCGTTTCTACGTTCACTCCCAATTTGGGGTGGAGGCCCAGCCGATCGCCGTCCCGGTGAATGGCGTGGAACTGGCCCGCGTGCGGCGCTCCGCCGGTTCCGCCGCCATCACTGACGCGGATAACAAGGAGTATCCATTCCCAGATGAGCTGGATCTGCGTTTCCGGCAGGAGATCGGCGTGACGCGCAAACCGGCGGCCCGACTAGGTATCTGCTATCTGGGCGGAGAAGCTGGCGTGCGTGACGTGGGCGTCCAAGCATTGGCGCGCGCTCTGCGTCACGCTGGGCATGTCTCGTTGTGGGTTGATCTGGAGATCGCCCCGCCGGATTTTGGAGCTTACACATTGGTTTATCTGGTGATACAGGGCGCGTTACAGGTTGAAGCCGAGCTGCTGAATACGCTATACGCTTATCTGCAAGCTGGCGGCACGCTCTTTGTGGAGATTGTGCCCGCTACTGCTGAGAAAATGGCCGCGAGCGAAGCGGTGTTCTTTGAAATGCTCAACTCGTTGGGCATCTCTCTCGAACCGGTGAAGGCGGATCATCCGCTGTTGACCAGCCCGCAGCTCTTTGCGGCGCCGCCGTTCTGTGAAACGTCGCCGGCGGAGTCCTCTGGAGCACCGCGCTTGCTGGAGGGAGACGGCGTCGTTTTCAGTCGTGGCAACTACGGTCGCTTGTGGGGTGGTCAATGCGCCGGGTCGATGCCGACGCGAGCTAGTATCCGCGCCTCTCACGAATGGGGAGAGAATTTGGTCGCTTATGCCTTGCGGCGGCGTGCTAAATAGTTCACCACGGAGACACAGAGGGCGCGGAGAAAAGATAGTTTGCCGTTAAGAAAAGAGATAGCTCACCACGGAGACACAGAGGGCACGGAGAAAAGATATCTTGCCGCCAAGACGCGAAGGCGCTAAGAAAAAAAGTTAACTCACCACGGAGAGCACGAAGAAGGAATCGAGTTTGGGCAAACTGATCTGTCAAAAGGTAAATGATCTTAGGAATTTGTAGAGTGGCMGATANNRAWRRTMCKYMKSGWMAAMGAAAATGCACTCCAAGTAACYGAYCGTGACGGYTGGCAGAAGGAATTTCCGTTGACGCGGCGSATTATYCATATCGGCTCCGCGCCYCACAACGATATTGTGTTGGCGGCGGAGCACGGCRGCGGGGTGGCTRCTWGTCAYCTCCAGCTGATCGCGCTGGAGACCGCGGGCTACCGGCTGGTCAATCTAGGCGATACGGAGATCGTGTTGGAAGGAGAGACATCTTTGCAGCTGGGACATCACGCCACTCAGGAGGTTTCTGCTGGTCAACGTATTCGGGTGGGGGAGTTTACTCTCTCGCTCCGGGGAGACACCCCCGCGTCAAACTCTGGCGACACTTCGGAGACCATCGGTTTGCGGATGATTCTGCCAGAGAGACGTTTGAGCGCCGCGCGTTCCATTGAAGGGACAGTGATTGTCCGGAACCAGGGACATCAACCTGGCGTCCAATTCCAGTTGCGGCTGGAAGGGTTGCCGTCAGAGAGTTACAGCCTGGGGGCAGTGCCCTTGCTCTTCCCTGGGGCTGAAAAATCCGTCTCTCTCCGTCTCTCTCATCCGCGCAACTCAACTTTTCCAGCCGGGACAGAGCACTTCACCGTCCGCGCGACTGCGCCCTCCGCTTATCCAGGAGAGAGCGCGACGGTTTCTCAGACGATTGAGATTATGCCGTTCTACGCCCACGAATTGCGGTTGATCCGGGTGAGTAAAGGGTGAGACGCTGAGTTTAGTGAGAAAACCAAGAACTTCACTGAAGAAAGGCAGCTCTCCACAAAGACGCAAAGGCGCTAAGAAAAAAATTAGTTAGTCCACGTAGGTGGACTTCGCAATGGTAGCCGCGACTTTAGTCGCCAGGCGCAAGTTATTGACTATTTCCAGAGGAGTCCACAATGCTTCAGGCGAATAATTTTTCAGGTTATCAGGTTAGAGGGGAGCGCGTTATAGCTCTCTCTATCCTCTCGCTAGGAGTGACGGGTTGTACCGCGCAAAGCGGTGGCTGGAATTGGCGTCTCTGGGCGTGGATCGTGATGTTCTTGATTTTGGCTCTGGTAGCGATGTTGTTGATCTCGCTGATTCTAGAGTGGCAGAAGACCTTAGCACGTTCTGATTATCAACTGGAAATCCATAATACAGGCAATGTGGCTACCGGCTATGCCGTCCAAGCTGAAGCCTTGAGTGCCGGCTTGACCTTTACTTTTGTCCGCAATGGTATTCCGCTACTCGGCGGTGAACTGTCACCCTCTCAGCAACCGGGGAGTGAATCCGAAGCGGTTACTGTGGCGCGCCCGGCCCGGCGGGCCAATCTCAAAAAAGCCAAAGGTCTCCTCCGTTTCGGCAATATGATATCTGGCCTGCTCATCAACCTGGGGAATTTGTTACCTTACTCTATCGGCGTGAACCTGATCCGCGTGGGGAGTAAGCTCCGCCGGAGCCAGGGTGCCGTGGAGCAGGTGGAACGCGGATCGAGCCAGCTGTCACATTACTCCGCCACGGGGAAAAGCCGTGGCGCGAGCGTAAGAAAGAGCGTTGCGGTTCCCGATACTCATACTGACTCAACGCCTGAGTGGGTGAAAACTCCCTCAATTGGCCCAGGCAGGGTTCTCATTTTGGAACTGCACGTTGACCCGGCCAATCCCTATCGTTCTCAACAGGTACCTTTCATTTTGCGGTCATATCCGCTGGGCCAGCCCGAAGCGGGGATTGATATTGGCGAGCATATTGTCTCCATTATTGGATTAACGCCTTTCCAGAAATACGGGCCTTTTCTACTTCTGTTGGTGGGGACAATCGTCTGCCTGATTTTGACCGCGTTGCTAACTGCCGCGAGTTAACTCGAGATTGGACGCAGATTTACGCAGATAAATACTGATTTATCATTTCTTAGCGGGTATAGCTATGGCTTCTTGCGATCAGCTGGAAATTATAAGCCCTGACCGGCAGGTGACTTTCGCCACGCTGGATCCCAATCGGGGGATAACGAACATTGGTCGGGAACCAGAAAACGATGTGGTCTTAACCGGTGACGGCGTAGCGCCGTTCCACGCGTTGGTGGATCACCGCAAAAAGCCATATCAACTGCTCTCGCTGGGACAAGGAGACATTCGCTTAGCTGGGCGGATGGCGTCGTCTAAGCAGCCCACAGCGTTGGAACCCTGGAGTACATGGGAAATTGGTGGGTACACGTTGATGCTGGTGCCGGGAGTAACCGGAGTTGAGACTCCATCGCGGCCCTCGACAGTAGTGACCTCTCCGGTAGTGATTCCCGCTAGAGTTGCTGCTCTGTCACCTCCACCCGTGCGCGCGCCAGAAGCGGTTCGTACTGCGCCCCCACCGCCGCGAGTTTCTGTGTCACCGGCGCGGATCACGGCCCGGCCCCCCGATCAACTTGATCAAATCTTGCTAGCGGAACTTTCCGAACGCGAGTGGACAGTCGCGGTGGAGGAGCAGGCGACCTTCGCGGTGCTGCTGACCAATGGCGGCCCGATCGTCGCCACCTTCAACGTGGCGGTGGAGGGCGTGCCGGCGGAATGGGTGGAGATCACACCAGAGCAGCTGAATTTGAACGAGGGTGAACGCGGTACGGCGATGGTGACCATCACCCCGCCCCCACATTTTACCAGTGCTGCCGGCGCACATCATCTGGACGTGGTAGTCAGCTCGGCCAATTATCCTGGATGCGCCAGCCATCTGGGCGCCACGCTGACCATCGAGCCTTATCAGCAATTTGCGATCAGTGAACTCGACCCGAAGCGACTGACTGTCGGCTCCAAGCCGGGGACCACGGGCTTCCAGCTGGCTAACCAGGGGAATGATACGGCCCTCTTCCGCTTGGAAGCTATGGACCCCGAACGCGCGTGTGTTTTTGAGTTCCAGCTCCCTAACGAAGAGGCCCCGCGAGCGCAGCAGGCCGAGTTCCGCTTGCCACCCGCGGAAACATTTGTACTGCCGCTAAATATCACCCCGTTGCAGCGACCCTTTATCGCGCTTCGTAAACGGCGCTACTCATTTAATGTCAACGTCTCTCTCTTGGCCGAGGGGCAGATTCCGCGCACGCTCTTGGGTGAGCTCCGAGTACGTCCCGTTGTCGGTCCGTGGTTGTTGTTCCTGATGACTGCGGTGTTGGCAGCGCTGATCGTTCTTTTCTTTCGCCCCCGAATTTATGCTTTTACTGCCGCTCCGACGGAACTAGATGTAGGAGGGGCGGTGACATTCAATTACGAGACCTCGCGGTTCACTAACCGCTGGATCGAAACGGACGGTGGCGCCCGCATCACTTTGGAAACTGCCGCGGGTACTTACATTGATAATCCGGAAGAGGATACGCTCTATATCCTGAAAAGTGAAAATCTCTTATCGCAACTCAGCCCGCGTTTGTTTAGCGTAGCTTCTGATCCCCTTGAAGTGGACGTAACCCCGTTGGAACCTAAAATCCGTGTCTTTACCGTTGACCAGACATCCCTGGTGGCCGGGGAAGCGACTAATTTACATTGGGAAGTGCTGAACGCTGATAACGTTATTTTGATCATCAATGGACAAGAACAGACTATCGCCCCAGCCGAGTACACCAGTGAGCGTGAAATAATGCCCACTACTAATCCCACGCACTACACTTTACAAGCGACCAATCAATATGGCGGAGAAGCGGCTATGGCGAGTGTGAGTATCAAGGTCTCCGCGCCTACTCCCACTCCTTTGCCGAAACCCCTTATTCAGAAATTCAATGTCTCCCCGCTAGAGATTTATACAGGTGATAGCGTGACTATCACCTGGCAAGCGGAAAATGCTACCGGGGTGGAGCTGTTAGGGGCGCAATATCCGCCCAACGGCAGCACGGTACAGACGTTGGATAAGGTGGGAGTGGTGGAATACGTGTTGACCGCGCTCTACGACGATGGCGCCGGGGAACAACCGCCCAGCCGGCGTAACAGTGCGCCGGTGCGAGTGACGGTCCGCGAGAAACCCACCCCCACGCCAGAGCCGGAAATGCCGGTCATTGACGATTTCCGCGTCGTACCGGACGAGGTGCTTAAAGGCGCTCAGAATCCGGCACAGTTGGTTTGGACCATCTCTGGCAATACCACCAACATCGAGCTCACCGGGCCCACTGTGGGAACCATCAGCAATCTCTCGGCCGAAAGTTCCCTACCCATTCAGGCTGAGGCAACAACTTTCTTCATTTTAACTGTTTACAATGGTGAAGAGTTGAAGGTTAGCGAAACGGTGGAACTTACCGTGATTGAACCAACGGCCACGCCGCCACCGACACCTACGCCGCCGCCTACGCCAACGCCACTGCCTGAACCGCTGATTCAATACTTCGAGGTTCAAGCTATTGATAACCCGGATGACGTGATTGAAGAATCCAGTGAAGGGTTTACCAAGAAATATAAAGTCGTTTATGGGGCCAAAGTCAAATTCATCTGGTCAGCGATGAATGTACCGCAGGTTACGCTGATTGCAGGCGAAAGTTCTAGTGCGCGTCCGCCGGTGGGCGAATTCGCTGCTACCATCCGGCAGGCTCTAGATTATCAACTAGTTGCCGCTAACGAGGGTGGCGCCAGTAAGTACGCCTTCATTCAGATCGTCTTGCAGCCCATTGAAGTGCCCCCTGCCCCTCAGAATCTCAATGGGGAAACCGGCGGAGTAGGTTCCGGTCAACCGGTAACGCTCACCTGGATGTATGATCTGGATTATGTGGACGATATCATCGGTTTTCGTATCTACCGGGCCAACACGGAGGATGGTATCTTTAACCGCGTGGCGGACGAGTCGCAGCTAGACAATACTATGAACTCTTGGCCCGATCCTAACTCCGTATGTGGGCAAGTGTATTACGCCAGCGCGGTATATCTGGACGTGGATAGCGAGAGGCAAGAAACTGAACCAACTGCCAAGCGTTGGTATAGTTGGCCTTGCGCTACGCCGACCCCGGAACCTTGAGGTTGGGGAGTTTCAGGTATGGGTTTATTGAAGGGCCCAAAGATTTCACCACAAAGGTATGAAGAGCGCCAAGAGTCTAAACATAATTTTTTCTCTCAGGGGACTCTGTGTCTCAGTGGTGAACTATCCTTTTTTAGTGGAGTCAACTATGAGTAGAAATAAACGGATAGTTACCCGACTAAGCCATCTCGGCACAGCGCTAGCGCTGGTGCTTTTGCCCTTACTCCAGAGCTTCCCGGTGAGGGCGCACCCCTTAGCCCTAGAGGAGACTCTCCTGCCACAAACCGCGGCCCTTTCGCGGACGCCTTCTTCCTCTGACGGCTCCTTCGACTGGCCTCCCTACTGGCGGGCCTTCTTTATCGAGAGCACCGCGACCAACTTTGGTTCCGCGGCCGCGCTCTCCATACAACAATTTGCAGCTACTGCTGATGACGGGACGACGACCGTCTACAATGGCGAGTCGGTAACCTATACGCTGCTTTTCGAGAACCAGAGCACCGGGGTGATTACGGATGTACTGATCATAGATGCGCTGCCCAAAAATGCGTTGGATAAATTCTCCTGTTCCTCTTCTTGTACACAGGTCTATGATGAGGAGGAAATCCCAGAGCCTTCAGGGGGTGCCATCGTAGTTACGGCTACGCGCCAACTTAATTGGGAAGTCCCCGCTCTGGATGCCGGGGAAATTTTAACTTTATCTTTCGCCGGCCGGGTTATCGGTCAGCCGGAAGGCGCGGAGATCACCAATCGCGTATTCGCGCATTATTACCTGGATGGCAACGAGTGTGCGGCCGGAGGTGAGGATTTAGCCTTGACGGTGCAGGTTCGCATTCAAGAAGGAGGAGCAAGCATCTCCTCAGTCCCTACTTGGTTCTCGGAAGATGCGGGCGGCACTATCAGCCAGGATTGGGGGGATTTTGATCGGGATGGCGACCTGGACCTTGTGCTAGGTTCCTCGCTGGGGGCCTCAGTCTACCGCAACGCGGGCGATCACCTAGAGTATCTCTGGAGCACTGCGAAAATGAAGGATGATGTGGATTATCGGCTCGCCTATGGTGTCCGCTGGGCCGATGTGATTCCTGATTCCCGACAGTATCTCGAACTATTGTTGGTGGGACCCAGTTCCGATGATCAGGCGATGACGGAAGGTCAGAATTATATCTATAGTTACGTGGCAGCGGAGCAGATCTTTGAGCAGGCGCGCACATTTACGACCCACTACCAATTAGTGCGTCTGGCGCCCGGCGATTACGACGGCGATGGTGATATCGACCTGGTCGCCAGCACCAATGCTATCAACGGTACTGTTGAAACCCAGTTCCAGAAGCTCTGCCCGGTGAACCTCTATCGGAACGACGGTGCGGGGAACTTTACCGGCACTGTCACATCCACCAGCACCCATGCCATCGAATGTCTTAGTGAAAGAGCTACGGCGGCGTTGGAAGCCGCCGATTATGATGGCGACGGCGATCTAGATCTGGCTCTGGGCGCGTTCCCCGGCGATTTACAGCTCCTGGAGAACCAGAGCAGCGCAAACGCTACCGGAGCTCTAACTACTACCAATCCCTTGACCGTCACTCGCTTACTGGAGAGCGGCTTGGAGTACCTGCCTTACGATCTGGCCTGGGGCGATTTTGATGGTGACGGGGAGCTGGATCTGGCCGCAGCCTACCCGCTACAACGTCAAGTCCATATCTATCGGCAGAGCGGCGGCAGCTTCGATGCGATAGCCCATATTCGCACTAACGCCTTTATGACCCCCCTCGCGATTGATTGGGGCGACTTTGATGGCGATGGCAATCTAGATCTGGCGGTCGCCGATGCGCCCCCCAAGTTTTACCGTTATGCTCCCACCGCCAACGCTTTCCAGCAGATCAGTAACCTCGCGCTTGATTCTCAGACCAATCTGGGACAGATCTGGAGTATGCGGGGTATCGAGCTCCAAGCTAAGGGGAACCTGGATTTACTGGTGGGCAATCGCGACGGCCCTAGCCAGATTTTCACTGTGATCTCACCTAAATTGGAAGCGACACTCACGGCAGTCAGCGCGCAAGGCGCCAGCAGCGTAGCCTGGGGCGATGCTGACAACGATGGCGACCTTGATCTCTTGTTCGGTAGCGCGACCCTCCCCGCATTGAGCGCCTATCTGCGCCTTAACAGGCAAGGTAAATTCCCAGATAGCATTGAGCAAAAATTTACGGCGACCGGTTTCGGGCCGCACGCCATCGCCTTCGGTAACGTTGATTCGGATGAAGAGCTAGAAGTCGCTATCGGTACACCGCTCAAAGTGCAACTTTACCAGGATGGTGAATTCGACGCGGCGGCTTGGCAGGTCAATACTGCTCACGCTGTTCGCAGTCTGGCCTGGAATGATGCGAACGATGACGGGCGATTGGACTTGCTGGTCGGATATGCCGCGGGCCCGTTGCAACTCTATCTAAACCAGGGCGCTACACTCGCTGCAACCGCCGTCTTTTCCACTCCCGAAACTGGCGATGCCCGCAGCCTGATTTGGGGCGATTACGATGCCGATTACTACCAGGATTTCGCCGCCGGCATCTACAATGGCCCGGTGCGCGTCTATCACAACAACGGCGATTTAACTTTTAGCTTGGCCTGGCAATCCCCAATTTCTTTACCCACGACCGCGCTTGCGTGGGCCGATTATGATGCGGATGGCGACCTCGATCTGGCGGTAGGGACCAACGGTAGTGATGATCGTCTCTGGGAAAACCAGGCTGGCGCTTTCGGCGCACTCCCCATCTGGACGGCGGGAGCGCCCACGGGTAAAACCGTGGCGCTGGCTTGGGGCGATTGGGACAACGACGGCTATCCGGAGCTCGCCGTGGGCCGGGATAACGAGGCGGATCGAGTTTATGCGAATATCGGCAGTCAGCCAGGTGTCCCCCAACTCGTTGAGCTGTGGACCTCGGCGGAGCTTTCTGCTACTACGGGCCTCGCCTGGGGCGACCGCGATGGTGATGGCGACCTTGATTTAGCCGTCAGCCAACAACAGGGCGGGAAGAGCGGTTATTACGAAAATACCCTAGTCACGCCGGCGCACCTGCCAGAGGTCGCCACGTCCGCCCTCTCCGATAATCCCCCCTACGTCACGCTCTCCCGTCCTGGCTCAACCGCGGACGCTTACTTATACTCCGCGCCGGAGCGGCTGGCCCAGCCAGAGACCCCCGTGGTGACGGTACATTATCGCGTATATGATCCCGAAGGCGATCCGTTGACCAACACTCATTTTGAGTACTCGTTCAATGCTGGCGGGCATTGGAATGTAGCCACGCCGGCTCAGGGAACCGCCGCGCCCCTCACCCAGACCAGTGCGAGCGGCGTGGCGGGCGTCTTTATCTGGGATGCGGCCGCAG
>DUEJ01000003.1 GCA_011192175.1 Thermoflexia bacterium
TCGTTGACAACCAGTTAAAACAAGTTAGAATGGGGTGGCTATAGGAGCCCTGATCTGGTTCTGTGGTCGCGCGAAATCAGGAGAGCATTTAGATCTCTTGGGTAGTTCTAGAACTACTTTATCAACCGGAGTTTCTGACGAAAGTCTACTCGTTGGTATTTTGCACCCCGACCTGGTCTCATTGTTAAGGCTCCTGAAGACCAGGTTTTTGGTATTATAGTTTTTGGAGAGGGGGTGAGAAACGAATGACTTTTGTAAAGCGACGACCCGGTGAATCTACCGATCAGCTGATTAAGCGCTTTCGCAAACGAGTGACTAAAGATCGCATTAAGAGTGAAATGAAAAAACGCCGTTATTTTGTCACCAAAGGTGAAAAAGATCGTATTGAGCGACGTAAAGCCGTGCGCAAGATGAGCAAGCCCCGCCGTGATAAGAGTAAAGGCGGAAGGTAATAAATCGGCATTGTGGTTATATTTAACAGGCTCCTGGGGATTTCCCCAGGAGCCTGTTCTTGTTAAGCATAAAACGAGTAACAGTAATCCAGCTAGCTAAAGCGACCCAGTACGCCTACTGAAGTAGGCTACCGGAGGCTAATAGCCGGCTGTCCACCTGCGTGGACAGTTCAAATGGCGTCCACGTAGGTGGACGCGCGGCGCAGCGCGTCTCCGAAAGCGACTTTAGTCGTGTCACTTCCTTGCTGCTTGGGCAGGCGTAAGCAGTAAAAAGCACACTAGCGGCGCTCACTCCGCGTTGACCATTATCTCGCCCAGCATAAGCGTCTCACCGTTTGGCTCCCCGGCTCTGGTGATGGACAACCGCTCGCCGGAAAACCGATATAATCCGGTTTGCAGCGTGTAGTTGCCGGCGGGAAGTTCTGGCGGCAGCAGGATACCATGTCGATCTATGATGCGCTCTCCTCCCGTCCAATTATCGGTGGAATGTAAGCCTCCTACCGGCTCCGCGTCGGTTTGGGCTACCGGCACACCATCAGCGCCGACGAGATGTATAAAGACCTTGAGCCGCTCGTCCAACGACCGGTCGCTCCGCCAAAAGAGCGTCACCGGTACTATCTCTCCGGCGGTGAAGGTTGACTGCCCCGCGAGACTATATCCCTCCAAATGGATATCCGCGCCTATCTGTGCCGCGCTCTGGACCTCGGGACTCTCTGGCAGTAAAGCCGTGCCGTACTGTGCCAGACGTAAATCATAAACCCAACTCTCTTGGATTTTGTAGGTTCGCTCTGCCAGGCGGCGCTCAATACGCCGCTCTGGATCGGATTCCCCATCTCCCCAGTAGAGAACGAAAAGCCGTGGATGGGCAGCTTGTAGCAGCTCGTCGCTCCAAGCGTCGGCTACTTCTGGCGTGGGATGATAGGGAGCCGGATAAACGGTCAGTGCTCCCTGGTAGTAGTAAGTGAAGACCTCCCACTGATTGGGCGCGCTGAGGATGATACCATCCCGTGGCCCTGCCCTAGCAGCGATCCGGGCTGCAATGCCGCGATAGTCAGCGCGGGCATATTGCGGCTCAAAGTAGAGATTGTGAAGAGCAGTGATTTGCGGCGGCAACCAAGCCCCGAAGAGGAGCAGCACGATCAGGCACCGGCTAAATGAGCAACGTGGGAGCTCTGACCGCTGACATTTGCTCAACGGGAGCGCCAATAGCACGGCGAGCGGCGCGCTGGAGACCAGCAGGAATTTGAGATAGGCCGGCCGGTAGATGCCGCCGGCAGCGATCAACCCGAGCGGTAACACGCTCATCAGGAACGCGCTCCATTTGATGAAGGGAGCGCGAGAGCGACGCCAGAGGGCCAATCCCAGTAAAAGCACGGCGACCGGCAGCAGATAGCCGCCTTCTTCCGCCGGCAACGTGATGCCGGTCAAGAGCGCGTATGTCATCTCTTGGAGCGCACCGCCGGGGTCTAAATCAGGGGGACGCCAGCTGGCGACGTTGAAGAGATGCGGTAGCCAGGGGAGGAATGTCACCGCTGCCAGGAGCTGCGTGAATATCCAATTTCGTAGCACCCGCCAGCGAAGAGGCCGCTGAGAGAGCCAGACTCCCAGAAATGCCATGTTGATGCCCAGAATCACAAAGGCGTAAGCGTAATGGGTGTAGAGTCCCAGAGAGAGCGTCAGCCATAACCAAAACAAGGCGACGCGCTCTCCGTCAAAGAATTGCGCGGCGGCCCAGAGCGTCAGCGCAGCGAGTAAACCCAAGAGCGCATACATCCGCGCCTCTTGGCTATAGTAGATAGCCAACGGCTGACAAGCCAGACCAAACGCGGCTCCGAGAGCTGTCAATCGTCCCCCTCCCTTTTGGCCTAGGGCGGCCGTCACTGCCACGGTCAGGATGCCGGCGAGCGCCGAGAAACTCCGCAACGCGAACTCGGAATTGCCTGCCAACTTTTGCCAGCCGTGCAGCAGCAGATAGTACCCTGGTGGGTGGATATCGCCGCCGGCGCCGGCGATAATTAGCGGGATGGTACGCTCGACCAGGCGCGCGGTGTTCCCCTCATCGTTCCAGAAGGATTGCGCGTCCAGCCGGTAAAAACGGAGCCCCGTCCCCAACAATAAGACCACCAACAGCGCGCTCCAACTCCAATAGCGTTTCCCCGTGACAGTCGTCCTCATCAATTCCGCTCCGCAGGGCGTTGCAGAGCCGCCATTATTTCTGGAGCGGAGATGATGCCGCGTTGCACGATGCGCGGTGGCGAGACGATACAATCAACTACGGTGGAAGGGAGGCCAAAGAGGGCCCGCCCGCCATCTAGGATGAGTGCCACGTCATCCGCCAGCTGCTCTGCGACTTCCTGGGCCGTGATGGCCGGAGGATAGCCGGTATGCGCAGCCCGCCCCACAATCAAAACCCCGCCCAGAGCGCGGAGCAGCGGCCAGAGCGGCGCGTAATCCGGGACGCGCTTTGCCACGCACGGAGTAGGCAGCGCAAAGGGGAAATCCGCGATTGCGGGGAGGAGCACTGTGAGAGGGCCGGGCCAGAAATAATTACGCAAGCGTTCCGCCCACTGGTTGGAGCGAGCTAGATGAGCCAGAGGTACTTCCGGGGCGAGCAGCAACGGTAAGGCTGGCCAAGAATCCGCATCATAGAACCGGTGCAAGAGTAGTTCAGACGCTTGGAGGCGGGGAGCGGCAGCAATGCCATAGACCGTCTCGGTGGGGATGGCGACCAATTCCCCGTCCCGCAATATCGCTGCCGCTGCTGCGATACTTGCTGGCTGCTGGATTGGGAAGATGGGAGTGCTCATCGCCAGGGTTATTTTTCTCTGGAGAGGATAAAATGTTCCAGTGCAGCGGCGGCGCCATCCTCTTCCAACGAGGGAGCTATCCAATCTGCGGCCGCTTTGACCTCGGGGGTCGCGTTCCCCATGGCCACTCCGATCCGGGCCCATTTGAGCATGGGCGTATCATTCCCCTGGTCGCCTACTGCCATCACAGCTTGAGGTGAAATTTGCAGATATTGAGTTAGCCACGCCAAACCAGCACCTTTATCCACGCCTCTGGGCACCACCTCGACAAACTGGGCATGCGAACGGAAAACTAGCGCCTCTCCAGCTAACTGCGCCCGCAATTGCTCTTCTATCGCCGGTATCGCCGCCGGAGCGGCTACCAAGAGCACTTTATCGGGCTGCTGGGTGGCGAGCACCTCTTCCCAGCTGGCAACTAGTTGATAGCCCGTGCCCAGCAGAGCCGTGTAGAATTCAGGCGCGCGGGCAAACTCCTGCAGAAAAATCTGCCCGTCAGCATAGAGCACCGCGTGCCACTGCTCGCGGCGAGCCATCTCGAGAGCCGTGCGTGCTATCTCGGCAGGCAGCGGCACGCGATAGAGAGGATGGTCGTCAGCCGGATATTGAATCCAGCCGCCCTGGTAGGAGAGCAAGGGAGCCATGATCTCCAATTCGCGCGCAAAGGGCAACGTTGCCGCAAACATCCGCCCGGTCGCCAGCGTGACGATGACGCCCCGTTTTTGTACGGCGGCAATGGCACGGCGCACGCGGGGGCTAATCTGGCGATCTTCCCCTATCAACGTGCCGTCTAAATCGAGGGCTACTAACTGGATCATTGTCATTCCTGGCCGGCCACTAACCGGTGTTGTTGAACAAAATGGTCAACACAGCCACCCAGAGACTGGCCTGAAGTAACAATAAGCTCATCCAGAAGAAATAAGAGACCATGGGCCGGCGCCGGTAGAAGAGGAATCCCAATCCGCCATTCAAGAGGGTGAAGATTATGCCCAGTAATCCTAAATAGGCCAGACGTGAGGGGGGAGCGACCAGCAACGGTTGCCCGGTAGCGCTCAATTTGAAGATGGTTTCGCTCGGCAAAGTAGGATAGCGCCAGCTGAGTAAGCCAGCCAGCAAAATCAAGAGGAGGAGACTGCTGCCCAGGAAAGTTATCGCCAGACGATCTTGCCAAATCCCCCAATCCAGAAAAGCGGGACGGAGGGAGTGGTAACCGACATCTTGTGTGGTCCCCATCTCCATGCGCTCTGCCAGTGCCGCAAGGAATTCCTCTCGCCGGGCCGGGGAGATAGCCACCGCCAGCTCTGAAGTGCAGATGATGATCTGTTCAGCTAGTGGGGCCGTGGCGTAGAAGTGAATCGGGCCGGTTTGCGGAGCTGCGCCACACCCAAAGTAGTGACCGGGCCAGCGGATGGTCTGCCGGAGACGGATATCCGTAAGATCCTCGCCAGAGCACACCGTTTGCACCGCGCCCAGCGGAATCTGTCGTTCGTAGTTGCCCCAGCGAATAACTAAGGTGTTACGATCCATGGCGTAGGAGGCGTGGAGCAAGCCCCAGAGCCAATAACCCACCAGTACCGCCCCGACCAGCGCAGTCAGGGAAACTAATCCCAAGAGAAAGGTGAGTATCGAGATCGGGTTCAGCACCGCTAGTAGCGATATACCGGTGGCGAAGAGTACCAGGACGGCAATCAAAGCTAGCCCTATCTGCCAGCCCTGTTGGATATCAGGATGCCAAGCGGTCATTAGAGCTCTTGACGCGCTTCCAGAGCGCGGGTCAGGGTAACGGCATCAGCGTATTCCAGATCCCCGCCCATCGGCAAGCCACGCCCCAGACGGGTGATGCGCACTCCCAGCGGTTTGAGCCGGGTGAGCAGATAGGCGGCGGTATAATCGCCCTCGCTGGTGGGATTGGTAGCCAAGATGACTTCCTCCACGCCCCCTTTGCGCAGACGCGCCTCCAGCTCTTTGATGCGGAGGTCTTCGGCAAAGATACCTTCCAGCGGGGCGAGGGCGCCGTGGAGTACGTGGTAGGAACCGGTGTACTGTTCAGTGCGCTCCAACGCCAGGAGGTCCAAAGGCTCTGCTACTACACAGAGCACTTTTTTGTCGCGGCTCTCATCGGAGCAGATAGGGCAGGGATCCTCCTCCGTCACGTTGTAACAGATGGAGCAGAAGCGCGTCTTTTCGACCAGATTTTGCAATTCCTTGGCGAGGCTTAGAGCTAGTTCCGATTTGCCGCGCAAGTGATAGAAAGTCAAGCGCGAGGCAGTTTTCGGGCCGATGCCGGGTAGTTCCGAGAAGGTCTCTATCAGTCGTGTGACGGCAGGAGGGATTGCTACGTTCTTCATCTACGTTTATAGTCCGGGAATTCCCAGGCCCCCTAACATCCCGCCAGTAGCGGAGGCCATCTGATCGCCCATTGTAGCTTGCGATTTCTGAATCGCCTCGTTGACCGCGGCCAATATCAGGTCTTGGAGCATCTCCACATCCTCGGGATCCACGACTTCGGGCTGGATGGTGATAGCTTGTACCTCCAGGCCACCGGTGATGGTCACTGCAACAGCGCCGCCGCCCACAGAGACGGTGAACACTTTCTGCTCAGCTTCTTCTTGCGCGCGTTGTATATCTTCCTGCATTTTTTGTACTTGGCGCATTAAGTTATCCATCTGTCCGCGTCCTTTTCTACGAGCCATTTTTTTCTCTCCTTAAAAAATAAGATAATTATTCAACCCCTAGTTATACAGAGTGTTTCACAGAGATAAAGAGTATCCTGAAAAAAGATTTCTTACCGCAAAGACGCAAAGGACGCTAAGAAAAAAATATTTTTCTGAAGATTAAGTTTAAATCCTTGCGCTCTTTGCGCCTTTGTGGGAAGCTAGTTTGCTCTAAGCATCCACCTCTCTGACGACTGCTCCTAGTTCTGCCACCGCGCGTTTTACTAGGAGATCTTCTTGTTCTTGCGGGGGAGCAGGCGGTGCCGGTGGTTGTGCGGCTTGGGTTTCAGGTTTGGCTGTTGGTTGCGGGACGGGTTTGGCCCTGGCCGGCGCCCATTCATCTTTCAGCACACAGCGTACCCGAATTTGTTGGTTGAATAGCTTGCTCAAAACCGCTTCCAATGGTTGTACGGAGCTCTCCTGGGCTTTGTTGCGGTGGAAAGTATGGCGGAAGCCTAATACCAGCCCCCCCTCAGCTTCCACGGCCAGCGGCTCTGCTGACCAGAGGGGCGCCCGCAGCCGAGCGCTAAGGTAATGAAGTATTTCTTTCCAGCGGTTGCTGATTTCCTGGACGGTGATTGAGCCACCTCCTGCGGGAGCCGCAGCCAGGGAGGGGGCGGGGGTGGTTGGTTGGGCCGGGTTACTCGCGGGGACGGCTTTTTTCTCACGCGCCGGCGCCGGTTGCTCGTGCGTGCGTTCTCTGGTTACAGGCCGGCTCTCTGGAGCAACCGGCGCCGGTTCTGGCGAGCGCGTAGCTGCGATAAAAGCCAGTTCCAGTGAGAGTTGTGGTTGCCAACCGCTCTGTCGCTCTGCGGCCACCCCACTGAATAATTGTACCGCTTGTACCAGTTGCGCCGGCGTGACTTGTTCAATCATCTTTTGGTAGCGTGGTCGCTCCTCAGTGGATGGTTCGCGCCAGGTTTCCCCCGCACCTAAGCGCATGAGGAGCAAGCCGCGTAAGAAAGCGGTGAGCTGTTTAGCCAGCTGGCGAGGATCGGCCCCGTCATCTACCGCCTCATTGATAATACGGATGCCCACCTGGAGTTGCTTATCCAACCAAGCTTGGATGAGCGTCTGCACCACTTCACGGCGTTCGGTACCGAGTATCTGGCGCACGTAGTCGGCTCTCACAGCGCCGCTGGACGCCATCTGATCCAGTAAACTAGTGGCATCGCGCATACTGCCGGTGGCGGCGCGGGCTATCAGGTCTAGGGCTTGTGGCTCGGTCTCGATCTTCTCCGCCAGAGAGATTTTTTGTAGCCGTTGGGTAATATCCGCCAGGGGAATACGGCGAAACTCAAAGCGCTGGCAACGGGAGAGCACGGTAGGTAGAATTTTGTGGACTTCTGTGGTAGCCAACACGAAGATGACATGCTCCGGCGGTTCCTCCAACGTCTTGAGCAGCGCGTTGAAGGCTGATGGGGAGAGCATGTGCGCCTCATCCAGCACGTAGACTTTGTAACGGGCCTGAGCAGGCCGAAAGTTCACCTTCTCCAGCAGCTTCCGGATATCTTCCACGCTCGTATGCGAGGCCGCGTCGATTTCGACAAGGTCCATCAAGCGCGCTTCGTTGACAGCGCGACAGAGCTCACACTGATTGCAAGGTCGCTCTGCTACCGGCGCTAGACAGTTCACAGCTTTGGCTATCAACCGAGCCGTGGTGGTTTTACCGGTGCCGCGCGGGCCGGCAAAGAGGTAGGCGTGATGGATATGATCCAGCCGCAGCGCGTTGCGCAGGGTGCGCGTAATGTGATCTTGCCCGATCACGTCGTCAAACGTCTGGGGCCGCCACTTGAGATATAATGCCTGACTCATACTCCTCCTTCAACCAACGAGGTTAGTTTATCATGGATGGGGAATGAGGCAAGACAAATGGCAAACAAGGCCATCGCCTCTAAAATGAGAGTTCCTGTCCCAGATAGTTATTATCCTAACCTGCCAGGAACCGTTTGTTTTTGAGGTCTAGACGCTGTGATTTTTCTCGTTTGAGTAAATTCAAGGCTATCTGCCGCGATGGGATCTTCCGGTACCGGGATAATCTGGAGGGATTCGCCATAATCTACAATCTGCACTTTCGTGCCAGGCGTGATATTATAGGCCTCTCGCAGTTCTTTGGGGATCACTACCCAGCCTTTTGAGGAAACGGTCATAGTCTGTGCCATACTAACCTCCAATGAGTATTACCAAGTTACTTACAGGATAACTAAGAAGGGTTCGATGTCAACGATCAATAGATCAAGGTGGATCAAGTGTTATGCACTCCCTCTTTTGCTGGCGCTCTTGGCCGCTGCGCCACTCTGGGGGGCGGGGATGATCAGCACGCGCGGAGGTGGGGATAGCCCTTTTTTGCTGGCGCGCACGCTGGAGATGGCGGAGAATTTGCGTCAGGGGATTTTTCCGCCACGGTGGATGGGACACGCGGCTTACGACCTGGGCTATCCCTTCTTCAATCATTACGCGGCGTTGCCCTACTACTTGAGCAGTGGATTGACGGTGTTGGGATTCTCTCCTCTGCTGGCAATCCAGGCGACGCAGACCCTCGGCTTTCTGCTGGCCGCGTTGACGATGGCTCTCTGGTCACGGCGGCTCTATAAAAACCGGGCTGCACGGTGGTTGGCGACTGCCGCCTACACCTTCGCGCCCTTCCATCTGGTCAACGTCTACGTGCGCGGCGATTCACTCTCAGAGTTCTACGCCTTCGTCTGGTATCCACTCATCCTCTGGACGCTGGGGCGGTTGGCGGAACGTTACACTGCGCGTCGTCTGGTCGCCGCTGCGCTGGCCTACGGTGCGCTGATTTTGACGCATAACGTCTCTGCGTTGATCTTCTCGCCGTTCGCGCTGCTCTACGCGCTGCTGGTCAATTGGCAAGCTCAATCTTCCATTCCCCTTTGGCGACGGAGCGTGCGGCTCGCGCTCCCCTTCCTGCTCGGGATGTTACTCACGGCTTGGTTCTGGCTGCCGGCTATCGGAGAGACCGGTTACGGGCAGCTGGGGCCGGAATTCACTGAAGGCTATTTTAGCTACGAGAATCACTTTCGCGGCACAAATCTGGTACAACGCGGCTGGCGCTTTGCTTACGAGGTCACCGGTGGAGAGGGTGGCGGCGCCTTTGCGATGGGTCTGGTGCAGGCCGGGCTGGCGTTCAGCGGAGCAGGTGTTCTGGTGTGGCAGATTCTTAGAAGTCAAAAGTCGAAGGTCAAAAGTCGAAGGTTGAAAGTCGAAGGTCAAAAATCGAAAGTCAAAGGTCAAAGGTCAAAAGTCGAAGATCGAAAGTCAAATATCACGAATCACGAATTGGTTACGCAACCCGCACCACGCAACCCGCACTATGCCTTTCTACTCTTGGGACTCTTCGTGTCCACGTTCATGATCACCTCCCTCTCTAGCTTGCTCTGGGAATATCTGCCGCTCCTAGCCCAGACACAGTTCCCGTGGCGTTTTCTCTCCGTGCAGGCGCTCTTTACAGCGGCGGTGACGGGGGGGATAGCGCGGGAGCGAGAGAGCGAGAAAGCGAGAAGGCGAGAAGGCGAGAGAGCGAGAAAGCGAGAAGGCGAAGAAGGCGAAGAAGGCGAAGAAGCGAAAAGGCGAGGGAGCGAGGGAGCGAAGCGGTGCAGCGGTGAGGTGTTGCACGGACTGTTTTACGTTTTATTGGGTGCGTTGATTATCTCTGCGGCGTTGGTCGATTTGCATCCTGACCGGCTGCTCATCGCTGACGAGGATGTCACGTGGGATAATTTGCTCCTCTATGAAGCCTTCACTGGCAATATCGGCACGACGATCCGCTACGAGTATCTGCCGGCGGATGTGGCGCCGCGTCTCTACAGCGCCGAGGCGGTGGTGGATGGCGTGAATGCCGCTCAACCCCGCGCCGCTGAAGGGATGGTGCTCTCAGCGACGCTCTTGGAACGGACACCGGCGCGCCAACGCTGGCAAGTGGAACTGGCCCGCGCCGGCCCAGTGACGTTCCCGCTCCACTGGTGGCCCGGCTGGCGCGCCACGGTGGACGGCACGCCCACCGCCGTCCACCCGCTGACCGGTTCCGGCCGCTTGACGGTGGAATTACCGGCCGGCGAGCACGCGGTCACGCTGCGCTTGGGCAACACCCCGCTCCGCACAGCGTCGCTTCTGCTCTCTGGCGTGACGGCGTGGGGCTGCGTTCTGGCGCTCCTGCTCCGACAAGAGCACAGAGAGCCAACGCGAGATAGTGGAGGTGCGCCATCCGCCATTCGTGATTTGCGATTTGCGATTTGCGATTTGCCATTTGCCATTATTAGCCTGTTGACTTTAGCAGTGATGTTGCCCGCAACCTACCGAGCATTGCAGGGCGGAATGAGTACGGGATTACCAGCGACGTTCTTCGACTTTGTGCAGCAGCCTTATCCGCACCAGGGGCCGGTGGACTTTGGAGCCGTGCGGTTGGACGCGGTCAATGCGCCGGCCGCGGCGGCACCCGGCGAGCGGATTGCGGTGACTGCTAGCTGGGCGCGCCTTTCCGCGCCGCTCACCGTGACGTTGCGTTTAGTTTCACCGGCGACGCCGCGTCACAATGTGCCCTACACGCTAGCGGAGACCCGCGCCCGCATCATGCCCGAGCAGGAACTCGCGCTCACGTTACCGGCGGATTTGGCGCGCGGTCTCTACCTGCTGGAACTGCGCGTCCACGGCGCCACGGAGGAGTTCCACGGGGTGACAGCGCAAGGGCGCGGCATGGGCGCACTCTACGTGGGGGCGGTGCGTGTGCCACAGGGGCCGCGCTTGCCCGTCGATGCGCCGGTAGTGGCGACGTTGGGGAACGGCGAGCTGACGTTGCACTCCGTCACGGTGGAGCAACCCAGTCCGACGCTGCTCCGGCTAAAGATGGGTTGGTCAACGAGCGGCACGGCGCGCAACTGGAGCCTCTCGTTGCGGTTGCGGGATGTGAACGGACGCCAGCTGGCACAGCAGGACCTGCAACCAGGCTACGGCTATTTGCCGACTACGCTCTGGTCTCCCGGCGAGCTGGTGACAGATTACCCAGTACTCACATTGCCGGAGGGATTGGCTCCCGGCGAATATACGCTCCAGGTGATCACTTATCTGAAAGCCACAATGACAGGCGGCGGCGAAATCGAAGTGCCGCTCAAGTTGCATAAGCCGGTGCTCTTCGACTTGCGGGAGGCGTGCTGTGAGCAGGTGCGCAAAGGGCAGACTATTCTCTCGCAAGCCGGCGGGGTGGCGTTGCTTGGTCTGGGATTGCCGGCCGAGATTACCGAAGGGGAAGGGTTCAAATTCTATCCAGAGTGGAACGCGCTGGAGGAGCCTCCCGGCGCGCTAACGGCCCACTGGACGTTGTGGGCGCCGGACGCGACGGTGGTTGCTGAACATGAAGCTCCATTGGCTCCTGGCTCGTGCATCACGGAATGGCCCCGTTTTACCTGGGTCCGCGCGCCGGTAGAGTTGGAGTTGCCGTCACAGTTGGTTCCTGGCCCCTACCGGTTGGAGTTGACACTCTTGGCAGCCGGGAAAAGCTTGACGCGCAGCGTGGTCGCCGAGTCAATACCCGTGACGCTCCGCGCACGCTCTTTTGAGTCGGCCCCACCACCTTTCCCCCAAGAAGCGCAGTTCGGCGAGACCTTGCAACTTTTGGGGTACGATTATGAAATTTCCCCAAAAGAATTACGGTTGACAGTATGGTGGCAAGCTAAACGTGCTCCCGCTCAGGATTACAAACGTTTTGTCCATCTCTACGCGGCGGGGTCGGGCGCGGTGGCGGCGCAGGATGATGCGATGCCGCGCGAGTGGAGCTATCCGACCAGCTGGTGGGCCGCCGGAGAGGTGGTGAGCGAGACGGTAACGTTGGACTTGCAGGGGCTGGCGGCGGGAGAGTACCATCTCGGCGTGGGCTGGTACGATGCGCAGACGGGCCAGCGGTTGCCGGTCAGTGCGGGGGATGGCGGCCGGGTGACGTTGCGAGAGGTGCTGGTGGAGTTGAGAGAATAAATTCACCACGGAGACACGGAGGGCACTGAGAAAAAATAAATTCAAATCTCCGTGCTCTCTGCGCTTCTGTGGTGAAGTTCCCGCCAAATACGTTATAATGAAAAAGATTATTTATGGTAGGGTGGATGGTAGCAGCTATTATTATTTTTGTTCTCAAGGTAGAGTTCCGAAGTAGAAGGGTATTTTATTAATTAGTTGAGCAGTAAGATTAAGAGCGAACTTGTTTGAGAACCTCCCCATCTGCCCCGAAAATGACCGGGTGTGGTCAATTTATTTTCTTTTTATTTAGGGGAGGAATTATTATGATTCATTTAGTGACGGATACTACGGCTTATTTGCCCCCGCGTGCTGCGGGGCGATGGCCCATTCATACGGTGCCGCTCAAAGTCACTATGGGGGCGCGGTCTGTGGATGAGGATCAGGTTCCATTGGAAGAGTTTTACCAACGGTTAGCGCAGGTAGCCACGGCTCCCACTACCAGCCAACCCGCGCCGGGGGATTTCTTGCACTTGTATGAACGCTTGTTACAAAATGGAGATGAAATTATCTCGGTACATATCTCCGGCGAGTTAAGCGGTACCGTGCGCGTCGCGCAGCTGGCCGCCCAGGAGCTGGCCACGGACCGGATCACGGTGGTTGATTCGAGGGTCACTACCTGTTTGTTGACCACCGTGATCGCCTCGGTCGCGCGAGCATTGGAGGCGGGCGCTACTCGGCAAGAGGTCGCCGCGTTAGTGGCCAAGATGGCACAGCACTCTGCCAGCGCCTTTTTAGTGGAAGACCTGGAATATCTGCGCAAGGGCGGGCGGATCAATGGCGCGGCTAAGTTTTTGGGTACGATGCTCAACGTGCGTCCGCTATTGCACCTGGATAAGGGCAAAATCGAGCCGTTGACGATGACGCGCACGCGCAAACGCGGCAAGCGGCAGCTAATTCAGGAGATCAAGAAGCGGGTTGGCAAGCGCCCCGTCCATGCGGCGGTGACGCATATCCAATGCGCGGCGGAGGCTGAGGAACTGGGCCAGCGGGTGCAGCAAGAGCTGAACTGCGAGACCTTCTTTATCAACGAGACCGGGCCGGTGATCGGCTCGCATGTGGGACCGGGATTTATCGGCGCCAGCGCTTACCCGGCCGATTTGGGATAATTTCACCACGGAGCAACTGTGTTCTAGACATAGAACACACTGAGAAAAGATAGTTTGCCACAAAGACGCTAAGGCGCTAAGAAAAAATATAATTTACCATAGAAAAAGCGAGAGAACGAGAAAGTAAATAATTTTCTTCAGGCGTGAGAGATTCCTCCCTCGACTTTCGACCTTTGACTTTTGACATTCGACCTTTGACTTATTTTCTGAGGAGAAAGATTTATGTCCAACCCTTTGATAGTTGTCTTTGGAAGTTCACGCACCAAGGAGCAGTGCCATCTGGACGCGGCCGAGCGCTTGGGAGAATTGTTGGTCGCTGCCGGGTTTGATGTGGGTAGCGGCGGCTATACTGCCGTGATGAACGCCGTCAGCAAAGGCGCGCATCAAGCCGGCGGACATGTGATTGGCTACACGACCGACGAGTTCCCGGCAGCGACGCCCTCCCGCTGGCTAACTGAGGAACGCCGCACCGCCGATATCCACCTACGCATTCGGAGCATGTTGGCGGAGGGTGACGGTTTTATCGCCACTTGGGGCGGCATCGGTACGCTGGTTGAAGTAGCGTTTGCTTGGAACGTGGGACAATTTATCGCCGAGCGCGGCCTGCCCCATAAACCGCTCCTGTTGGTAGGCGCGCACTGGCAGCCGCTGGTGCAGAGTATCGCCGCGCAGACGGAGATTGGGAGCAGCGTGCTCTCTTATCCAGTGTTGGTGGATACTGTGGAAGAGGCTGTGGCGTATTTGAGGGAGAACATCGGGAATAAAAAGTAGGGAGTAACAGGGAGAGCGCATGGCAGAAGCAAATTTTCATTTTCCGCCAAGTTTCAAGTGGGGTGTGGCGACCGCTGCGCATCAGGTAGAAGGCAATAACACCAATAACCAGTGGTGGGCCTGGGAGCAAGAAGCTGGACATATCAAAGAAGGAGCTGCTTCTGGTCTGGCCTGCAACTGGTGGGAGAATGCAGAGGCGGATTTTGACCGGGCAGCTAATATGGGGCTAAATGCCTTGCGGCTCTCTATCGAGTGGAGCCGCGTGGAGCCGGAACCGGGCAAATTTGATACGGCAGCCCTGGAACGTTATCGAGAGCTGCTGCGTGGCTTAACCGCGCGCGGGCTGGAACCGCTGGTCACGCTACACCACTTCTCCAATCCGCTCTGGTTGGAAAAACAGGGCGCCTGGATCAACGAAGGCACCATCGCCTATTTTACCCGCTACGTGGAGCAGGTGGTGCAGGCTCTGGGGGAAGAATGTGATTTCTGGTGTACCATCAATGAGCCAAACGTCTACGCGACGCAAGGCTACTTGATGGGGAGCTTCCCCCCCGGGCAACGCGACCTCGGCGCCACGCGGACGGTGTTGCGAAACTTACTGCGCGCTCATGCGGCGGCCTACCGGGCCATCCATCACCTCCAGCCGGCGGCGCGGGTGGGACTGGCTCACAACCTGCGCATCTTTGATCCGGCCAATCCCAGTTCACTCCTTGATCGCCTGGTGGCCTGGGCGCAAGATTCGGGCTTCAACCGGAGTATCATCAAGGCGGTGTGGGACGGTTGGTGGATTCCGCCGGTTGGGTTCCGCCCTGCGCTCTCCATGCGCCGCACCTTAGATTGGATTGGGTTGAATTACTACACACGCGATCTGGTCGCCTTTGATGGCGGTGCGCCAGAGACCCTCTACGGACGCGCCACCCACGCTCCCGATGCTGAACTCCTGGATGGTGGCTACGGAGAACTTTACGAAAAAGGGCTTTTCCGGGCGCTTAAACGCTTGAGCAAGCTGGACATCCCCATCCACATCACCGAGAATGGCGTGCCGGATAGCGATGGCGACCAACGCTCCCGTGCTCTGATATTGCATCTACATCAGCTCTGGAAATCTTTACAGTACAATCTGCGGGTCCAGGGCTATTATCATTGGACGCTAGTCGATAACTTCGAGTGGGCGGAGGGTTGGTCGTTGCGTTTTGGCCTCATTGAGTTGGATCCGGCGACGCAAGAGCGCACTCCGCGCCCCGCTGCCAGCCTCTACGCGGCTATCGCGCGCGGCAACGCCCTCACGTCGGGATTGATTGATACTTATGCGCCTGAGTTGCGGGCCAAATTGTTGCCGGGGTGAGGGGGAAGTCAAAGGTCGAAAGTCAAAGATCTAACGGCTAACAGCTAACGGTTAATAATATGGATTGAGAGATGAAATTATCCGAATTGCATTACGTTTTACCGCCGGAGTTGATCGCCCAAGAAGGTGTAGAACCACGCGATAGCTCGCGATTGTTGGTTATTCATCGCCAGAGCGGCAGATTAGAACATCGCCTTTTTACTGAAATCATAGAGTACCTGCGCCCCGGCGATCTGTTAGTGGCCAATGAGAGCCGCGTCATCCCGGCGCGGCTTTTTGGGCACAAGGTCCCCACCGGCGGCAAAGTTGAGGTGCTCCTACTCCGCCAACTGGATGAGACGCGCTGGCGTTGTCTGGTGGGCGGAGCGCGTACCCATGTAGGCACGCGCATTTGTCTGCATAAGGCTGGCGCGGCGACGGAACTCGAGGCGGAGATCACGGCTAGGATGCCCCGTGGAGAGCGCGAATTGCGCTTCTCCGTACCGGTGGAACCGTATTTGGAGAAGTTAGGCATTATGCCGCTGCCGCCTTACATCCACCAGGAGTTGGCTGACCCCGAACGCTACCAGACCATCTACTCACGCACACCAGGGAGCGCGGCCGCGCCCACCGCTGGATTGCACTTCACCCCAGAATTGCTCTTGGCGTTGCGAGAAAGGGGCGTTGCGCTCACCTTCGTCACCCTGCATGTGGGCTTGGATACCTTCCGTCCCCTCACCGAGGAAATTGTGGAAGAGCACCAGATCCATCGCGAATGGATGCGCCTGCGGCCAGAGGTCGCGGCGCAGATCAACCAGACTAAGTTAGCAGGCGGGCGGGTGATTGCGGTGGGCACCACCAGCGTCCGCGCGTTGGAGACGGCCGCCTGTCAAGGCCTCGGCCAAGCGCCAACCGGCAGCTGCCCCTGGCGCACCGTCGCACCCTACGAGGGCTTCACCGAGCTCTACCTCATCCCAGGTGCCCGGTTCCGCGCGGTAGATGCGCTGATCACCAATTTCCATCTACCGCAGAGCTCGTTGTTAGCTCTAGTCATGGCTTTCGCGGGACGAGAGCTCATTCGCCAAGCCTACGCGGCAGCGATCCGTGAACGGTACCGCTTCTATTCGCTGGGCGACGCTTGTTTAATGCTCTAAGCGGATTGAGTGAAAAACCACATATTATATAGAGTTACAGAAAGAGGTAGAGAGAAAGAACGTTGATTTTCTTGTTTTTCTCAATGTATCTCTGTGTAACAACTAAAGGAGCCAAATCCATGAATAGAGTAAAGTTGTTAAGTGCTGCGCTGCTGCTTTTATTCGGAGCCATATCCCTTTCGCAGGTTCCGGGAGTTGTCATCTCCCAGCCGCCGGAACCCGGAATACAGGTTGCCCCGCCCCTCCGGGCGCCAGATAATTATTCTTTTACCCCGTTGGATCAGGCCGCCTTGCCGATGGTGCGTTCCCAGGGAGGCGGGCTTAAAGCTGTGGTCATCGTCGGCGATGTGGGAAGTAGCACGCAGACTTATAAAAACGATATGGATGTAGCCGTAACAGCGCTCCAGAACCACGGCGTCGCGGTTTCCAAGTTCTACTACGGGGAGAGCACTTTCTCTTGGAGCGACATCGTTGCGGCGGCGACAGATGCCAACTTCTTGCTCTACATGGGACATGGAATTTGGTGGGGCGGCCCCTGCACCGAGCCGGATCTGGTCGGCGGTTTCTGCCTGGGATCTGAATTTGTCTCGCCAGATCAAGTGCGGAGCGATTTAGCCGGCCGGTTAGCTGAGGATGCGGTGATCATCTTTAGCCATGCCTGCTTCACCGCTGGGAACTCCGGCTGTGATGATACCGGTAGCGGTTGGCCTTCGCAGGCAGAGGCCGAGCGCCGGGTCAAAATGTACGCGGAGCCATTTGTGGATATTGGAATGGAGGCTTATTTCGCCAATAACTACTTCAACTCGGCGGCGGACTATGTCAACCAACTGTTGGCGGAACCGGCGACGCGAAAGAATGTAGGAGATATTTTCAAGAGCGTCTATCCATATAGCTCTGGGGATTTTCGCGACCTCAGTTACCCCCAGGCAGGGTACGATCTCTGGCTCAGTGGCAATGCCGGCGATTGGTCTGATGCTTTTGTAGGGATACCGGACTACACTTTCGCCGTAGATGCGCAGCCTGAGCTGGGAGATTTAACTGGTACACGCACTTTCACCTACCAGGCGACGGATGGACAGCTGACTCCCCCGACTTACACAGTAACGCCACTTAACGTAGGCAATGATGAGACATTAACTTGGTCCCTGGAGACTGCCGGGGAGTGGTTCACGGTCACTCAGCCCAGCGGCAGCACGCCCGATAGTTTCTCCATCGTCCCTGTGACTGCGACCCTGGCGACGTTACCTGCCGGCTCCTACTCTGGCGCCGTCACGGTGACGGTTACCGCTCCAGCCGATACGGTGAACGCCGAGCAGCGCATTGCTCTAGCCCTGACGGTGCAACGACCTACGCTGGCGCAACTTCCCAGCTCGCTGGATTTTACCTACTATCTTTCCGATACCGTTCTAATCCCCACGCAGCGGCAAATTACACCGCAGAACAGCGGTTCCGACGACGCGCTCACCTGGGCCGTGGTCTACACCGGAACGTGGTTCTCCGTTACCCCGCTCGGCGGCACGACGCCGGCCGCTTTCACCATTGAGCCAACTGTATTCAGTACCACGGAGGAGCTCACCTATACCGGCGCGCTGACCGTCACGGTAACTGCGCCGCCAGAGACGGATAATTCCCCGCAACAGGTAGCGGTGACTCTGCGCGTGGTAGCTGCGGAGAAGCCCAAAGTCTTCCTCCCCCTCATTCTGCGTAATTATACGCCCCCCATTCTTCCTCGCACGCCCAACGATACTTACTACAACGATCAATGGGCTATGGATAAAATCAACGCGCCTGTGGCATGGGGCCATTCGCAAGGTGACGGAATCCTGATCGCCGTGTTGGATACCGGGGCGGATTTTGGACACGCGGATCTGGCAGGGAAGTTGCGCTCGGATATCGATTACGATTACATCAACAATGATACTACCGCGCAGGACGACAATAAACACGGCACGCACGTCGCGGGGATCGCGGCGGCGACTACCGACAACGCGCGCGGGGTGGCCGGATTAGGATGGAACGCGACGGTGTTGCCACTCAAAGTTTTGAATGCCGCAGGTTCCGGCGGGACGGATGACCTTGTGAGTGCCATCATCTATGCCGCTGACCACGGAGCCAAAATTGTCAGCATGAGCTTGAGCACTGACCCTGACCAGGATTTGGATTGTGTCAGCGATACCCCTTCATTAGCCAGCGCTATTGAGTATGCGTACACTCGCGGGGTTCTGGTCGTCACCGCGGCCGGCAACGCTTACGGGAATGCCGATAAGGTCATTCCGGCCAACTGCCCGCATGTGCTCACCATTGGCGCCACGACGTCAAGCGATCGGCGAGCCTCTTTCTCCAATACCGGCAATGTGATAGATTTGGCCGCGCCGGGGAGTTCGATTTTGAGCACCTATTGGCCTGGGGGCGGATATGATTACCTGGATGGCACTTCCATGGCGACGCCTTACGTCTCTGGCTTGGCGGCGCTGGTTTGGGCCGCACATCCCACTTACACGCCGGATCAGGTGGCTGCCGCGCTCTTGGATAACGCGGTGGATTTGGGCGGCGCAGGTTGGGACGCGGAGTTCGGCTGTGGGCGGATTGACGCAGCCGGTAGCGTGATCACCGGCACGCAGGGGAATTCCTCGACGTGCAAGCCCAACGCGCTGAGCAGCGTCGACGTTGCGCACGCCGTCCCGGCAACGGAGCCGCCGGCAGAGGGCAGCTATCTACCGGGACGCTTGATCGTCAAGTGGCGCGCTAGCCCGCCACTTTTGGCGGAGTCTGTGCTCACCCTGGAATGCGAGTCGACGGATGGTGCCTGGCTGGTACAAGTGCCTGCCGGTAGAGAGTGGGAGCTGCTCCAGCAGCTGCGGGACGATGAAGCCGTAGAGTATGTGCAATTGGATTATCTGCTGCACGCGCAATAAGCTGGCGAGCCCCCCCGTCTAATCGGTGACTAGCGGTTAAAACCGCGCCTACGGTGCATCTCATCATAACTACAGAAAAAAAGTATCATCTCAATATTTCGGGGGCTTGTAGCGCGGAATCGGAATGGTATTCCGCCCGCCGGATTGACAATCCGGGATACAACCAGCCCTAATTTTTTGAGATGATACGAAAAAACCCGCTAAGAGGCAATTTACCTCTTAGCGGGTTAGCGTCTCAGGGTCGCAGCGAGTTAATGACTACCCGCCTACAAACCGCCGCGTTCGACGGCGGTGGCTTGCGTCTGTGCCAGCAGAGAATCGGCGCGAGTGATAATGCCGCTCAATTTATCCAACCAAGATTGAGCTAACTCCCGGTCACTGACGGAGACGGCGTTAATGCGCACATTGAGCGCGGCCCCTTGAATGGCCGCCATCGCCATCCAGGCAGACGTCGCGGCATCGGTGATGGCGTTGGGATTGCCTTTGCGGGCCACGCTCAACGCCAGTTCCATGGTCGCCAGCGCGTCCTCTGCCGTGGCCAACGGCACCTCGGCGGCCTTGATCATCGTGGCCTGAATGGCAACTTGGCGGGCGGATTTCTCCTCCGGCGTGGTCTTGGGTAATTTGTAGGCGGCCATCACCGCGTTGAACGCCTCAGAGTCCTGTTCCATCCGTGCGGTGAGCGTGGCGCGCAACTCCTCCGCCTTGACGATCACCTCGCGCATCTCAGCGCGCACATCCGCAAAACGCCGCCGCCCGGCGGTTAGCCGGCCCACCATCGCGGCCAACGCTGCTCCCAGCGCACCGGCCAACGCGGCCGCCGAACCCCCGCCTGGCGTGGGGGCTTTGGAAGCTAACGCTGCCAGGAATCCCAGCGGCGCGCTCTCGTCCATAGCCGCCAGTTGGTGCTCTAAAATCTGGTCAGGGTTGAAGATATCAAGCTGCAAATGCCACTGCGCCGCATCAATCAACGCTTCTTCTGGCAACAAGCCCACCAGTTCAGTGTGGGTGACGCGGGTCCCGTAACGGGCCGCCTCGCTGCGAATCGTCTCCAAGACGCGGTGCAGGGGCGTTTTACGGTAATGGGTCAAATTCATCGAAACTTGCGCTTGTCCCGCCACCAGAACTCCCATCGCTTTGACGTAACGATAGCCGCCGCTGGAACTCCGCACCGTCCGCGCGATTTTGTTGGCGATACTCACATCATCCGTAGCCAAATAAGCATTGAAAGCGATCAGGTATTGCCGCGCACCAATGACAGTAGCTCCGGCCGTCCCTAATTTGCTAGGCCCAGCATCCGGCGCGCGCTCCGGCTTGACGCCTAGCTCCGCTTTGAGCACTTCGTACTCACCGCGCCGGATATCTTCCAAATTGGTGCGCTCCGGGCGCAAAGCCGCTTCCTCATAGAAATAGACGGGAATACCGAGCTCTGCGCCTACGCGCCGACCCAGAGCATGGGCTAGCGCGACACATTCTTGAGTCAACACCCCACTCAAAGGCACGAAGGGCACCACATCCGTGGCCCCGAGACGCGGATGTTCGCCAGAATGTTCATCCATATTGATCAACTTAGCAGCTTGGGCGATACCCTGAAACGCCGCCTCCGCTACAGCTGTGGGAGGCCCCACCATAGTCACCACGGAGCGGTTATGGTCGGGGTCAGCTTCCACATCCAGGATATTGACGTGCGGGATAGCGCGCATCGCGGCGACGATGCGCTGGATAATCTCCGGGTCACGTCCCTCACTAAAATTGGGCACACATTCAACTAGCGGTTTCACGATTATTCCTCCCCTTCCTCGTCTATTACCTCAATAGGTTCCACATCAATGATCACCTTTTCATCCTCTTGCCAGGTTTCCAGGGCAGCTCCCAGCGTAGCCTGATATTTCGCTACGAGTTGCGGAGGGCAGAGGGCGATAAATGAACGTAGGCCGAGTAGCAAAACCGCCAAGTCATCCATCTGCCCTAATCCTAACACCGCGTCGGGAATCAAAGCCAGCGGGAAAACCAGATAAGCCACGGTCAAAAAAGGGATGATCTTGGTGAAGATGGGGACGCGGCGATCTAGCAGTAAATGCCACACCAGTTGAAATTGTTGGAAAAAATCTTTCACCCACTCCAGTATTGCGGCTGATTTGACCGGATCAACGGGTGGGCCAGAGCGTTGCAGTGACATTAGGTTGCCTCCTTAGCGTGAATGAATCTCTGATTAAATTTATCTAAGCTCACGCGGTTGATTATAATCGTAGGTAGCTGAGACGCAAGAGTAGGGGCGGCTTGTAGCGGCTTAAATTTTGGAGAAGATACAACTGACTGGGGGGTCTAACTCCCTGGCTAACTTTGCACTTTACTATAATCCAAGTATGATTACTTGTAATTAGCTAACCACCTGAGGCAAAAATGAACCAACTATTGACGCTTACTCCCCGGCCAGCGGCGTTGCAGCGCTTACAGGCCGCGCTGCCGGCCCCATCGCTGCCGGCGGAAATCGTGGACACGCCCACCGCGTTAGGGCGCGTATTGGCAACGGAGATCGTCGCCCCACATCCTCTGCCACACTTTGCCCGCTCCACTATGGATGGCTACGCCGTGCGCGCCGCCGATACAGTGGGTGCCAGTGAAACTTTGCCGGCTTATCTGCGCGTGGTGGGCGAGGTGCGGATGGGACGCGCACCCGATATCGCGGTCAGCGCGGGCGAGGCGGCACTGATTCATACCGGGAGCGCGCTCCCGGCGGGGGCGGATGCCGTAGTGATGGTGGAACGAACGCAACCGTTCGGCGCGGACGAAATCGAGGTGCTACGGGCGGTGGCGGAAGGCGAAAACGTCATCCCCCTGGGCGAAGACCTCCAAACCGGCGACCTGGTACTTCCAGCCGGGAAGCGTTTACGCGCTCAAGAGTTAGGCGGCTTGATGGCGTTGGGCCTCACTCACGTGAACGTCGTGCGCCGTCCGCGTGTAGCCCTCATCTCCACCGGCGATGAGCTCGTGCCGCCGGAAGAGATGCCGGGGAGCAATCAGGTACGCGATTTAAACAGTACCGCCGTGGGGGCGTTGATCGAAACTGCCGGGGCCGTGCCGCTCCGTTACGGCATTGTGCGCGATGACGCCGAGATACTCTACCAGACCGCCGCGCGCGCGTTGGCCGAGGCGGACGCGCTCATCATCACCGCTGGCAGCTCCGCCAGCGCGCGCGATCTGACTGCCGAGGTGCTCAACCGGCTGGGAGCGCCGGGCGTACTGGTGCATGGCGTCCCGGTCAAACCGGGGAAACCCACCATCTTGGCCGCTTGTCAGGGCAAGCCGGTTTTCGGTTTGCCGGGTAATCCCGTCTCCGCGCTCAACACCATCCGGCTCTTCGTCGCGCCGGTACTCTGGCGGCTGCAAGGAACGGAACCGCCCCGCGCCGGTTACGTCCACGCTCGACTGGCGCAAAACATCCCCGGCGCGAATGGACGCGAGTTCTTCGTCTCCGTACATTTGGAGGAACGGCCCGATGGCCTCTGGGTCAGACCGCTGTTGGGAGAATCCAACCTCATCTTTGTGTTAGTACGAGGGGATGGTATTGTGCGCGTGCCGCTCGGCGTGACGGGATTAGCCCGAGGGACCGAAGTTGAAGTAGAGTTAATCTGAGGGTCTGGTAACCTAATAGTCGGATAGTTAAATGTTCCTGATACCAACAGAGCCCGTAGGAGCGCGAATTTGCAATCTTTAATTTATAACCCCGAGATGGTTTACAGCTCCCAACAGCTGGATTTCACGCGGGAGACGATAGAGTTGCCAGACGGCCCGGCAACGCTGCTCCGCGCGCCGGGCGTCCCGTTGCTGGAGCCAGCCACTACGGCGCTTCTCAGAGCGGTGCAACGCATTGAGGCTGGTACGCGCGTCTTCGTGATGGGGCCGGGAGCGACCGCCACCGCGCTCTGGGCAGCGCGCTCCGGGGCCCGGGTCACTCATTGGACGGCACTGCTGAACGAGGCCGAAACTCTTCGGGCGACCTTCGCCGAGAACCAGACACCGCTTCCGCAGCAATTTCTGCAAGCCGATTTTGATGGTTTGACGCCAACCAGTTACGAGAGGGCCTTACTCTATCTTCCCCGAGGGAATGCTCTCCAAGTAACGGCCCTACAACTCACCGCCGCGTTATTGAAACCTCGCGGGCGGCTCTATTTTGTGGGGGCAACCAGAGCAGGAGTTAAGCACGCCATAGAGCAAGCGCGTGATATCTTCGAGCACGCGGGGGTACTGGTGCGCAAAGGCGGTTATCATGCCAGCGTGGCCCGTCGCCCGGAGGGGGAGTTTCCATTGCCAGTAATGAGTTACGCGGAGCAGGAGCTCATCGTGGCTGGAGAGAGTACCCGTCAAATCAGCTCGGAAGGCGTTTTTGCTCATGGGCGGCTGGATGCCGGCGCTGCGGCTCTAATTGCCGGGATGCAGATTGAGGCCGGTTCACGGGTATTAGATCTGGGTTGCGGCACCGGACTGGTGGGTCTGGCGGCCTTGCGCCAGGGCGCAGATGTCACTCTGGTAGACGTCTCAGCCCGTGCTGTGGCGGCGACTCGCCGGACACTGGCCGTCAACGGCTATCCAGATGCTCTCGTCTACCTCTCGGTGGGGAGTGCGGCGGTGGCCGGGCAGATCTTCGATACGGTAATCACCAATCCCCCGTTCCATAGTGGACATGAGATGGATTTTGAGATTGCCCAACTCTTCATCGCGGAGACCGCGCAAATTCTACGGCCCGGCGGTGCGCTCTACTTGGTGGTCAACTCTTTCTTGGATTATCAAGGGTGGCTGCAAGAGACGTTCCCGCATGTGGAACTGGCGTGGCAGAATGATAATTTTAGGGTGTGGCGGAGTACGAAGTAGGTGTGTGCAGGAGGCGGTAGAGGCACGGGAGCGGGGATCAGTGACGCGGGATTAGGGAGGGACACAGCTGTGCCAGGTCTCCTGCGTGAGCCAGAGTCTTCATTCCAGGGGGCCGAGCCACCTAGCAGAATGCCTTCACGTTGCGCGATCCCGACTTACGACCTTCGACTTTCGACTTCCACCCTTCGACTCACGACTTAAAAACCTCTCCGCTGCTGGAGTTGCCAGAGCACCACCGCCCCGTAGCCCACCATCAAGCCAGAAAAGAGCACGGCCAGCTGCCCGGGGAGGGCCAAGAGCGCCGCCACCACCAGGAACCGTTCGGCCAGCACCCGCCCTGTGGCATCTAGGGCCTCTACGCGATAATTGTAGCTGGTTCCTGGCCAGACGTAAGGGTCAATGTAGCGGTAACTTGTAGCAGCCGGAGTTGCCTCTAACCCACTCAATATGACGAACTCAGTTGACCCTTGCGGGGCGCGTGAGATACGGAAAAATACCGCAGGAGTAGTCTCCGTTTTCCATTCTAAGACCAACCCCGGTTTGAGCACTCCCCATAAGAGTGCCGTAACCAGTATGGCAACCAAGGCTCCCTGCGCCCAGGTGTACCCGGGAGGAGCGGGAGTCAGCCGTTCCGCCTCGCGGACGCGGATTTGGGCCAACACGCGGCGCTCAATCTCCGRTGGCGGCTCGAGCTCTGGTTGCTCCGCCACCATGTTGCGCAATTCTTCCCAATCCAATAAACTCGCATCCTGATCCGGTTCCCCATTGAGGGGATAATGCCCGCTGGGTGGCCGTGGGGGGGTCATCTTGCTCCTCTTTGATTCACTCCACACCTAATTTTTTTAGGTGCGCGCTCAGATTGCGTCTAGCATAACTCATCCTGCTCTTCACCGTGCCGATCGGACAACCCATAATTTTTGCAATCTCCGCATAGTTCATCTCGTGGAAAAAAGCCAGTTCCAAGACTGCGCGATGGGTGGGTGAAAGTTTATCCAAGGCGATATGCAATTGTTCTATGCGCCAGGAATCTTCAACGCTTCTTTCCGCCTGAGAGGTTACCGGTTCATTGGGAATTTCGTCATCCAGGGTGAATTCCTCGCGGTTACGTCGCAGCCAGGAGACAGCGCGATGATGCGCAATGCGGAAGAGCCAATTTTTCACTTTGGCTTCGCCCCGGAATTTGGCGGCGGCTTTCCAAGCAGCGAGGAAAACCTCTTGCAGCAGCTCTTCCGCCACTGTGGGCCGGTGAATTAGTCGCAATAAGTAGTTGTAGAGCGCGCGGTTGTGCCGTTGATAGAGCAGCTCAAAGGCGTCCGCGTCTCCCCGAGAACTTAAAGCCAACAACTCGACGTCGGCAGAGGAATCGTCTACCGGCAGGGGAGAAATAGCCATTAGCCGTTAGCCGTTAGCTGTTGACTGTTAGTCGTTAGCCGTTGGTGGATTCCCAGCAGCAAGAGTATTAACCAGAGCCATCTCCCGCGCACCACCACTGAGTAGAGTTCTCTTGTCCACAGGGGTTTAAGCGGTTTAGCGGAGACTGTCCAGAAAGAGCTGCCCGGCGCGTCGTGGCAGGTGATGGTCCGAGTGAGCAGATCGTGGGTGCGCTTTTCCGCTGGACAGGGGACCCAACTATGTAAAACTGCATCCCAGCGCACTAGATAGAGGGAAGTGGGGGCAATTGCCGCCGCCGTTAATTCTTCCGGTCGATAGGAGAAGGTGAGCGTGGCGACGAACTGAGTCGGGGCGGGCGAGGGAATTAGTTGATAGTACCGGGCCAGGGGCCAGGCATCCTCTTGCCCGGTGGGGAGAGCGCCAGGATAGAGCGACACCCGCAGAATGTCCGGTGCGCCCTGGGTAAAGGTGAGGGTCGCGCCCACCGTCTCGAACTCGTACCGTCCAGCGCCATGGAGTTCCCGCTCTTGTTGGAGCGGGCAAGCAGTGCGCCGTACCTGTTGTCCGCTGGCGTAATTGGACGTCCAAGCGTAGAGATAGCCGTTGAAGGGAAGCAGCTCAGCGTAACAATTGTCGCCATCCCCTAAACCACTCTCACCCACTTGTGCCCACTCCACCAGCGCGCCACTGGCTTGCAGCGTGCCGGTGGTTCGCCAAACCTCGACTCCACTAGTTTTATTAGAGACCGCGACGTAGAGCGCGCCATTGTACGCGGTCGCCCCATCCACCACCGTGCTGCTGTTAGCCGGATTGCCATTCATACCCCAGACGTTGACCTGACTCCAGCTCGCCGCGTCCCCGGTGGGACTGCGCAGAATTGCAAGTCCCTGACCTGGATTGGGGACCGCGATGTAAAGATACCCGTCCAATGCTCCAAGAAGGTCCACCCGGTAAGAACCGGCGACGCCGGTGTAGACTTGCTTCCAGCTGGGATGCGCGGATGCAAGCTCTCCAGTACGATAAAGCAACGCTCCATTCTCCGCGCTCTGAGCGCCAAAATAGAGCGCATCATCAAAAACATATCCTGACCAGACCGTTACCACGTCCGGATTGTCCCCGGTGGCGCCGAATCCGCCGTGGTTTTTCTGCGCCCACTCTTCCCCATCTGCTGTACACCAGACCTGCGCGCCGGTCTCCAAGTTCTGGGTACCTCCGCAGAGCCAACCGTGGAAGAGCTGTAGATCCTTGAAGTTGGTATTTTGTGGGGAGCCAAACCCGGCCTCGATTACCGGCGTCCAGGAGTTGGCCGCGCCGGTGGGGCTACGGTAGACCAAGATGCCCTGCGTGGTCTCGCCGCCATTAGCCGTGCTGGCGTATAAGTTCTCTCTGAAGACGGCCAAACTGTCGATGTGATCGTTCTGCAAAATTCCGTTCTGCTGCTGCGCGTTGCCAAAAGGCGCAGCCTCGAGAGCCGCGACCTCTTCCCAATCAGTTTGACGAGTGGGCGCGAGCACGCCGGGCTTGCTCCGCCAGAGGCGCGCCCCCAGGCTGTTATCCGCTTCCATCCCCAGATATAAGCTTCCTTGGTAGGTAGCCAACTCAAAGCTCTCTTCGCTCCGGTAATCCTTATCTGCGCCCGTTCCCAGACCAAAGGCACCCGTATTCACCATTTCCCAGGAATGACAGGGATTAGCCTCGGTCTGGGCTACCAACGGCGCGGGAATAGTCCAGACGTTTCCCCAAGAGGCTAAGAAAAGCAGCCCTCCAAAGGCGGCGCTGGCTAACGAGATGGCTTGGCGGAACATGGCGTCTGGCGGTTTAGCTGGTAACTGCTCTTACCGCGCCGCGCGCCAGCAGTTTCTGAGCGAGAGCGAGCACGTCTGTCTGCACCCGCGCTAAAGGAATATCCGCATACCCGGCGTGCAACGTCACGGCGATCTCTGCCAGAGTGCGCTGCCCATCTAACAGCTGGAATATCTCGGCGCCGGTCCTGTTGAGCACGAAAAACTTGCCAGCTTGGGGCAAAACCACCACCAATTCATCCTCATTCTGGCGTGAGACCACGTCCAGAGCCAATGTAAGAATATCAGTTGAAGTGAGCATCTAAGGCCTCCCAAAAAGTATTTGATCTGCGGAAATAAAGTTGATAGTTAGGAATTTCGGTTAAGAGCTGTAGCCACCGTTGCATCAGGGTGGGCAACCGGGTGGTATCTACATTGATCACCGGGGAGTTGGCGACCAGTTCGCCCAGAGCTGGCCCACCAGCAAACGGCGCGAGGCGATCCTCCGAGGCCTGCCGCAAGCGCAACAGCACGCGCAACGGCGCGGAACGCACCGCTGGATGGCGGCGGCGTCCAAACGGGGTGCCCCAAACTTCCCAACCGGCGGAAGTAGCACGGAGAAGTAATAGGTCATCGTTGAGCACTGCTTTGTCTTTGGAGAGATAGGCCGCCGTCGTCTTGCCGCTACCGGAATTACCATAGAGCACGTAAGCGGACTCATTATGTAGTACTCCGGCCGCATGAAAGAGGAGATTTTCCTCTTCAAAGGCTGCCAGCGCAAAGACAGTACGGATGAAGTAAGAAATATCGTTTAACCGTGCCGTGGGGTGAGCACGTAGCACCGCGTGGTGCTGCGCGGACGTAATTTTGCCGACAAAGCCCGGGGCAGCGAGCAGTGTATTCCCGTCGGAGAAGTAAGGCCGCGCCTCGAAGTAAGGCCTTGATGGCGCCGGTAATCCAGCGTCTGGTAACAGTTGCACTTCCCAGCCAGAGCTTTCTCCGGCCCAACTGGGCCAAGCTTGGGACAATGCGTTGACCCACTCGTCCACACCGGTGAGCGTCAAGCAAACGCCGCCGATGTTTAACGACCAGCTCATGTGCGCTCCGGCGCAATCGCGGGGAACCAAAATTCCAGCACCAGGCCTAATAGTGCCAACAACGCACCTACGCCAATCGCCCAACCCCAACCCCAGCCGGCGCGCGAGTTTACGGTATCCGGATAGCGGGTCTGATTGCCGGTGAGGGTCACTTCCTCCAATTGGTAGCGATAGCGTTGCCCCCAAACCACTTCCGCATCTGTATATTGATAAGTAGCCCCCACCAGCGGATCTCCGGTGGCGACAATTAATTCTTCGGAAATCCGCGCATAATCTTCAGCATTAGCTGCGCTCCGATAGAGCTGAAACCCGGCAGCCTCCACTTCGCTAGCCGTCTCCCAGGTGATGGTTATCTGCGCCGGGGAAGTAACGCGCACTAGTAGCACTCCCAACAAAAAAAGACCTAACAATTCTACTAGCTGCCGCCAGCTAAATTTCATCTGTGCTCCTCCTCTCTCTATTCAAAGCCAAGCCGAAATTGAAGATGAATTATAACATGGAATAGTTAGTCAGTTAGTTGGTGGGTCGGGTAGTCGCTAAGACACTGCTGAAGTAAGTTGCCTCATTGCACTACCAAGTTATACTTAGGCGCAGCGGAGGAGAAATTAAGCATGGAACTATTTGAGCATAGTCGCAGAGCAGAAACGCGCCGGGCTGCGCCCCTGGCCACACGAGCGCGTCCCCAAACATTGGATGAGTTCATTGGGCAAGAGCAGATTGTGGGAGAAGGACGGCTGCTCCGCCGCGCCATTGAAAGCGACCGCCTCTTCTCATCGCTGCTCTTCTGGGGGCCGCCGGGTACAGGGAAGACTACGCTAGCGAAAATTATCGCCAATCTGACCGCTGCCCACTTCGAGACGCTCAACGCAGTCTTGGATGGTATCAAAGATCTGCGCAACATCGTGAAGGCGGCTCGTGACCGGCGCGGGATGTACGGCACCCGCACGTTGCTCCTGGTGGACGAAATCCACCGTTGGAACAAGGCCCAACAAGATGGCTTGCTCCCGGTGGTGGAGGATGGGACGATCACGTTGATCGGCGCCACCACGGAAACCCCCTACTTTTCCATCATCTCACCCCTGATCAGCCGCTCGCGGATCTTTCGCTTCCAACCGCTCTTGCCCGCAGAGATCCGGGAGCTCTTGACCCGCGCCTGGCACAACATCGAACACGGTTACGGGAAGCGGCAAATCACGATCACCAGCGAGGCGTTAGACCACCTGGCCCGGATTGCCGGTGGCGACGCGCGCTCCGCGCTCAACGCGCTTGAATTGGCGGTGGAATCAACGCCGCCGGACGCAGAGGGCCGGTGCCAGATCGATCTGGCTGTCGCGGAGGAATCCATCCAGCAGCGCGCGCTCCAGTACGATAAATCCGGCGATGAGCATTACGATACCGTCAGTGCTTTCATCAAATCGATACGCGGTTCCGCGCCCGACGCCGCGCTCTATTATCTAGCTAAGATGGTCTTGGTAGGCGAGGACCCGCGCTTTATCCTGCGCCGCTTGTTGATCCTGGCCGCCGAAGATGTGGGGTTAGCCTCTCCGCTGGCTATCGCCGTAGTCTCCGGCTGTGCGCAGGCGTTCGAGTGGGTAGGGATGCCGGAGGGCCAGTATCATCTGGCAGAAGCGACGCTCTATCTGGCTACCGCGGAGAAATCCAATAGCGTGGGAGCTTACTGGCAGGCGAAGAAAGAGCTGGAGGAAAATGGCTACCGTTCACCGCCCGTCTACCTCCGCGATAAAAATACCTTGCTGGAGAGCGAACGGACGGAGGCGCAAGCCTACAAATATCCGCACAACTATGCCCCCGGTTGGGTGAAACAACGTTACTTGCCGCCGGGAGTGCCAGGCGGTTGGTTCAAACCCCCCGGGCATGGATACGAGCAGCGCATTTTGGAAATTAGACAGAAGATGAAAAAAGATGGCTCCTCACGGAGACACTGAGAACACTGAGAGGTTAGCCATTAGCGGTTAGCGATTTGCCGAGAAAACTGTCCCTGGGGCCGTCCCCGAGACGGGGGCTGGGAGCAGTGTCAGGGCGGCTTTTGACCTGCGACTTTCGACTTTTATACAGCAGCGCGGGTGGCCGCCGAGACCACTACACGCCCGGTAGTATTAGCAATTAGAGAAAATTATCTCCTGGAGTAAACTATGAGCGATCCAATCAGCGATCAGACTGCCTATCTACTGGCGAAGAATCCATATATCTTTACCCCCCTGGAAAGACTTTATCATCTCCTCTCCAAGCAAGGGCTTATGTCGCAGCTGGAAATGGAAGACTATTGGCTTTTGCTAGAGAGTGATGGCCGGTTTGAGGTGTTGGCTGGTTTGGGAGAGGCTCTCTCTGCAGATATTCTCAATTCCAATGCTAGCTTGGGGTTAGAAGTGCTGAACCTGCTCACCGGGCCGTGGGTCTTATTACGCACCAGATTGTTTTCTACCACCGAAGCAACGCAAGAATTGCTTCTCTACCTGCATCAGATGAATGATTTGTTAGAAGCTACTTGGCAATTTATCCCGAATATGCCTGAGCGTGAGTTTACCAAAGATAACTTACTCAATATATTGATGTGGAGCGATCTCTTGGAACACCAGCTCCGGGAAACGCTGACTGGCGTGCAGAGAGCTGGGGCAACAAATTAGCACGTAAAGGGGGAACCAACGCATACCCGTACCCAGGGCAGTTTAATTTTATTTTTACTTCTACTGATGGTGAGCAGTAGCTGTACTCCATCAGCAGGCGTACTTGAACGTATCCGCGAGACGGGAGTACTGCGAGTGGCAATGGATCCCTCGTTTCCGCCCTTTGAGTACATTGATGCGGCCCATACTATCCAGGGACTAGACGCTGACCTGGCCCATGAGATCGCCCGCCGGTTAGATGTTGAAGTGCAACTCATCACGACCAACTACGATGGCCTTTACGACGCGCTCACCGTAGGCCGCGCCGACGTGATCATCTCCGGCCTCTTCCCCGATCCCGCCCGCACAGCGGATTTCACCTTCAGCAAGCCCTAYTTCAATGCAGGKCARGTGCTSRTCACWCGKRMCTCATCYCCAGAGCGGGAAGTGGCCGATTTGGCCGGGAAGCCGCTCGCGGTGMTCTTCGGCACGACCGGRCATATAGTCGCCTTGCAKTGGGAAGAGACGCTGWCCCYRCCTCCCAYCATCRKCMCCTACGAGCGMCCCGCCGAGACGCTGGCCGCGCTGGAAGCGGGCACGGTCACTGGCGCGGTGCTTGAYAATGTGAGCGCGCAAACCGCGCTGATACAGGGGKACGCCTATCAARTTACRGAGCTCCCCACCCAAGTGGAACCCTACGTGATCGCCGCCCGGCGGCAGGAYGCGGMRCTCATCAAGGAAATTGATAGAATTCTCTCRGAGTTRCAGGARGAAGGGCTATKGGAGGCRYTAYTRGAAAAGTGGTTGCAGTRANCKGKGKAWKKMAYYWYGSASRTGCYGAKMANCWCYGRSAMRAGMYANGNCWTSNCNCNGCYAAGACGCYAAGRCGCTAAGMAMCAATTTAATTTTCTGAAGGGCAAACTAAAAATCTCTGCGTTCTCCGTGCCTCAGTGGTGAAAATTCTGAAAACTATTTACATAGGAGGCTACGCACTATGTCACAAGTGCATATCTCGCAACATCCCTTGGTCAAGCATAAGCTCTCTTTGCTGCGCTGCAAGGAAACTGACGCCAAGAAGTTCCGGGAGCTGGTCAAAGAGCTCGCCATTCTCTTGGCCTATGAAGCCACCGCCGACTTGACTGTGGCGGAATACCCGCTGGAAACCCCCATGGAGTCGATGGTGGGCGCACAACTTAAAGAGACCATCGGCTTGATTCCCATCCTCAGGTCCGGTCTGGGGTTGGTCGACGGCGTCTGGGAGATGATGCCCTCGGCTGAGGTTTGGCATATCGGTCTCTATCGCGATGAGCAGACGCTGCGCCCGGTGGAATATTACAACAAACTGCCTGTGATTCCCACCGTCAAGGTCTGTCTGGTACTGGATCCGATGTTGGCAACCGGCGGTTCGGCGATTGCCACCGTTGACATCATCAAGAAATGGGGCGCGCACCATATCAAATTCATGGGTTTGATCGCCGCGCCAGAGGGCGTGCAAGCTTTCACCGAGGCGCATCCCGACGTCCCGCTCTATCTAGCCGCGATAGATGACCATCTGGACGAAAATGGCTTCATCGTGCCCGGCTTAGGCGACGCCGGCGACCGGCAGTTTGGCACCGCGTGAGGCTGAGTGATGCTGAACTTAATTTTTGACGCCGCTGCTGCCTGATTCCCTTTTCAATGTTCGGCGGATACGAGTACCGCTACCTCTTCACGCTCCTCACCGGGTTTGGATTGGCGCTGCTCTTTACCCGGCTAGGTTGGTGGCTGGGGCTGCGTTGGGAAATCGTCGCGCGCCCCGGCGGACGGCGTCAACATCAAGGAGTCGTCTCGCGGTTGGGCGGAATCGGCCTGGTGCTGGGATTCTACGGCGCGCTGGCTTACGCGCAGCTCGCGCCCATCCCCACCATTGATCCCCTGGAGTCACGGCGGTTCTGGGGCCTGGTCGGCGGCGGGCTGCTGATGTTCGCGCTAGGACTGACCGATGACCGCTATGATCTGCCGCCCTGGGTGCAATACCTCGGCTATCTGCTCGCCGCCGGGGTGGCGATTGCCGCGCTCATCATCTTAGAACAGTTCAACAACCCCTTCACCAACACTTTGCTTAACCTCCCGGCGTGGCTCTACATTCCCCTCACCCTCTTCTGGTTCACGGGAATGACCGTCACCGTGAATTGGCTAGATGGGTTGGATGGGCTGGCGGTCGGCGTCACGGCCATCTTCGCGGTCATATTAACCTTGCACATGGTGCGGGTGGAGCAGTATAGCGTCGCGCCCCAAGCCATCGCGCTCTTAGGCGCCACGTTGGGTTTCTTGGTCTACAATGTCCCCCCGGCCAGAGTCCATTTAGGGAGCAATGGAGCTCTCACCCTAGGCTATCTGCTGGCGGCGCTGGGACTCATCGCCGGCGCGCGCGTGGCGACGGTCTTGTTAGTTCTATGGATACCTATCATGGATGTGGCCTGGACTATCATTGACCGGCTGCGACACGGCGTGCCGCCCTTTCTCGGCGACCGCCGCCATCTGCACTTCCGGCTGCGGGACGCGGGACTCTCCACCCGCACCATCGTCACGCTTTACTGGGGATGTAGCGCCCTCTTCGGCACCTTAGCCCTGCTCATTTCTTCCCGGCTCTATAAGCTGCTGGCGTTGGGCGGGTTGGGAGTGTTGGTGCTGGCGGTGCTCTGCTATCTGAGTAGGAAGGAATAAGTTACAGGTTGCAAGTCAAAAGTCGAAAGTTGAAAGTTACCCATGGGGTTACTAAAAAAACAAAAATTTAACCATTGAGGCACGGAGACTTGAAACTTAACCCGCAGAAAAACTATCTCTTTCTCAGTATTTTCGGTGTCTCTCTATGGCGAGCTATCTTTTTTTCTTAGCGCCTTAGCATCTTTGCGGGAAGACAACTCATTTCAGAGGAGCCACAGTTAAATAGTTTATCCAAACATTTTTTCTCAGTGTCCTCGGTGTCTCCGTGGTGAAATAGCTTATTTCAAAGAAAGGAATACAGATGAAAAACTTGCAGCTACAGGGCATTTTCTCCACGCAAATTCGAGCCGCGGTATTGCTCTGGGGGATGCTCCTGACGGCCTGCTCCGCCGCCACGCCAACCATGCTACTTCCCACGTCCACCGCTGAACCCACGTCGCTCCCCCCACGACCCACGCTGCCCCTCACTGCTACTCCCCCGCCTCACCGCCTGATCCTATGCACGCGGGAACCGGCTGCCATCAATCCTTTCGCGCCCTCGCAGGCAGGGGACGATTTCCTCGCGCTCTTCTACGAGCCGGCCGCGGAGCGCGTGAACTATCAGTGGGAAGCCCGGTTGCTGGCGCGGATACCATCGTTCGCCAACGGCGACGCTTTCACGCAGACGGCCCAGGCACCGCCCGGTGGACGTTACGCCGACGCGAGCGGCGCGCTTTTGAGCAACGAGAGCGACGCTCCCCTGACGCTCCCGCAATTGTCCGTCACCTTCACGTTAAGCAGAGAGCTGCGCTGGTCCGACGGGGAGCCGCTCACGGCGAAGGATGCGCTCCTGGGTTATCATCTGGCTCAAGAACCGGCGGCGCGCGGCCCGTGGCGCGAGTTGGCGGAACGCACAGCCCGCTTTGAGGCTGTGGATGAGTACACTCTCCGTTGGGTGGGCGTGCCGGGTTATCTCAGCCCAGAGTATCCGGGTTTTCTCTTCCCCCCGCAGCCGGCGCATCGCTGGCAAAATCAAGGACTTACGGAGATCTTGGCAGAGCGCACCCCACCCGGTACCGGACCCTTTACGGTGACATCCTGGACGCCCGGTAAAGGTGCGCGGCTGCTACCCAATCCGCACTACTCTGGCCCGCAACCCCGGCTGGAAGAGCTAATCGTCCGCTTCCCCCAATTTGCTCTCTCCGCGTGGCCCGCGCTGCTCAGTTCCGGCGACTGCGATATTATCTTGCCCGATCCAGCGTGTGAGATTACCCGGCAACAGTGGTCTGCGCTGCTGGCCGAGGGCGAAGCCTTGCTCTGGGCTAATCCCGGCCCCGATTCCACCTTCTTACGGCTGGATTTCAACATGTCGCCTGTTGACGGGCACGTCACCCCGGTAGCTGACGGATTAGTGCGTCGTGCGTTAGCGTACTGCATTGATCGTGGGGGACTGGCCGCCGCGCAACCCGATCTCGCACTCTTGCCCGCCGAGAGCTTCCTGCCGCCCAGCCATCCCGCCTTCGCCGGCTCGGACTTGCGACACGCTCCCGCCCTGGGCCAAGATATGCTCGCCGCCGCTGGTTGGCGTGATGCGGATGGCGACGGCATCCGCGAATCCCATGCTGTGGACGGGCTCCCCGAGGGCGTACCGTTGAGCCTAACGCTCACGCTTGCACCGCAATACATCGTCCCGGCGGCCCACATCGCGGCGGATTTGGAGGCGTGCGGAGTGGGCATCCTGCCGCGGCCCACCGAGGCCCAGGAGCTCTACCGCGCCGATCCAGCCAGCCCGCTCTTCGGGCGCACCTTCGAGCTGGCGCTCTACGGTTGGTGGGCGGACGTGCCGCAGGTCTGTGGGGCGTGGCGTTCCGACCGCATTCCCACGGCAGAAAATGTCTGGCTGGGGGAAAACTTCAGCGGTTACGCCTCCGAGGAATACGACGCCGCCTGCCAACGAGCATTGGAGGCGGTTGAGACGGAGGAGCAATACGTCGCCCTGCGCGAGGCGCAGCAGCTCCTGGCGCAAGAACTCCCCACGCTCTTCTTGACCTGGCGGCCTTTCTGGTTCGCCGCCCGCACAGAAATACAAGGGCTGCGGCCAGACGAATCCAATCGCCCCGCTATCTGGAACATCGAGGAAGTGAGAGTTGCCCCGTAGTAGAAGGTATGGAGGACACAGAGTTTTCTTGTTTCTCTCTCTGTTCTGCGGGGTAAAAATCTTGTTTTTGTGTCAGGGCTTGATTGTTAAGCGTCTAGAATGGAAGAAAGGTAACCATTGGGGTTATTTACAAAGTCTATGACCTTTCTCCCATTGTCTCCCGCTAGCAAAAAGAGTACAATGTCACCATGCAATTAAAGACAATTTTAGTAGACAAACCAGAAGAATATATTAATTCTCTTAAAATAGCTCTTAACTCGCCTTTGCCAGGCAGAGATGCCCAATTAAGAATGACGCCCAGTATGCGTCCGTTAGCCCCCCCCGCTAATTCTACTCCCCGCCAAGCAGCGGTCCTGATTCCTCTCGCTTTCATTGAGAGTGAAATTTTTATCCTCTTCACGCTCCGCCGAGAAGACCTCACCCATCACGGCGGTGAAATTAGTTTCCCCGGCGGCAATCACGAGAAAAAGGATGGTAATTGTATTAGAACGGCCTTACGCGAGACCCACGAGGAGATCGGACTTCCGTCACAAGCCGTGCAGGTATTGGGGCAATTAACCCCCCTCTACATTTTTCCCAGCCGATACATCGTCCATCCTATCGTAGGATGGATTCCTAATCTTCCCCCCCTGCGCCCCAACGCTAGAGAAGTAGCCCGCATCTTACAGGTTCCCTTAAATTTGTTATTGCAACCAGAAACTATCCAACAAGAGATTGGCATCCGTAATGGCACCACGATCACCATTCCCTACTATGAATTCCAAGCCTGGCATATTTGGGGCGCCACGGCCATGTTATTAAGTGAATTGCTAGTACTGACCGAACAACTCTTGGAGAATAGCTCATGTTAGCTAGCCTTTTGACCCCCGCGACAACCAGAGTCGCCACCTTTGAAGATGTCTGGCAGAACCTAGCTTCTAGGTTGACCTTGCTAGAGATTCCACCCGCTCCAATAGAAATGCATGCCGCGCACCAACCGCCACTAGAGGAGCCTTTGCGTTACTCGCTAGAACGGCTGTTTGATAAGGAGCGCATCAAAAGTTCACCGGTAGAGTTGCAACCTTATCGTGGTGGAGAAAGCTACCCCGGTTTTATCCGGCGACAGCAAACTCATCCTGCGCCGCTAGCCGTGATTGAACCGGCTAATGAGCGAGAGATTGTTGCGCTTATACGTTGGGCCGGGCAACGCGATATTCACCTACTCCCGTGGGGAACTGGCACAGCTCCTTACCAGGGTAAAAAACAAACCCAAGAACCGTTCATGGTGGTGAAATCAAAGCGGATAAACCGCATTTTGAATCTGGATAAAGAACAATTATCCGTACGAGTACAAGCCGGCGCTACCTGGGCGGAGATAGAAAGAGAGTTGACGCCTCAAGGACTCTCTACCGGAGTAGATTTTCCCTGGGCAACCAGAACTATTGGGGGAACGGTAGCCACCAATGCCATCAATACCAAATCGCTGGGCTATGGAACTCTTGCCTGCAATCTCCTCCACATTAAAGCCATTACGCCGGCTGGACCAGTTACGGTGGCTTATCCTCAAAGCGGCAAACAAGATCAACGCAGCTTGGTTTTAGGCGCAAATGGCCGAGGAGGTTTCATCACCGAGGTCACGCTGCGGATATATCCGCAGCCCGCCGAGAGAGTGCAGTTGCGGGCCCACTTTGCGCACCGTGAACTTGCTCTCAGCGCACTCCAGAAAATCGTCCAGTCTGAGTTGCGACCGATTTCCGCCCAACTCGTTGATACGGCCGCGTTGGAATTATTTGAAGTCAACAGTAATCATAAATATCTCCCCTTCACTCATCATCTACGCCCCGCCCCCGGGACTTCAACCAGCCAACTGCGCATCCTGCTCACAGGAAGAACTGGTAAATCGCTAGATAAGAGAGCGCGAGAGTTGCGGGAACTATTAGGGATAACGGCTTCTCAAGTAAAAGAGAAGAGAGGTTTACCCCAACTTAGTCAGGGAATATGTACTGCGCAGCCGCAGTTATGCCAACAACTGTGGCGCCACAATGTTTTAGCCTATACGTTGTTCGCCACAGTTGCTTGGCGCAACTTAGCCGGTTTCTTGGTAGATTGGGAAGATGCGCTGACCAGCGTGCTGCAATCGCAATCCGCGCGGTCAGGGACCTTGTTGACTATGGTTCACGCGGCAAAGGACTGTGCGCTGGTGGAAACGCTCTTGCTAGCCAATCAACTGGAGAGCGATGAAGCCACGAAAGCCAGAGGGCTGGCGCATATTCAATCCACTGCTCAAGCAACCCGGCAGCGTTGGAGAGCGGTAAGTACTTCCGCGCTGGCGACCAGAGCACTCGCCGCCGCCGGACAAGTACTGGATCCGGCCGGTATCATATTGTTCTAATTCCGTATCCCTACACCATTCTCTACAATAGCAAAAACCTCCTCAATCACGAGGAGGTTTTTGCTAACTACCAGAAACAAACGTCAATTGTCACCCCCCAATACACCTTCTAGGTCATACACCAGGGCCTCGGTAATTCGCACCTGCACTATGCGCTTGAGCGGCAACTCCCCCGGCAGCAAGACCAACCCATCAATCTCCGGTGCATCCCGGTAACTGCGTCCAACGGTAAAACCGTCTCCGGCGCCTTCCAGCAGCACTGATAGCTCTTTCCCGATTAACGCCTGGTTTTTAGCCAGTGAAATTGCTTGTTGCTTGAGCATCAAGGCTTCCAGACGCTCATCTTTTACCTGCTTCGGAATATCATCTGGATAGTCGGCCGCGGGGGTACCGGCCTCAGCTGAATAGGTGAAGACTCCCACCCGGTCAAATTGTATCTCGTCCACAAATTGCAACAGGGTCTCGAATTCCTCATCAGTTTCACCAGGAAAGCCTACGACGAAGGTTGTCCGCAAACAGACCTCCGGTAAAAGTCGCCGCAGCTCTGCCAACGTGCGTCGTACTTCCGCCATATCATCTGGGCGCCGCATCCGCCGTAGCACGGCCGGGTGAGCGTGTTGCAACGGAATATCGATGTAGGAGAGGAGCTGTGGATGCGCAGCCAGCACAGCCAACAGTCGGGGAGTGAGGTACCCTGGATAAGCATAGAGGAGCCGTATCCACGGCAACTCCGGGAGAGCTGTTACCAACCGTTCCAACAACACCGCTAAGCCATCCTGCATCCCCAAATCATGGCCGTAATAAGTGGTATCTTGAGCCACCAGATTGATCTCCAGCACACCTTGTTCCTGGAGTTGTTGTGCATCGGCCACAATCGCCTCAATAGAGCGGCTGACCTGGGGACCTTTGATCAGCGGAATAGCACAGAAGGCGCAGCGCCGGCTGCACCCGTCAGCTATCTTTAGAAACGCACTCACCTCAGAATTGAAAGCATATCCAGGGACCCCCACTGCCTCCGGGAGAACCATAGGGCCATCTTCCGTGTAAATTAAACGCTCCTGGCGTGTTCGCAAGAGATCCAGCAGTGCGGGCAGTGCGGGCCAAGAACGGGTACCAATCGCTGCATCTAACCCTGGCAGCAACTCTAACAGATAGTCCGGTTCACGCTGCGCCCAACAGCCGGCCGCGATTATTTTCTGCTCTGGCCGGCGAGCGGCACTCAATTCGCTGAGGATTTCTAATGATTCTGCCCGTGCGGCGGCAATAAAACCGCACGTGTTCACAATTAGCACTTCAGCCTGCTCCGGTTCCGTGGTTGGCAGATAGCCGTGCCGTTGCAACAGTACCGCGATCCCAGTGGAATCGACGGTATTTTTAGAACAGCCCAGTGACTCAATATAAAAATGGGGCCGAAGTTTGGCCCCATAAGTTAACTTGGTATTCATTATGTTTATGGCTCCTCCAAAGGGACCTCACCGGTTGGCGACCAAGCGCGCCGGACAACTTCCCCGCTAGCTCCCAATAAACCATAATCCCCAGAATTTATGTAGAGATGAAACGCGCCGCCATTTCCAGTTTCTACCTGACAACGTTCTGAAGCCGTAGCCTGAAGCGGTTGAGCTGGGTCTGCTACACCTTGAAAAACCACCTTGCCATCGGCCACTAAACGCACCCAGGCATGTTCCCCTGGTTCCAAACGCACCGTCACACGATTATCAGCTGCTGGAGCAAAAATAGGTACATTAGCCGGTTGAGGTGCAGCGGTCAGCGCTACCGGTTGGGTCGGAGGTATAGTGGGGATAGATTCAACCGTAGAACTCTCTCCCCCAATCTTCAGATAAAGATAAGCCCCCCCCGCCAGTAGCGTAAAAAAGAGCGTAGCTCCAATCAAACCCCAGATAAACGGCGGCAGAGAATCGGAACCCACATTGGCTTCCTCAGCTTCAGTCGGCGGCGGCGCAAATCCAGTAGGCCGATCATGTATAATTCTCTCAGAGGAGAGTTGTTGAGCCGTAGGGATGCGTGGTTGCATAGGACGCCCTTCAACCTCTGCTTGATAACGAGCCAGGGCTTCTTCTACTGGTAAGCCCAAAAACCGTGCATAGTTGCGGATAAAACCACGCGCTTGGATGCCTCCCGGTAAAGCTGCATAATCCCCTACTTCCAGTGCCTGGAGATAACGCTGCCGAATTTTCAGCTGCTCTTCAACATCCACAACTGAAAAATTACGCGCTTCCCGTGCGCGACGCAGCCACAACCCCAAGCCTTCGCCCATTACTCCTCCGCTTTAATAACCACCCGGACTTGGGCGGAGACTCCTTCTCCTAGTTTTAGTTCAATATCCTGTTCTCCTAATTCTCGCAACGGTTGTTCCATCACAACTTGGCGTTTATCAAAATCCACCCCGAGCACCTTCTCGATAGCCTCGGTGACATCTTGACTAGTGATCGAACCGTAAAGCCGCCCCGTCTCGCCAGCTTTAACCCGGAAGGTAAAAATCTTACCCTGGAGCGCTTGGGCCACCAGTTCGGCCCTAGTACGGGACTTAGCCCGGCGCAATTTACGCCGCTCCGCGAATTTCTTAGCTTTCAGTACGGCTGCTTTGGTAGCCGGTACCGCCAAGCCCCGGGGGAACAAGTAATTACGCGCATAACCAACTGCCACATCGCAGACCTCATTCATCTCACCAACGCCAGGCACATTCTCTTTCAAAACGATTTTCATCAGCTTCCTCCAAATATAAAATTTAATCCACTCAGTTGTTTCACGTGAAACAGGTCAAATTCCTAATCCCAAGATACGGGTTTGAAGAGTCAATAACCACCGCGTGATTCGCTGTATCAAAGTGGGTCTTTCAAGCAGCTGTAGTCCAATTTGATAAGTCGCTAACCCCGCCTGACGCTCACTAGATTTGAATAGAGCCAACCCTAGGGCTAAGAACGTTTCACCCTGTCGTTGTTGATCTCCCAGTTCCTCGAACAAACTGCCCGCCCGCCGCCATTGCTTGATGGCCTCCTCTCGTTCCCCCCTGGAAGCGTGGATTCCTCCCAGGTTGCCAACTACTTCCGCTTCTCGCTTTTTATCTTCCAAGCGTACAAAAACCCGCTGTGCTTCGCTCAGTGTTTCTAAGGCTTCTTCCCAACGCCCCTGTTTACGGCGAATAATCCCCAAGTTATTGAGCATCTCGCCGACTTCTAGCTCCTTTCCGTCTTCAGCGAAGTGTTCCAGAGCCTCGTTAAAACGTCGTGCGGCCTCATCGTACAATCCTGCGTGGAAGAGCCGTAGTCCTTCCTGCTGCAAAGACGCAGCGGTGATGGTTTCCATCTTTTCATTCTCCTATGAAAGCCTTTTAATAATTGGGGGTAATTTGGATCTAATTTAGCGGAATGTGACATTTAATGAGATATTAGTCATAACTGGCGGCGGGCTAAGGCTCGCCGTTTTTGGTTGGATTTTTGACAATTAGGACGAGTAGTCGCCGTAGGGCGACTTTGTAATCGTAGCCGCGAATTTATTCGCCAGGCTTTCTTTCATTGGCGCGGGTGACTGTTATCAAACAGTCATACCCAACTCCTTGCGATTTTAAGTTGCTGGAAAAAAACAGTTCACCACGGAGACACAGAGCGCACTGAGAAAAGATTAAATTTGACTCCGCTGGAAAAGCTGGCTCGCTGCTAAGAAAAAATTAAGTTTAAAATCTTTGCGCTCTTCGCGTCTTCGTGGCGGTGGTCTGCGGCTTCAACCGCCGTGCTTCTCCTGCATGTCCAGCCGCGCGAATATCTCGCTGGCTGCTGCGGCTAACTTCTCACTCTGCTCTTGGTTCCCGTGCCGTAACTCGTATTTGGCCCAAGCGCGCAGAGTGCGGGCCAATTCCCCGGCCGCTCCCATCTCGGTGAAGATACGGCGACTGGTAGCAAAGCAAATGGGAGCGTTGTACACCTGGTTATCAATAATGATGGGGGCGGCTAGAGCCATAGCAATCTGACCTAAGATGCGCCAGGCGCCGCCGGTAATCTCCAGTAAGTTGATTTCCTCGCCCAGCTGGAGTGCTTGTTGGGCGACCTGGCTTGCAGCTGCTATTTCCCCTTGGCCTAACAGGGTCATGGCTAAGAAGAGATATGCATAGGGGCGGGAAAAACGCTCCTCCGCAGCTTGGCTCATCTGAATGGCTCGCCGCAGGGTTATCTCGGCTAGTTCATACTCTTGCAACCCCGCCTGAGCACCTCCCAGCGCACTCAGGAAAGCCAGCTCCCCAGGATGATCACCTACCTTGCGCGCAATAACCAGCGCTTCCTGATAGAGAGCCACGGCTGCTTGATAATCACCGCACAGGCGTGCGTTCTCCCCCAAATTGTTCAGTGCCACGGCGATCCGTTGGGAATCTCCCAGCTGGCGGCAGATTGTCAGGGCTGCTCGCTGATAGCTGGCTGCTTCTTGATAATTTCCTTGTATATCGTGGACGCCACCCAGTAAACCGAGACTTCGGTGAATCATCTTTTTAGCTTTTAGTTTTGTAGTTAGTTCTAGGACTTGTTTACCTAGATCTAACGCCTCAGTTAGCCGCCCCATTCTGAAGAGCGCAAACCCTTTATTGATCCAGGCATGGGCTAGCTCAAGCTCTGAGCTGGCCGCCAGGGCAATTTCCTCCGCTCTCTCCGCACTCTCTTGTGACAGGCGATAATTTCCTTGAACGTCTTGGGTTTCCGATAGATGATTCCAGGCATTAGCGAGCAACGGTAGATCATTGCTGGCCTCCGCTAGCTGGCGCATATTCTGATATGCTTGGAGAGCCTCGGTAAAGCGCGCCTGCCATCTCAAGGTTTCCCCTAGGGCTGCATATATCATGGCCCAGAAGGCTGAGGGGAGGGGAAAACTTGCGGCGGATGATTGTAAGGCTAGCGCGGCTTGATAATAGGTGCGCGCCTCGTCCAGAGCATAATTTTCTTTGGCATAATCACCGGCCAGCTGCCAATATCGGATGGCTTTTTCTCCCCATCCTGCTTTTTCATAATGATGGGCTAGTTCAGCATAGTGGGGAGCTATATTTTCCGCGTGGAGCTCTTCTATCCCCGTGGCAGCTAGCCAGTGTATTCTTTGCAACTGTTGACGTAGTTGCATATTGTAGGCTACGTCGCGTAGCAACACATGTTTGAATAGGTAATGCATAGGATAGCTACTCTCTGGTTATATGTGGTTCACTCATCAACATAGTTGACTCCGCTGGAAAAGCTGGCTCGCCGCCAGCCGCTAGCGAACTTAGGGCAGCACTTCCACATCGTAGGGGAGCGTGGGGATAAGCTCCAAAGTTCCCTTGTACTCCGCAACTACGCCGGTGACGCGCACCGGGGTGCCTAGGGTGCCCAGCGCGGGGTTGGCGTTGGGGATGCGATCTAAGACGCTATTCCAGATGAAGACCAGGACCTCGCCGCTCTCATCAGTGATGTACACCTTGACAGCATTGCTGCCGGCCGCTTCCACGCGGGAAACCTGCCCGGTGATAGCCACTCTTTCGCCTAAGTGCTCTCCAATCGCGCTCGCGTCACAGGCCGCGGCCGCATAGCCACCGCGCAGCACGGTCACGTCGGTGCCGCCATAAGGCGTAATCTGGAGCTCGCCCTCGTAGGCGCCAATTTTGCCCGTCACGCGGACCGTCGCGCCGACGTTGAGACGCGGAGCTGCCGGGGTTTCGTCGTAGGTCGTATGCCAGAGCAACAAGGTGAGCTGCCCGGTACCGTCATCTACCGTGAATTTGAAGCCCTTTGAGAAGCTCGCGGTGGCGATGACCTGCCCCTTGATTGTCACGCCGTCGCCGGAGTCCGCGTCTAATCCCCCGATGGGGACGCTATCATCTGCGGTGGGCACCGGCGTCGCCGTGGCGGTCGGCGTGATAATCTCCGTGGGAGTGGCGCTGACCGCGGTGGTGGGCGTAGCGGAGGGAATTGGAGTAGCGCTGGGGGCCAGGGTAGATGTCGCAGTCGGGGCTAACGTGGGAGAAGGACGTGTAGTCGCGGTGCCGGTGGGGCGCGCGGTTGGCGTGCTGGGGCTGGTTGTCGGTGTGGGATTGCTACAACCGGTCAGAATTATGATGATCAATGCTAGGGGGATCCAAAAGGTGGTTCTGCTCAGTGGCATTTGCTGGCTCCTTAGGTAAAACGATAGAATACTTTTAATCAGCTAGTACTTTGTCAAGCGCAAAATGAGTAGCAGTAAGGTCTCCCCAGCACGCCTATTGTGCAGTAGGCTCCCGGAGGCTAACCGTCGGCTGTTCACCTACGTGGCTAGAGGACTAGCGCGTCGCCGTAGGGTGACGCCCGGCGCAACGCGCCTCGGGAAGCGACTTTAGTCGTGTTGCGCGGTGGCCGATCTCCTACTAGCCGACACATACTGAAGTATGTTACCGGAGGTCCACTGGTCGTTTATCCACCTACATGGACAGAGTTTACTTCAGTCGTGTGGAGCTGTGGCCGCTTCAACCTTACGTTGATGGTTAATCATCCTCATCTTTGACAAAGGCGTTGAGGACTACGCTCACGATGCTGACGATCAACGCGCCCAAAAAGGCGGCCCCGAAACCATCAATGTAGAAGCCTACTCCAAAGAAACTATTAGCCAACAGGGCAGCTATCCAGAGAGCGACACCGTTGATTATCAAGGTGAAAAGACCTAGCGTCAAGACGATGAGGGGGCAAGTGAGCACCTTCAGCAAGGGACGGATAAAAGCGTTAACCAGTCCCAACACCACTGCCATCACCGCGTAGACGGCCCAACCCGCCTCCGACACGTGAATACCCGGCACCATCCAGACAGCGGCAAAGAGCGAAAACGAGCTAATGGCCCAACGAATTAAAAGTGTCATGCGTACACCTCCTTGGGGTGATTTTATTAGTCAACTATACTACGCATCAGCCCAGATAAAAGTGATGTTTTGGTTGCGCCAGGCCTATTCTGGGTTATGATTGGCTTGGGTGAGAGCAAAGACGTTGTTTCAGGTCCACGTAGAGTCCCAAAGACCCGTTAATTTTTCTGTTCTTTGGGTGGGGGAAAGAGATGCTAGAACCGCGTATTCTAATGCTAGGGGGCGATCCGTTTCGGCAGCTCGCCCGGCAGTTGTTGCCAGATAGGTACGTTATCATCCATTTATCAGAGTTGCAGGAAGAGACACACCCATCTTTGGCTCTGCTGGATCTGGCTTGGCTTCAAGAGCAAGACGTGTCACGGATACTGGAGTTACTTGAAGGTATTCCTCTACTGGCGCTGTTAACTGATTTGACCGATTTTCACCTGCTCAATCCATTCCTCTCACAACTAGAGCTGCGGGGAGTGCTAGTCCCGCCTTTCGTTACCCCGGATAACCGGACCTTGGTGGAGAATGTTCTGCTCCGGCAACGCCCAGAGCCAGTGCATCTACAGGCGGATCTGGCGCGAGCTAATCACGCTCTCAACCAACGGTTGCAAGAGCTTAACACAATCTACACTGTGGGGAAATCTATTATTTCTACGCTGGATTTGGAAGCGGTGTTCTCGCGGGTGGTGTCTGTCTCGGTCAATCTGACTCAGGCAGAAGAGGGTTTTATTCTTTTGTGCGAGGAGGGGACTCTCTATTTGCGGGCGGCTAAGAATATGACCGCCGAGAACGTGGAGCGTTTCCATGAGGAGGTCTCCGACTCTGTTGCCTGGCGCGTGATCCGTTCCGGCCGCCCGGTGATGTTGCATCGGAAGACGAAGATCGCTACCAATTATCTGGCGAGCGCGCTGCTCTATGTGCCTTTGCGAGGATCTGATGGCAGAAACGCGGGTGTGTTGGCCGTGATCAACCGCACGCGCGATCTCGCCTTTACTGAATCGCAGCTCTTTACTCTATCCACACTGGCGGATTTTGCGTCAATCACGCTGGAGAATGCCCGGCTCTTTGAAGCCCGGGAGACTGAACAATCACGCCTACGCTCGATTTTACAACAGGCTACAGACGTAGTGTTGATCACCGATGAGCAAAATCAGCTCCTCTTGTGGAGTCAGGCTGCGGCGGATACTTTCAATATCCCCGCTACAGCGCAAGGAGTCTCTCTGCAAGCTGCGCTTGATCACGCCGATCTAATTGATTTGTTTGCCACTGATGCGGAGTGTGCTCATGCGGAGATTGCATTGGAGGGTGGACAAGTTTTTAATGCACAACTGACTACGGTGCCAGGAGTGGGACAGGTGGTTGTGATGCAAGACATCACCCATCTGAAGGAATTGGATCGCCTGAAATCTGAATTTGTCTCCACCGTCTCGCATGACTTGCGCACGCCCTTGACCACCATCCAGGGTTATGTTGAGCTATTGAGTCGCGTGGGGCCCTTGACCAGCGTGCAAGAGAAGTTTATTGATAAAGCGCTACGCAGTCTCACTTATATCACCCAATTAATCACCGACCTGTTGGATATTGGGCGAATTGAGGCTGGTTATAATCTAGAAATGCACAATATGCGGTTGGATTTGCTCTTGGAAGAGGTGGGAGAAGCGCTGTTACCGCAAGCTGTGGCGGCGGATATCACGCTATCCTGGGAGACTGAGCCGGTGCTGGCAGTGTTAGGGAACCAGCGCCGGTTACGGCAAGTGCTGGAAAATCTGTTGAGCAACGCTATCAAATATAATCGCGCCGGCGGCTGGGTGCGTATGCAAGCCCGCCGCGAAGGGTCCCATATCATTTTCAGCGTGCTGGATAACGGTTTTGGTATTGCGTTGGATGAACAATCCCATATCTTCGAGCGCTTTTATCGCGTCCGCACATCAGAAAACGATGCTATCCAAGGTACCGGTTTGGGATTGGCCATCGTGAAATCGGTGATCGAGAAGCATAAAGGGCGTATTTGGGTGGATAGCGCACCCGGAAAAGGCAGTAGCTTTACATTTATACTGCCGGGCGCCAGCGAGACCCCCGCGAGAAATGAAGAGGCGCCCATATTTTGCTAGGATTATTCGTGGTAGGACTGGCGTCAACCAGGGAGCTCTGAAAAATAATGTCTAAACCGTATGTTGCTATTGTAGGACGTCCCAATGTGGGAAAATCTACGCTTTTTAATCGTATCATTGGTGAACGCCGCGCGGTGGTGAGTGATATTCCCGGTACTACTCGTGATCGGGTGATGGCTCTGGCCGAATGGGAGGGCCGGGATTTCATGCTGGTGGATACCGGCGGGATTGAGATCTTGCCCCAGACGGTGGATGAAGGACGCCGGCCACTCACCAGCCAACCGTTGCTGGAAGATTCGGCGGAATTTATCCCTCTGATCCGGCAGCAGGCCGAGCAGGCGATCGCTGAAGCCGACGTGCTCTTGTTTCTGACGGATACGATTACGGGCATCACCGGCGCGGATCGGGAAGTCGCGGAGTTGCTTTACCAAGCCGATAAACCGATATTGGTGGTGGCGAACAAAGCCGACAATGCCCGGCGCCGGCAGGAAGCATTGGAATTTTATGAGCTGGGGCTGGGAACAGTTTATCCTATCTCGGCCATCCATAGTTTCGGGGTAGCGGATTTATTGGATGTGGTAGTGGCCCATTTACCGGCCATAGAGGAGGAGCCGGTCGTAGAAGATGCGGTGCGGATTGCTTTCCTGGGTCGCCCCAACGTCGGTAAGTCCACACTCTTCAACACTTTGTTGGGACAGGAGCGCGCTATCGTTAGCCCGGTGCCCGGCACCACGCGCGATGCACTCGATACGGAGCTGGTTTGGGAGGGTGAAAAGATCATCCTGATTGATACGGCTGGTCTACGGCGCCGGGGCAAAATCGCCCCGGGGGTGGAACGGTACAGCACGTTACGCACCATCAAAGCGGCGGAACGCTCCGATGTGGCTTTGCTGCTCTTGGATGGGGTAGAGGGCATTACGACACAAGACGCACATATTGCCGGTATTATCGTGGAACAAGGCGTCAGCGTAGTGGTCTTGGTAAATAAATGGGACGCTGTCGATCTAGCCGTTAAGCAGAATGGGCTGCTGGTGGATACGGAAATCCGCGAGGATCTCAAATTCATGCCCTATATTCCGATCCTCTTCATTTCTGCTCTGACAGGACGCCGGGTGCAGCAGGTTATTCCCACCGCGTTGGACGTGGTCGCGGCGCGGCAGACGCGGATTGAATTCTCATTGCTTAATGATGTGATCCGCGAGGCCATTGATAGACATTCGCCGCCCAGCAAGCGCGGACGTCAGATGAAGCTCTATCAAGTTACCCAACTGGAGATTGAACCGCCTACCTTTATCTTCTCTGTTAACGATTCCAGTTTGATACATTTTTCTTATCGGCGTTATTTGGAGAACGTAATTCGCGAGGAAATTTTCCCCTTTCCAGGGACGCCGTTGCGCCTGGTCTTCCGAGGACGTGCAAAGAAGAAGCGCTGAAAACTCAGCGTGCTCTGCGCCTTAGCGGTGCAAAACATGAACGTTAGTATTCAGGCGAGCGATTTGGCCACGGCTTGTTGGAGTGCTAATCGCTGATTTTGATTTTATCTGCGAGAATCTGCATCCGTCCTGGAGTTTGGTAGGGTGGCTGAGTAGATGTGAAATAATTTTCAAATCTTCGCGCCTTTGCGCCTTAGCGGTAAAATTCCTGTTTTTTCAGCATCCCCTCAATTTGCAGAGAGCACCAAATTCGGTCGCCAACGTTCTTGGATGGGAACGAGCAGCGCTACCAATTCTCCCTGGGGATTGTGCGCTTGCAGTTGCGCGGCGGCGGGGGCGGCTTCTAGCGTAATTTGCCGTCCATAGCGGACATCCGCTACTTGTGCGGAGGTGAGCTCCACTACGGGTAGCGCGGAGAGGATGGTTTGGGACGGGAGAAGGGCCTCGCGCAGCCGGTTTTCCGCAGCTAGCGCGCTTAATTCCTCTAGGGTGTAGCTATCCGCCAATTGAAACTCTCCCACGGCGGTGCGTACCAACGAGCGCAGATGCCCGCCACAGCCCAGCGCCGCGCCCAAATCGTGGGCCAAACTGCGGATGTAGGTCCCCGCTGAGCAGCGGACGTCTACGGTAAGGTCGGGACTCTCCCAGGCCAAGAGTTCCAGCTCGTGAATGGTCACTGACCGCGCGGGGCGCGCTATCTCCTCTCCCCGGCGCGCCAGTTTGTAGAGCGGTTGCCCCTTGATTTTAATCGCTGAATACATCGGCGGGATTTGCGCGAGCTCCCCGCGAAAATTATCCAGGGCCGCGGCGAGGGTGGCTTGATCAGCTCTGACCGGCCGGCGTTCCAGAATCTCGCTCTCCGCATCGTAGGTGGCGGTCGCGCCGCCCAACCGGATCACAGCGCGGTAGCTCTTGGCAGCGCCGGCGAGAAAACGCGCCAGTCGCGTGGCCGGGCCGACCAAGAGTACCAGTACCCCGGTCGCCAGGGGGTCTAGAGTCCCGGTATGCCCGATGCGCCGCACGCCCGTCAGCCGCCGCAGGGCGTCGACCACATCGTGCGATGTCGCGTGGAGCGGTTTATTGACATTGAAGATTCCAATCATGGTTCCCCTGGAAAAGGTAGCTCACCACGGAGACGCGGAGGGCACTGAGAAAGAAATTAAGTTTTAATCCTCTGTGTTCTCCGTGCCTCCGTGGTGAAAAAAAAATTTGGCAGTTTCCGGTGATAGGACCCGGACGAGCGCAGACAAACACAGATTTTTTTCCTTTCCGCGTTCATCCGTGCTGATCTGCGTCCTAAAAATTTGGCAGTTTCGGGTGATAGGACCCGGACGAGCGCAGACGAACACAGATTTTTTTCCCTTTCCGCGTTCATCCGCGCTGGTCAGTGTCCTAAAAATTTGGCAGTTTCGCTTGATCTGCCAAATTCTCACTACAGTATTTCAAGTAGCTATGGAAAATACCGATAAATATCCTTCCTATGCAAGAACCGAACAAAGATAACCATGTCTTCCTCCAGCATCAAACCGAGGCGGTAATCTCCCATCCTGATTCGGTAATATCGCTCGCCGCCTCGTAACCTCTTGACATTTCCTATTTCCTGAAGTGTCTGCTTTTCTTCGATCTGCGTTATTATCTGCTTCACTCGCTTCTTGAGACCTTTGTGCCTCACTCGCTCCAGGTCTTTGACAAAACTTCTCTTGAATTCGACTTTCAAGACATCCTCTCCAAGACTTGAAATACCTCTTCTCTGCTAACTATCGCTGTTTCCTCACCATCCTTTATGGCTCTCAGCAAAGCGGAATCCTCTATGATTTCTGTCACCAACTCATAGAACAAGTCTTTTCGTTCTTGGAACAATTCCTCAAAGGCCTGCTTGAACAAGTCTTTGATCTTAGTTTCATCCAACGTTGTGTAGACCATATTCAGCTCCTATCATAGTGTAGTATAACTCAGATAATTCCCTTTTCCTGTGCCCAGTGTATCACAATTGACCTTGGTTATAAAAAGGCAGCTAGATGCTGTGGATCGCTTTCCCGAAGACGTTATGTGCCGCTTCCATCGTTACTTCGTTGAGCGTGGGGTGTGCGTGGACGGTGTGCGCGATATCGGCGGGCGTCAGGCCCGCATGATGCGCCAAGACCAGTTCTGGCAGCAATTCCGTCGCCTCTGGCCCGACGATGACGGCGCCGAGTAACCGTTGGCTCTCCTGCTCCGCAACGATTTTGACGAAGCCCAGGGTTTCATCCAATCCCAGCGCCTTGCCGTTGGCTAAGAATGAGTAGCTGCCCACAGCTACCGCTAAACCCTGCTCTTGGGCCTGTGCCTCGTTGAGGCCGAAGGAGGCGACTTGCGGGCTGGTGTAAGTACCGCGTGGAATAGCGTTTACGTTGAAGGGGGCGGGTTGCTCGCCGGCCAGGTGTTCCACAGCCAAGATGCCTTGCGCAGAGGCGACGTGCGCTAGCGGGAGGATGCCGTTCAGGTCGCCGATGGCGTAGACAGAAGCGATGTTGGTGCGCATGAATTCATCAACCGTGACCCAACCACGATTGGTCGCTACGCCGGCCGCCGCCAGCCCGAGCTCTTCACTGTTGGGCCGCACGCCGGTGGCGATGAGAGCAATGTCGGCGGTCAAGGTTTTTGCACCTCGCGGGCCGCTCACTTGGACATGCACCCCGTCCGCATCGCTGGTGACACTTTCTACGCGGGTGGAGGTATGCGTCTTGATCCGTTGGCGGCGCAACGCGCGCGCCAGTTGCTGCGCGGCATCCGCGTCCTCAACGGGGAGGATTTGCGCCTGCATTTCGACGACGGTCACGTCCGCGCCGTAGGAGCTCCAGATGGTGGCGAACTCCAGGCCGATGGGGCCGGCGCCGATGATGATGGCGGAAACAGGCAGCGTGCGGCGTTCCAACGCCTCGCGGGCGGTGAGCACGCGCTCGCCGTCCACCGTCACGTTGGGGATGGTGCGGGCGCGAGAGCCGGTGGCTAAGATGATGGCCTCGGATTCCACTGCGCGTTGGCCGCCCGCGTTGAGCGTCACCGCTACCGTGTGAGGCGTGACCAACTGCCCTTGCCCCTGAATAACCTCAACGTCGTTTTTGCGTAGCAGCAGGTCGACGCCTTTGACGAGCCGGGCGGAGATTTTACGACTCCGCTTCACGGCCACGCTATAATCCAACGTCACGTTATCCGCGCTAAAGCCGAATTTGCGCCCTGCGCCCAACAAGCGGGCGACCTCCGCGTTCCGTAGGAGGGATTTGGTGGGGATGCAGCCCCAGTTGAGACAGACCCCGCCTAGTTTATCGCGCTCAATGAGCGTGACCTGCATTCCTAACTGCGCGGCGCGAATCGCAGCGACGTAACCTCCCGGCCCGCCGCCAATGATGGTAAGTTGTGGTGCTGACATTTGTAGGCTCTCCTCTGAGAATAAGTCTAAAGTCGCAAGTCAAAAGTCTAAAGTCACAAGTCTACTTCCAGACCAAGGTGTTAGTGAAATATTTTCGTGGTCGTTGGTGTACCAAAGGCACATGATGGCTCCTCTGAAAATAGTCGGATAGTCTTTGGTCTTGTAGTCGAAGGGCTTGAGGAGCAGTGAGCAGGGATTAGGGAGTAGCGGCCAGTCTCCTGCAGGAACTACCCTGGCCAGGGACCGTGCCGCAAATGGGTTGCCACCTAATTCCCCAATCCTCAATCCCTAATCGCTACTCCCCGATTACTAACTCCTCCACCGCCCGGAACATCTCGGGAATGGACATTTGGGTGTTATTAAAGTGGATGGCGTCAGCGGCGGCTCTGAGGGGGGCGGATTTACGGTGGCTATCTATCTGGTCGCGGCGACGGATTTCGGCCAACATCTGTTCGTAAGAGGTGGTCTTACCCTGCGCTTGCCGTTCCAATTGCCGCCGGTGCGCGCGTTCCTCCGCCGTCGCGACAACGTAGAGTTTTAGCTCGGCGTGGGGCAGCACTACGGTCCCGATATCCCGCCCTACCATCACCACTCGGCCGGATTGGCCGATCTGGCGCATCTGCGCGGTCAATATCCGCCGCACTGCGGGGTAGGTGGAGATTGGGGAGACGGCTTTATCCACCGCCGGCGTGCGTAATTCCCAAGTAACGTCTGCCCCGTCCACTTGGATGGTGGCTTGACGGCCATCGGCTTTATCAGGCGGCAGAACTTGGATATCCAGGTGGCTGGCGAGCGCCACCACCGCGTCTGCGTCGGTGATGGAAATATCGCGTTCCAGAGCGGCCCAGGTCACAGCGCGGTAGAGGATGCCGGTATCTAAGTAGAGATAGTTCAATTTGCGGGCCAGATGATAGCCGATGGTGCTTTTGCCTGAAGCAGCTGGCCCGTCAATAGCAATAGTTGCTGGTATGCACATGGTGTCGTTGCTCCTCATTATAATCCACAGGCTTAACAAAAACCTGTGGATGATTTCTTGAATTGCGAGGGACGCCGGGTTTTACCGGCGTTTTTTTCTTTTGCGGGGCTTTTTCTTCTCCGGGTTGATCTCGGCCAGCAGGGCCTCCACTTCACGCGGACGGAGGTGCCGCCACTCACCCGGCTTGAGGTTCCCCAGCCGGATAGGACCCATCTGCACGCGGATCAAGCGTTGGACCGGATGTCCCAGCGCGGCGACGAGTCGCCGAACCAGGTGTTTGCGGCCTTCGTGGACGGTGATCCGGAGCCAGGTGCGCCTTTCGCGCCGCTGCTCTACCTCGATAGCATCGCAACGCACCCGCTTTCCACTGAGCACGATTCCCTTTTTCCATTCTGCGAGGGTCTGCTCGGTGGGATTTCCGCTGACCAGCACGCGATAAACCCGCGGATGTTTATATTTGGGGTGGGTGAGCTGTTGGGTCAGCTGTCCGTCGTCGGTGAGCAGGATCAGCCCCTCACTCTTGGCGTCCAGCCGGCCTACGGGATAGATACGTCCGCGCAGGGCGATCAAATCCCGCACCGTGCGGCGACCATGCTGGTCGCTGACTGTGGAGATGACGGCGCGCGGTTTGTGGAGCATCACGTAGATGTGTTGGGGACGTGCAACGCGGATCGGTTTGTCATCTAACGTAATTTGTTGCTCAGTAGGGTCGGCTTGATCTCCCAGAGTGGCAACTTCGCCATCCACAGCGACTCGTCCGGCCGTAATGAGCTCTTCACAGCTACGGCGCGAACCGTAGCCAACATGGGCCAAAATCTTCTGTAAGCGTTGTTTTTTCATAGCGCCTATTATAACTGTTAATGTCAACTTCGCTGCGGACTAGCGGACTATCTGACTACCCGACTAATCTTGACGTTGGCATTATCTCGCATATCATTACTTTAGAAACTTGCTATTTACTTACTCCGAGGAGCTGCCATGGCTATTAAATTTCTCTCGATCATCGTATTCACCTTTGCGCTAAGCCTCGCCGTGTTGGGTAGCGTCACCTGGTGGCTGGAAAACGGCCGACGTAAGCGCTTTGGGGCGTATATGATTTTAGCCGGGCTCTTGATCGCCGGCGGATATGCTTTCTTGGGGAGCCGTTTTTCCATCGCGCTCTTGGGACGGTTGGTGATCACAGTGGATTTGCCGCGCTTGATGCAGACGGCGTTGCTTTACACGTTAGGCGTTCTGGGCGGCATTGGTCTGGCGGCGGGATTGTTCCTCTGGGTTTCTAACTATTTTGTGGAACCAATGTGGTTGGAACGGCACGGGGTCATTTTCCTCTTGATGGTACTCTTTGTCGCTCTGGTAATCAGTATTTTGGCCGTGCAGCTGAGCTAGTCAACCTGGCGACTGAAGTCGCGGCTACCTTTGCGAAGTCCACCTACGTGGACTAGTGCTTTGTCAAATGTAATTTGATAGGCAAATCCAGGACGACACACTTTTCACTAATCACTAATTTAATTGGGAGGTATGAAATCATGCTTTACACACGTGCTGTTTTAGAACAAAATGAAGATAATTCTCTGGCGCCGTATGCTTTACGAGCTCAAAACAGCCAGGGGCGGGACTATCCTGAACCCCAACCGGGGTATCGTACACTTTTTCAGCAGGATCGAGATCGCATCTTGCACACCACTGCTTTCCGCCGGCTGGAATACAAGACGCAGGTTTTTGTGAACCATGAGGGCGATTATTATCGCACGCGCTTGACGCACACGTTGGAGGTGGCGCAAGTGGGCCGCTCGCTGGCCTCTGCGCTGGGCGCCAACGTGGATTTGGTGGAAGCGGTCTGTCTGGCGCATGATCTGGGTCATCCGCCCTTTGGTCACTCTGGGGAAGCCATTCTCAATCAACTGATGTCGGGGCAGGGCGGATTTGACCATAACAAACAGTCATTGCGGATCGTGGAGCAGTTGGAGCACCGTTACCCAGATTTTCTGGGTCTAAATCTCACCTGGGAGACCCGTGAGGGCATGGTCAAGCATGAGACGGAATATGATGTTTCTGATGCGGCACGCTTTGGCCCCGACCGGCGGGGTTCATTGGAAGCGCAACTCGCCAATCCAGCCGATGAGATGGCTTACACGGCGCACGATCTGGATGATGGGCTGCGGGCGGGGCTGTTACGCCCGGAGCAGTTGGCAGGCTTGGCCTGGTGGTCGCGGCTCCAGGAGAATTTGGAGTGGGATGGGCAGCACTTTGACGAGCTGCTCCGTCATCGGTTGGTGCGGCGCCTGACCGGGCTGCTGATCCATGACCAGGTGGAGGCCACGGCGCGACGTCTGCGGGAGGCTGGCGTCACATCAGCAGATGCGGTGCGTGCTCTGCCAGAAAATGTGATCGGACATTCACCGGACGTGGCGGAGATGACGCGGGAACTACGGAAATTCCTCTATGAGAATATGTACTATCATCCCCATGTGATGCGGATGCAGGCGAAAGCGGGACGGGTGCTGGCGGCGCTCTTTGCGGCCTACGTCAAGGAGCCGCGGCAGCTGCCGCGTGAGGAGCAAGCGAAGTTGGCGGCGCGCTCGCTGGAGCGGGTGGTTTGCGATTACATCGCCGGGATGACGGATCGCTTCGCGTTGCAGGAGTACGCCAAGATGTTTGATCCGTTGACGCCGGTGTGAGGTTTGACTTCACTGAAAAGGGTAGCTTACCGCAAAGACGCCAAGAAAAAAAATTAAGTTGGGTCTCTGGGACTTGGCGTGGTCGAGTTAAAATTAACCATGGATTTCACGAATTAGCACGGAAAAAAGTAAAAAATCTGTGAAAATTTGTGTAATCTGTGGTTAGATTTTTGGTTCTGGCTTGTCCAGGTTAAGGCGAGGTGACGAGATTGCGTATCCTGTTGATGCTTCTGATTCCTCCCATCCTACTCTTCCTCTGCGCCTTGATGATCATCTGGCTACCTCTGCCCCAGCCGTTTCCTCCTGCCTTGAGCAGAGGGCGGAATCTCATGTCGGCCATAGTGACGGGCATCCTGGGAGCGGGTTACATCGTTGGTTTGGCTCTGTATGTGGTTGCCACATTTCTGCGAGCCGGGCGCGTCTTGGACCCGGTCCTCGCGTCGGCGGGAATGGTTTCAAAGAGCTATCTGGTGTTTGGGCGACAATACCAGGGAGTGCTTGAGGGACGGGAAGTGGAAGTCTATTTCGTGCCCTCGTCAGGGATCAGACCGGCGCAGCTGAACGTTTATGTTGCAGCAGACATTGGCATGCGGGTGGCGATGGGATGGCGAAGGCCATTGCTGGACTGTGGGAATTGTGAGCGGTTGGAAGCGGCCGGAGCAGAACTGCGGGGTGTACAAGTGTATGCCCAGGAAGAGGAAAGAGCCGGTCGCTTGCTGAACGACGCAGCGAGTAGCGAGGCCATAGCGCGCTTGCTGGCTGACCAAGAAGCGTATGGGATCAGGGAGATATATCTGCAACCTGAGAGGGTATGGTTGCGCGCGCGTCCTCAGGGGATGAACGGAAAGCGATTTCGGCAATGGTTGGATGATGTGCTGGTACTGGCAGAGGCAAGCGAGAAGGCGTTCGAAGCATTATCAGAGTGAGATTCTTGGGAGGCAAGGATTGGGAATTCAGACCCAGCGCATGAAGCCGATAATGCTATCGAGTCTCCTTGTGAGGGCGTTTTGGTTTTGCAGCATTTCAGGCCAAGTTTCGTTTCACTTGCCGAATTACAAGCAGTTGGTGGGCGTCCTCAAAGAGCTGGTTGGTTAGCCTGGGATGACGTAAGAGAGGCCTGGAGTGACGAGGAAAAGATCACGACCGCAACCGCCAAGCGGCTGAACCGAACCGTTAGCGCGGCCAGCGTGAGATAAGGTCTGGCTGGTTGTGGATAAAGGCGAGTGCCGGCTACGAATGTGACCGTGGCTTGACGTTTCGCGTAGTATCACATAAAATGGCCTCGAATGCGGATGGCGAACGTGAACAAAAAAGTAATTGTGCATCACGCGACGTTGGAGGCGACACGATGGAAATGCAAACAGCTTTTCAACCCTCGACACACGAGCAAACAGTAATCAATATCATCCGCGAGTTGCCGCCCGAACGAGTCCTGCAACTCGTCGATTTTGCGCGGTTTCTCGAGTTCCAGATCGTTCGAAAAAGCTACGACGACTGGTCGGACGAAGAAGAAACCGAGACGGAAGAAGGAATCCGCGCCAGCGAAGAAAAATGGGACGAGTCGTTCGCCAAACCGGAAGCGAAGCATGTCATGCGTGCAATGGCACGTGAAGCGCTCGATGACTACCGTGCTGGACGCACGACTGGCATAACCACCACCCCAGATGGACGGCTCGCGCCAGCATGAAATCACGGGCGACTCCGAAATTCTGGAAGTTTTATGCGCGTCTTCCCCGCAGCGTGCAACGGCGGGCCAGAAAGGCTCATCGAATGTGGCAGCTAAATCCCCACTATCCAAGTTTGCATTTCAAGCGAGTGGACAACGAAGAACCAATTTATTCCGCGCGCGTGAGCGGCGACTACCGGGTTCTTGGTTTTCTCGCCGGCGACACGGTGCTTTGGTATTGGATTGGCAGCCACGACGACTACGAGCGTTTGTTGAAATGAGGCCACGGCGTGACGTCTGCGGGAGGCTGGCGTCACATCGCCAGACGAGGTGCGTGCTCTGCCGGAAAATGTGGTGGGACATTCACCGGACGTGGCGGAGATGACGCGAGAACTGCGGCAATTCCTCTACGAGAATATGTACTATCATCCCCACGTGATGCGGATGCAAGCAAAGGCGGGACGGGTGCTGGCGGCGCTCTTTGCGGCCTACGTCAAGGAGTCGCGGCAGCTGCCGCGTGAGGAGCAAGCGAAGTTGGCGGCGCGCTCGCTGGAGCGGGTGGTCTGCGATTACATCGCTGGGATGACGGATCGCTTCGCATTGCAGGAGTACGCCAAGATGTTTGATCCGTTGACGCCGGTGTGAGGTGGAATAGTACCTGGGCCGGGAACGCCCAGGCTGCGTAACTACACCGCGTACACGGGGGGTATAGAAATACCCGGTCTCTGTCGAGAGGCCGGGTATTTGTTTTTTTGAGGTCAGTGGTTGCGCAGGATGAGGGGGAGGTACAGGTGGTGGAACTCACCCTCCAGTGTGAGCCGCACTCTATATGTGCCGCCGCTGTCGGATGTAAGGACAAGCCCGCCCTGATACACACCTGGCGCCACGTCCGTCAGATTAATCTGGACGTTCACCTCCTGGCTGCCACCAGCAGCCACAGTGAAACTGCCGGGCGTGATGATGAGTTGCGTGCCTGATATGACTCCACCCAACTGATCCATCAGGTCAGTAGCGGAAACAGCCACATTCTGGAGCGACTGCTGCCCGCCCACTTCAGCGACGGTGAAAGCCGCCTCAGCAGAGGTACCGACTAACCCCGATAACTTCACAGCAGCGGTGATTTCGGTCGTTGGAGAGGGGGCCGGTGACGTGGCATTGAAGCCGATGGCGCCGCCCGGCGCGCTCAAGGTTATCTGGCTGCCCTGGGTCTCCCCAGGCGTGATGGCCTGGGTGAAAACCTCCGAGTTGGTCAGGGAGGAATCCTGCCAGGTCTCGATGCTAAGGCTATACGTCACGGCCGCCTGCCCGGTCAATTCGACAAAATACTG